>NZ_JBHZOX010000010.1:0-73254 GCF_042787905.1 Priestia sp. YIM B13551
AGGCTTTAGAGACCACAAGTTATTACCGGAAATTTATATGGGAAGTACTTAAAGAAGAAATAAAAAAATACAACATGCCGATAGACACTGTATTTGAATTAAGCTCGATTATTGATCCTTTATTAGATAAAGCTGTTTATGCTTTTAGTTTGACTTATGTTAATTTCCATCATGAAACATTAAAAAAAGCAAAGAATGCCTTCCTTGAATTATCTGTACCTATGGTCCCTATCACAAAGGGAATTGCCATACTCCCTCTAATTGGAGAGGTAGATACAGAAAGAGCCACCCTCTTACTAGACGAAACGTTGAAGAAAGCAAATGAATTGAAATTATCTCACCTTTTATTTGATCTCTCTGGTGTTATGATTGTGGACACTATGGTTGCTCATCAAATTTTTAAAATCATTGAGGCATTAGATTTACTTGGGGTAAAAACAATGTTAATTGGTATTCGCCCTGAAGTCGCTCAGACCATGATACAACTTGGAATTGATTTTAGTAAAATAACTGTAAAATCAAACCTCGAACAAGCACTTCTTAGTTTAAATTTAACCATAGATACGTTAGAATAAATATTCTCACCTAATAGTGTATGAATTGAATTCTATTTATCTTCAAAAAACTACTTAACATATAACACGTTCTAGTAACCATAGATCCCTCCACTAAAACAAAAGGGAGGGATCTTATAGACATTTAAATATTCGTATTTCTAACTTTTTGCTGTTATGTAGCTTACAATATTAAATTCATTATAAACTGTTCACCAATTGGACCAAATCTTCTCTTACCTGTATCTTGAAATCCAACTTTTTTGTATAGCTGTTGAGCTGCAATATTTTTATGATTAACAGCTAAAACAATTTCATTACAGTTAGGAAATTCATTTAAAACAAATTCGCTTAGTAATAGCATAGAATTCTTTGCTAAACCTTTGCCTTGTTTCACTTGATCGATTGATAGTGAAGTTAGTAATATAGCATTTTGATTATCCGAGTAATTTTTCACTCGGTCAGTTGAGTGTAATATAAAAAAGCCTATTGGTTCCATATTATTAAGTATAACAATTCGATACTGGCCTTCTGCTACTTCCTTAAATCTATTTGGTAACGAAGTGAATTGTCCCTGTTCTTTAGGCAGTTCAAAAGAATTTAATCTATCCCAATGTTCATCTGAAATGTGAACTAACTCCAAATAATCAGTCTTCTCCATTACGATTCCTCCTTATTGATTTTCCCCTAATATTCACGCATACCATAATCACTGCCACTGAAATATCAACTTATAAGTTCTTTACAATCGCTTTCCATTCACTGAAATACATTTTATTGTTCGTTTCCAATTGTACTGGCAATCTGGAAATCAATTCTAAGCTATTCTTATCAGGATCATCAAAATATACAACTGCATGTGCTTGATCAGGGAGTACTATTGGTTCTATTGGCTCCATATCAAAACTTTTTCTTGGATTAATTCCTTTACTCTTTAACCATTCTATTGATTGTTCTAAATCATCCATATCAATTTGGAATGCTATATGTCGAAGTGAAGGATGGTATTTAGTCTGATATTCATCGCCTTCCCATAAACCTAACCAACTTTGACCTTCTACAATCCAGAAAAAAGCAATGGAGTCATACTTTTTATATAGTTTTAAACCTAAGGATTCATAAAAAAAAATTGACTCCTCAAGGTTGCTGACTGGCACATGTGATTCATATAATCCTTTAATCATAAGACATCCCCTTTATTTACTCTAAATAAGCATTTTAATTTTATCATAGGATGAGGAAAATATTTCTATATCGTATACACCCTTAGTTAACATAAAACGTATTAAAGGAACCAAACAGAAAGAAATCCCTTTTAGCGACAAGGGATTTCAAAAGGGTCTCTATTATGAATTATGCAGTTTTTTTCCCATCCTTGATATGACTACATTTACCCGATACCCAAGTAGGAGGAGGTATAAAAAGTGCACCTTTTATACGTGTGTTCGTACGGAAAAATGTAGTCTATATGGAAAAAATGTGCTAATATTTATTTGAATCGATTTTTTTGTTATACATGTACACCAAAATAAAAAGCCATCTCTAGTGCTGCACACTCAAGAGGTGGCTTTTTATTTTGCAATAAACATTAAAGGGGGGCAACCAATGAACAAAACAGACCGTTTGTTAGCCATCGTACTGGAGCTGCAACGTAAAGAAGTTGTACGGGCCGAAGATTTGGCGACCCTATTTGAAACAAGCGTGCGGACCATCTACCGCGACATTCAGGCGCTGAGTGAAGTGGGCGTGCCGATCATAGGAGCCCCTGGGACAGGATATTCCCTGATGGAAGGCTATTTCCTCCCGCCGGTCGGTTTCACGGTACCAGAAGCCGTGAGCTTGCTGATTGGAACGGACTTTATCGAACAACGATTTGATGACGATTATCGTGTCAGAGCTCAAGCTGCCCGCGGCAAAATTGAGGCCATTCTACCGGAGAGCATTCGCAATGAAACATCTCGTGTACGCAAGGCTATGCGTTTGCTCATTTCTGATAAACAGGTCAGGCAGTCAAAAGAAAAGGAATATCTAGAAAAGATTCGTCGAGCGATATTAGACGTGCAAAAGATCAGCTTTCATTATGCAAAAAGGCTTGCAGATTCCGAAGGTAATCGCCATAGTGTTCGTACGGTTGCTCCCTATGGATTGGTGCTCGTTCAAGGTTCGTGGATGCTCGTGGCTCGGTGTGATCTGCGCCAAGAAATTCGCCATTTTCGCTTGTCCCGAATGACGGAACTTATCAATCTGGAAGAACGATTCGAACTACCGGCGCATTTTAACTTAAGGGAGTATACTCCTCCGGATGATCGGCACTTGCTAGTTCGCCTTCGATTTAACCATGACATCGTGGATAAGGTGAAGGAATCGAACTATCATTACATGGAGGATATGGAAGAGCATCAAGATGGATTGCATGTGGTTTTACGCGTTCATCAACTGGACGAATTGTTGCAATGGGTGCTTGGCTGGGGAGCAGGTGTGATTGTATTGGAGCCTGAATCATTCCGAAATCGGATTCGTGAGGAAACAAAAAAAATGTTAAAACGCTACTGACATACAGTTGTCAGTAGCGTTATTTTATAATTGGAGTAAGTAAATATAAAGGGGTGAGAGATAAATGCGAAGTATGTCTTGCATCGGTTGTGGGACACCGCCAATCAACATCCACAGGAATTAATTCATTTCACTATGAATCAATTGAGCAGCAGCAAGGCATGGAAGGATGGTCGTAGAACCAAATGGTTCAGTTTCTGATTAAATCGTGCCTTTACGGAAAATATACACCACGGGGTAGAACCAGCGAACGTCGGTTAACTCGTAACGTAGGTTACTTAGAAATGGAAAAAACAAGCCTTCAAATGGGCTGTTTGATGCTTAAGGAAAGGAAAAGTTCCGAAAATTAAAATGGAAAAGGAACACCATTGATTTTAGTGGTGTAAAAGTCCTTCTTTCTCTTACAGCATTAAGTGAATTGTTCCGAAAATGATCGTCCTTGGAACTTTTGTAACCTATTTTTTACAGCTACATTGCCCCTTACTGAAGCTTTGCTAGTTCTGGCCCAAAATGATCTGATACGACATTGTATCATTTATTATAGGAAGGATGGTATCTTATGAATTTTGCTTCTGTACGCATCATTACCGACGACGTGGATCGTCTTGTCAAGTTCTATGAGAAAGTCATGGGTGTTTCGGCGGAACGCCCCGTGCCTGTCTTTGCCGAACTCGTTGTGCCATCGTGCACCCTGGCGATCGGCCACTCCCAGACGGTGCCACTGTTCGGCGCCGGTTCCGCAGTGGCGGCCGACAATCACACTGTCATCATCGAGTTCCGCGTCCACGATGTCGATGCCGAATACGAGCGCTTGAAACCGTTTGTCAACGAGTGGGTAAAGGAACCGACCATGATGCCGTGGGGGAACCGTGCTGTGTTGTTCCGTGATCCCGACGGCAACCTCGTTAACCTCTTCGAGCCGGTGACCGAAGAAGCGATCAAACGGTTCCGCGGTAGGGGTTGATAAACGCTTGGATCTATTGGAAAGATATAATCTAAGAAACATAATTGTTATTCAGCGAAAGGGCGCAATTCTACAGCAAGAATTACGCTCTTTCTTTATGTAAAGGGCCAATTAATGAAGGTATGGAGAGTGGTATCTTTAATAAAATCAATGGGAGACTGTTAATCCTACAGGATAAGATGTTATTTACTATGTTTTTCTACACAAGTATAATAAATAAAACTATTTTCACTAAAATACGTTAACTATTGTTTAAGGATTAAGAGTAATTTAGTTCATATAATATTTTACATAATCGCTATTATCAGAAATCAAGTGTCATTATGTGTCGAAAGGGTAATGTAAAAGAAATAACACCAGGAGGGGAGGACATGCTCGATAACTATGAACGTTTCCTATTCCATAGGGAGATTAAATGTTTAATTGCGGATTATGATAAGTGTAGACATCTACCTACTAAGAACGAGTTATACAATCAGATAGTATTTCTAAAAAAAGCACTTAAAGATGGATGTAAAAAAAGAATATCTAGATAGTAGAAGCTATATATTTGTCGAGAAAACAATTGATCTCTAAACCGGATTGTTTTTCTCTTTTTTATATAAAAGAATAGGTTCTTATCACTTGAATGAAATAAAAAGGAGATCACTAAGATATCATAAAACGAATTACACGACTCATAGGAGCAAATAAATTTATGATATATGGCGTATTTTTGTTTAGGAAATTCATATGGTGAATAGGAATAGCGCTTGGTAACTATTTAAAGAAATCTGTGTGAAATTTTCTACTTAATTGAGAGAAAAGTCTCTAAACAAGAAAAAAATCCCACGATTAATTCGTCTCATTTAGGGGTAAAGTCAACTAAATCTTTTAATAAGGAGACGATTCTTAATGAAAATACTATGGATGCTAATTGTTGGAGGGATTATTGGTTGGCTTGCTAGTTTAATTACAGGCCGAGATGTCCCTGGTGGAATTATCGGTAATATTATTGCTGGTTTTATTGGTGCCTGGTTAGGTGGACTTATCTTAGGTAATTGGGGACCAGTCGTAGGTGGATTTGCAATTATCCCAGCTATTATTGGATCGATTATTTTAGTATTAATTGTAAGCTTTATTATCCGCAAAATGGGACAGAAGAATAATCATGGTCATCATGCATGAGAAAGAGATAAAATGTAAATTGTAATGACTAATAATACCATTCTAATGTTAGCTGACTTTATTGAAGAGAAGCAATTCAAACTAAATTCTTACCTTATTTATGTGCTCAATACAATGGATAAACATGTTGAAAATGAGACGAGAGTTTAATGATAAAACAATTGCTTTGCAATAAAAGAACGGAAAAAACACAAAAATTGAATCAGCATACCTTATAAGCGACCTTATAATTCTAATTGAAATTAATGAGGTCGCTTATTATTGGTGTAAATCTTTAAAAACTATGAGTCGGTATATTTCCCTACAATCAATGTTAATGATTAATGAATCCATGATAATGTTTGTTTATATACATTATTTATCGTGATAAGTAGTGAAAAATGACATTCCCTTTTTATAGTTTGTTATTATAATGAAAGTATATATGATACGGAGAGGGCAGAGAATTTAAGTATGATACTTATTAAAAATAGCGAAGAAGTAATAAGAGAAGCAAAACATCAACTTCACACAACCATGGATGATTATCAAACCAAAATTATCTCTATTTTTGATAAACACCATATTCTAATGAATCAACGAATTAGATTAATGATTCTTCTATCGGATATAAAAGAGCAGGCTGTATTAATTGGAAAACATGCTGCAGTCAAAGGGAGACTAGAGCGTGAAGGGCAGGATCAATTAATTACAGAAGTTATAGATGAAGTTCCTTTCCAGTACAGTAAAGACACAGTAACCGATTTGGAAGGTAACATACAAATTAGTAAAAAAGGAATTGAAGATATAGCAAAAGAGTGCGGATTAGATACTGAAAAAATAGTTAACCTAAAAGCTCTTCTACTAAATTTAAAGGTATCTAGTTACATAAATGGACATTATGAAATGTATGTAAAAGATAACACTTTATCTAGCAAAAGATCTTAGAACGTTAGGATAAAACGAATAAAGTTTTAAATATACGTAAAACTAATTAAGACGTCGTGAGACATCAGCACTTAAACATAAGATATGTGTAACAGAAAAAATACTGTAGGGGAGCAGTATTTTTTCTGTTTTAAAGCTGTATACTCCATACATTTTAGTTACCATAACGGCTTTTCCAGGTACAAAAAGCCTTATATCTTACTATAGGGCTTTTCGGAATACTGATTTATGTTTTCAAAAACGATTCTAATTTCATAAATTCATTTTCATTTCTGTGTGTAGAGTAAACTCCCCTATTCCTCCTACATTTGGTGGAGTTCTAGATATTCTTTTAATGTTTGCTGTAACGTCCCTTTTGTTTCTGCCTTGTCTTCAAAAGAGATTCCTGAGCGAATCATTGTTCGCACCAGGTCAGCACGTAAACCTGTAAGAATAGCTTTACATCCCATCATTGAAATGCCAGTTAATATTTTTTGTAAATGGTCAATGACATGCATCTCCATGTTAGCAATTCCAGACAAGTCTATAATTAATGTTTGAATCTTTAAATCTGAGATACCCATCAATACTTTCTCCTCAATCGTTTGGATACGATTGAGGTCAATCATTCCGATCAACGGTAGTACAGCTACGGATTGGCTAAGTGGTATAATGGGCACCGATAGATGTTCAACTAAGTCCCTTTGGGAGGCAATTAATTCATCTTTATACTTGGAATAACTAATGAGAAAAGTGTTAAGAAATTGATCAATCCTATCATTAATTCGTTTCTCTAAGGCAAAAAATTCTTCACGGCCATTAAAATAGTCATTTATTCGATCATATTGATAGATAAAATGCCATAATGTTCGCCTAATGGCCTGTACCCATTCTAGTTTGAAGGCAAGAGTTAAGGCGTGCTCCGCCCAGGCTACGCCTTCTTGCTGAGCGAAAGCAATGAGTTCTTCTTCTTTTTGTTCTACGACATATAGAGATAATTTTTGAGCATTTTTTAAAAGATCAATATTTCCCGTTTCTAAAATGTCATTAATCTTAGAGGCTACGTTAACTGCCTCTGATAAGAGTTTATCCTGGAAGTTCTGTTTGTTATCTTTAATAAAATCGGTCATTTTCTCTCTCTGATTATAAATAATCTCCATTTTGAATACACTCCTTATTTGTTTGCTGATTATAGTTATCCTTAATTAATTAAATAATATCCCTAAATGAATTATTATCTATTTTCAGTCTTTGTATATAAAGAAAAGTCCTCCTTCTTTGTACTAACGACACTAGATATGTTTTTAGATCAAAAACAACAGAGCTTTTATAATGAATCTTTAAACCTGGATATACCATGTTCGTGCTCATTTTTTCAACATGATAAAGGGTTAATTAAGGTCATTTTCGCTAGCCGATATCCATTCAGATAGTTCATCAAAAATGTTTTGAACTTGTGCTTTATTTAACGTGTCAACTTTCTCCCAGGCACTAGAAATAGAAACCTCTAGATGATCAGGATAGGAAATAGAATCAGAAGAAAGTGCTTTATAGAACAAAGGATTACCTCCTTTATCTACTTCCCCTTTACATCTATAGTTTTCAAACGTCCAACCCCCTTTTGTTTTTTTAAAATGATAGAGGTCCTTAAGTCCCCACCGAGGGCTGTAAATTCGCATTTTGAATCTAGATGCACTACTCAATTTTAGATACCTCCTACCTCTTCAAAATATCAATTTTAAATGAGACTCTTTTTATTTTTACCCTCAAAACATGTATTTTATATCCATCTTTTATACCATATATATTTAGAATTGCTAACTATGTTGTATTTCTCCTATAGCACTCCAATCTCTTTACAAAATTACTTTTTTTGTTTTTTTACAAATTTATTTCATTGTTAAAATTTTATTTCAGTTTTTATAAGTACTAACTTGTACTTATACCCTATGTTAAAATAACTTAAACTTTAATTTGTAGAATTTCTGTAAATAGTGAGGAAGGGGTTTAATAATACATGACAATAATAAAAATCAAAGAAATGTTAGAAACTTTATTACGTTATGAAGATAGTGAAATCACTCATACCTTTTGTAGTGGAAATAATACCTTTTCTCTCAGTTATTCTAAAGAATTAAAGAATTTTCAAGTGAAGAATATTGAAACGGGCCATATTGAACATTTTCCGGATGTGGAGACTACATCTTTAGCTTTATATAGAATAATAAGTATTGTGGAAGAAGAAGTCACTGATTAATAATCCACTTTTAAAGTTAACATAAAACCTGTTTTCGGTACAAAAAACCTCTAAGGTAAATATCTTAGAGGTTTTTTATTATTTAAACTTCAAAAATTCCATTTAAAAAAGCGAAGGGAAAGATAATAAAAAAGATTTTTGCTTGTATATCAGACACACATTTAGATTAAAAAGTAAAAACCCCTATTAACCATATGCTAAAGGGGTTCTTACTTATTGTTTAAACTCCAAGTATGAAGTTCTTATAGAAGAATACAATAAATATGAATATGTTTCAAGTCAACCCAAGTACTTATCTACTTGTTGCTACTATTAATAGGTTGATCTATAGATTGTTGGGTCTCAAATAGAGAGGTTTTAATACCGATTAAAGACGCCACAATCGTAAGGATACCTGCTAAAATAAAAATTAAAGAGACGCTAATATATTCAGCTGCAACACCTGCTAACATTCCACTAATTGGTAAAGCTAAAAAAGCTAACATACGAGTTGAGCTAATTACTCTTCCCAATAAGGCTGATGGTACAATCTCTTGTCTAAGTGTAAACCAATTAATTGCCAATAATGTTACAGAACCGACAATTACAATTCTACATAATATCAACAAAATAACTGCAGTGTTTGAAAAAGTAAGGATAGTTTGTCCTAAACCTATTATCACTCCACAATAGATAATTATATTTCCTCGCGGTAATTTATTTAGTTTATTTGCAGCATAGATTGCTACAAATGAACCTAAAGTTTGTAGGGAAAATATTAAACCAATATACTGTGCCGATAAATGCAAATTATCCTTTAGATGAAACATAAATAAAGCTTCCATAGCACCATAACCCACATTAATCAAGAATATGAGAATAGTTCCTATCAAAATCTTTTTAGTATTTATAACGTATTTAACTCCTTCTGCTATCGAATTCATTATAGAACTATTAACTGGATTCTTGCTTTTATATTTCTTAGTTATTAAGCTAATGAATATTCCAGAAAGAAAATACGTAAAAAAATTAAAATATAGTAAGTTATGAGTTCCAACCAAAGCAATTAAAATACCTGCTATTGAAGGGCCTGCAAAGGTTGTAATTGTCTCTGATAACTTGAATAAAGAGTTACCCTGTATTAAATTTTCACCTTCTAAAATTTCTGGTATGACTGATTCAAAACTTGGATGATAAAATGCACTGACAGCTGATATTAAAAAAGCTACCACATATACAATCCATATATCTAAAACGTTTATTGAAGCTGCAAGAGGTATGATAATAATTAAAATGGCTGATAAAATATCACCTATTAATAAAATGTATTTCTTACTTATGCGATCAGCTAAGGCTCCGCCTAACAAACTAAATAATACTTGAGGCGTAATTTCTAAAACAAATGTTAATGCCATTAAACTTGGTGATTTAGTCAAATCATATACTAATAAAGGCAATGCGATTTGAAAAAAAGACGTGCCCAACTTACTTGTTGTGGCACTTAAAAATAAGCATAAAAAATCTCTATTCTTTAATACTTCATAAGATTTCAATATTTATCCTCCCATAATTATTATTTACCTACTGTTACAGGTGCGGAATGGCAAACTGGACAATCCTCTTTCTTATTCCACTCTGAAATAGGGTAAGTTTGATATGTAAGGAAATTTAATTCCATCATTTTCCCTAATGATGTTGGAGTTTGAATACCTGTTACCAACCCTAAAAATTCATTTACAATAGCACCAGCTAACATAGCTACATTTGGGCTAATCGCAGCATTATTTCTTTGAAAATTTATTTGATGCATGCTATCAAGTTGCTTATTAACAATAACATCACTTTCTATTATGGTTCGTTTGTGGCACTCTACACACCCAGTTTTTCCAGGTAACATAGAATAAAATCTGCCCCTTGTGTTTAGGACTCCGCCGGAAACCAACGGCTTTCCTAACTTCACTACAGCTTCATTTACCCAATCCTGTATATGAAGGGTTGGTTTATCGGCCACACAAATTACATAATCACTGCCTTCAATATGTTTCATTACATCTTCAGCACATTCTATACGCTTATTAGTAACATTTAAATTAACATTTGGATTAAAGCTCGATATTCTTTCCTTTGCTAGTTCCGTTTTTAATTTATTAATATCTTTTTCAGAATATAACAATTGCCTGTTAAAATTGCTTAATTCCAAAGTGTCAAAATCTAATGCATTAATGTTATGAAAACCTAATGCAGATAGATGATATAGTATTTGGCTACCCAATCCTCCAATTCCGAGCAAAGCAACCTTAGTGTTTATAATAGTTTCTTGCACACTGTACTTGTTGTCCTCTAAAGACGTAAAAAGCGAAAAATAATTAAGGTTTGCTTTATATCTTTCGAGTTCATAATCTCTTATAGATTGAGGATTTAAAGAATTATCTTCTAAATATTTCTCTGTATCTAATGCGTTTATCCCTTCTAATACCTCATTTTCTTTTATGTTTGGATACTTTTCTTGAACTAAATGTATTATTTCTTCTACAGAATTTTTTCCGTTGATAAGAGAAATTAAATACTTAATACTTCCACTAGGATCTTCAATAACTCCTGCTACTCCATCTTCTTCACCAATATGAATTTCATCATTAATAAAAAATACAGGGATTGTCTCTTTGAACTTAGGTTTCATTTCCTACACCTCACTCCATTTCTCTTAATTATTGAAATAGGGAACTATCATATGATAGTTCCCTATATTTACAGACTTGAAGTTTAAACAATAAGTAAGTAGTTCACATAATTAAAACGTTTTAGCCTGGAATACCGTTTAATACAGCAGCTTTATTAGTTGTTTTTTTAACTTTTACTTTCATAACTAACACCTCCATTTCTTAAAAGATATATTCATAATATTTCATTAAAAAGGTATTTTCAACAAATAAACCTAATTTTTACAAAATTCAAACAAAAACAGGTCAATCATCCTTTTTTTCGTTTATTTTAAACCTGTAAATATTCCTTTTATAATATTTTTTCTTGCATATAAAACCAGCATAGATGAGTAATCCAGGTTTCCGAAGTTTTCCATTGAGTAGATATTCTTCTAACTTGTGATTCCGTTAATAACTCATCATACTCATACATCTCCCCTACCACTTTACGTATAATTAAATCTCCTGCAGGTAGAATGTCTTGACGCCCTATACCTCTCATTAGTATTGACTCTGCCGTCCATTTTCCTATTCCTCTATGTTGCATTAAATAGCTACAACCCTCGTCACGGTCCAATAAATATAAGCAACTTAAGTCTAACTCCCCATTTATAATGGCTTTAGTTATTTCATGAATATATTCAGCTTTTCTTTGACTTAGCTTTAGGTCACGAAGTTGGTTTATATTTAACTCCATCACCTTATGGGGGCATAAATCTGTATAATATTCACAATTATTAATTATTATTTTAGCACCTGTTTTTTCTAATAAACTCTTTTTAATCCCGTGAGCAACTTTTGCACTAATTTGTTGACCGATGATTGCCCATATAGTGGATTCGTAGACACTTCCTAATAAAACAGGTCTAAACCCTTCGTACATTTTTATTAATTTTCCTATCTTAGATTCATTAGCTATAAACTTTTGAGATTTGTCTATATCTTGTTCCAGACAAAATATTGTGATAATTTTCTCCTTTACTAGTTGAACATGACTATTTTTAACTTCTTCACCAATAACTTTAACTTCCAAGTACTTACTATCGATTCCTTCGTCCCTAACTAATACTAGGTACATTCTTCCCCCTATTACAAAAGCTCTACAATATGTGTTTTCAATAACCTTCTCGATTACAAAGGAGGGCGAGTTTTTTATGTATCTTAAAATTAGATCAAAATTATATATGTTTGGTTTATTAATTCTAATTATTTTTTGTCTCATAAGTTCCTCCTGATTTTTAATAAATCTATATTAACAGGCTTTCTTAAAAAATTAATGATTAATTTAAATAAACAGATAATATTTATAAAACTATCCATATTTTTCATTGTAATACTTTGGATATGTTATATTTATAGTAAAATTAAAGGAGTGAGCAAAAATGAATGCGATGAGTTTTATTTTACTAAACTTTGAAGAAGTAAGACGTCGAAGTATAGAAGTATGGATGTCAATACCTCAAGATAAGTTAGACTGGCGCCCTGATCCAGAAGCAATGTCATGTAGGGAGATGATACACCATGTTCTTGAAGGAGAATACCTTTATCATCAAATGTTAGAAAAACCCCTTAACCTTTCTCTAACAGAGGAGCATAATCCTTATAAGCCAATAACATTTAGTTCTGTTGAAGAAGCATTAAAGTTTGCTCAACCATATAGGGAAAAATTTATAGAGTTTTTAGGACTCATTAATGAAAATCAGCTAACAGAGATAAAAATAGACCGTTCGGAGATGGGATATATTCGAGAGTTAGGGGACATGTTGTTAAGAGTTGCTTATCATGAATCAGTACATACAGGACAACTTTTAGATTATTTAAGAACTGCTAAAGTCCCCTGTCCTTTAATATGGGATTAATTTTCTGCAACTTTATTCTTCTTTGCTTTGGAGAAAGCCCATCAAAGTCAATAAGTTGTTTATTTAAAGAGGGAGAGAGAAATGTTGAATCATGAAAATCAGTTACTTAAATTTCAAAATTTTCAGCAACTGCACAAAGAATCCTATGCTTTTGTTTTACCTAATGCTTGGGATGTTATCAGTGCTAAAATTTTTGAGAAAAATGGGTTTCCAGCTGTTGCAACAACCAGTGCTGGCATAGCAATGTCTTTAGGCTATACTGATGGTGAAAAAATTCCTTTTGAACAAATGTTAGGAGCTGTTAAAAGAATTATTAATTCGGTCAATATTCCTGTCAGTGTAGACTTAGAGTCTGGCTATGGAAGGTCTACTAATGAAGTGGTAGATAATGCAAGACAAATTATTTTAGCAGGAGGAATTGGTATAAACCTAGAAGATGGGACAGGAGATTTAGATAGTCCTATTTTGGATGTTTCATTGCAAGTAGAAAGAATATCTGAAATTAGATTACTATCCAAATCGCTAAAAGTCCCATTATTTATTAATGCGCGCACTGATTTATATTGGTTAAATATAGGGGACCTGGATCTAAGACTTCAAGAAGCCATTAGTAGGGGAAAAGCATATCAAAAGGCTGGAGCTGATTGTATTTTTATTCCTGGACTATATGACATAGAATCCATTAAAAAAGTTCGACAAGAACTATCTTGTCCCATTAATCTTTTGTCTGGGCCAAACTTGCCTTCTATTAATACATTGTCACAAGTTGGTATTGAAAGAATAAGTACTGGATCTGCCCCTTTTAGAGCGACTGCTACATTATTACAAAGAATTACTGAAGATATCCTTTATGATAATAATTTTCAACGATTATTGAATGATAATATGAGTTATAATGCGATAACAGAACTAATTGGGCCTCCTAAATAGAATTTATCAAATTATATTTAGCTTGCCTTTATAGAACTGATAGGACTACTGAAATATACAGTAGTTCTTTTGCTGTTTGAACTATATTTAAACAGTTACCCTAACAAGTTTTATCGGTAGAAATAAAAAAACTTTGATTAAAGGTTTTCTTTTGATGTTTTAAAAACTGCAGTACCTGCTATATTTGAAATTAAACTTGTTCCAAGTGAAACCGCCAATAATATGGTTGGCATCGTTACTTTTAATGATAACATTAAGAAAGTAGAACCTACTAAGCTAAACGCTGTACTCATAAACATTTAGTTCAATTTAATAACCTCTCGTACTTCATACGAACTATCTTTATCAATTTTCCTTAATTGTTGTATTTTTAAATATTTATAAAAAACTCATTATAAATTACCTTCATAGTGAGTTACCATAATGTGAATTATAGGAAATAACAAAGGTATCCCTATTTGCTAAGAGACACCTTGTTCTATTCTATAGAAAGCTAATCATTAACAATCAGTTTGTTTAGACTTATGAAGAGGCGGTGGGATTAACCAACCTTTTTCTTTATTAAATCTTAAGAATTTTCCACCAAGAGCTACTTTTTGCATATGGATTTGTGCAAACATGGCTGCAATATCTTCACGAATAGATTGGCCAATCAATTGGCTACAAGCGACTAAACCAGCTGCAATATCTAGTGAAATAGCCGCAGCGACTTCTGGATCTTGAACACGTGCACCTACTGGAATATCATCTAAGCATGCTTCTGGACGTTCAGGAGGAGTTGGCGGTAGAGCCACACCATTCTCTTTTAATAGAGTCTCTATTCCCTTCATCTCTTGCTGACATTGTTCAATTGTTTCTTGGACTAGTTTATGTAGATCCTTGTCTCCTACATGATTTAGAAATGTTTGATAACCAGCTACTAACCCTTTTGAGGTAGAAAGATATGACCATGTTCCAAATACCTCACCATAATGCATTGGTTCATCTGTAGGGTTTCCACTTAAAATACCCATTGTTACCCTCCTTAACATATTCATGATAATGTGCCACCTTTCTTTTTGTGCACAACTTTAACGTCTCCATATCTTGTTTTATTATTCTTCTAGATATGAAAAAAACAGTTTTATTAACGAATACTTTTTAATATTTTAAAAAAACTAATTAAGGTGCATGGGCTGCATCAACCACTATACCCTTGTTTATTAACTCCAAGAAAACTACCCTATAGGTAGTTTTCTTCTTTTTTACACGGATTTTTAATTAATTGAGCAAACTACCCAAGAAGCCGTGAGGCATCTACGATAATCCTTTAGCAATAGAGCAGAAAAACCTACTGATCTCAGGACTGACCCCATGACAGTAGGTTTTTTCTCTTTTCAGACTTTATACGATATACAAATTCAGTTAACATAATACCTGCCCTCGGAACCAAGCAAGCAAAAGAGTCCTTGATATGTTAGGCTTTTTTTGTTTAACATATATGCTTAATGATAACCATTTTGTCCATTTTGGCTGTTGCTCGTTTTGTGTTTTGGCTGGCTTTTTTTATTTTGCTTCGTATTACTTCCACCTTTTTTAGTATGCTTTGTCATTGTTTTAAACCTCCCTTTCACCTTGTTAGTATGCTCATATATACAACATAATTTCATACCAATAATTACTTGGCTCGTATGCATCGCCAAGGTTTCACGGGCTAGATATTACAAATGGCAGCGTACTCAAAAATCGCGAAGTTAACGAAAAGCACATAGAGAAACGTCATGAAATTATAAAGCTAACCTAATACAGTTAGCTTTATTTATCTTTTACTGAACTGGTTTACATAATCAACGTTCTAGGCACCAAAAAGAGCATCTAATTATTTAATAAGATGCTCTTTTTAAATATTGAACTTCCATTTAATTTCCAGAAATTAATCTCCTTAATTGATAATAAGTAATTGTAACCAAGTACCTTGTAATTAAAGAAGGTTTTGACATCAATTTTCATCTTTTATGTCAAAATTTGTGGGCTAAAATAGCTTTATAATTAACAATTATAAAGCTATAATTATGATGATATTTTGAAGGAGGAATAAAAATGAACCAAAAAGCTCTCCATCACTGGCATAAAGAACATAATAAGCGAGTAAGTGAATTTCATAAAAAACACGAAATTGAAATACAGCGAGGTGAAAATGGGAACAGTTTATTAGCTAAATGGGAAAGATATTTTTATAACAAAGTCATTTCACCTCTCAAAAAAGTGAAATAATCCCTCTTTAAAAGAACTGTCTCATGTACAATTCTTTTTTTTGTTACACCTTTTGCATATGCTAATCCAGAATTCAACTTCTACTTATTTAACTAAACTGCCATTTAGTTGAATAAGCTCTATGATAATTATTCTACAAATACAAATATTTTTCCTTTTTAGGATTTTACTTTGTAAAAGCCACAAACTTTACGAAAAGAGCCTAAATTAAAAACTAAAAAGCACAGAAAGACATACATCATGATTAGACTTCCACCTTTGATTACTAAATAAATTGGATATAATTAGTATGTCTATTTATAAAATTAAATTGTAAATTAGCCAACAACGAATAAGTTTTCACATTCGTAACAAACTACTCATGATGCTTTGTACGCCCTGGGGCATCAGCCTATAGAGACCAATTGCATAACATCCAAAAACAGAAAAAACACTGAGTAGACCACCCAGTGTTTTTTCTGTTTTACAGCTGTAGGCCGTATACAGATTTAGTTTACATAATGTACTTTATCAGAAGTTGTTTAGTGTGAGCTAAATTCATTGTTTAGAAGGTATTACGATCTCACGTCCTCCAGTGGAAGAGAAATGAATGGATAACCCCATCTATTTGTTGCTAGAGACATGTTTGTCACTATTTCGAATTACAGATTATTTAATATAGATTACTATAAGCATCCATAAAGCCAAAACACCAAGGATAGCAAGTGCTATACGCGTAGATAGTATCCGTACTTCAAAACCGGTTTTCTTGGATGGTTCAGGATATGCAATCACGTAAATTCCCTTTAGTAGTGCGAGCCATCCAATAAGTGTAATGAATCCCTGCCAATTGAGTGCCCATACATTATGCAGGATAACAGTTCCTAACCCTAAGAAAATAGATAGGAAGCCATATATAATCCCAAATCCTCGGTCTTCAACCACTAATTTTTTCAGCTCACGTAGTACCGATGGACGTATAAAAAGTATTCCTGATACGATAACGGTCGTCCATCCCCAAAATAGTCCTAAAAAGGTACTTGCTTGCATTATTATCTCACTCCTTTCAATTATATTTATATTTCAGGTACGCCCCCTTTAGAATTGTTCTGAAGGGGGCATATCCTTTTGATATTAAAGTTGTATGTATATCGCATTCAGATTTAGTTAACATAAACACTCTTCAAGAAAGCAAAAGAACCCTTGGGGCAGTAAGGTTCCACCAAGGATTCTTTTTCCGGAATATGCAACTTTTTATACATCGTTGATATGACTACATTTTTTGAATAGTTGAAAGAAACGAGAATGTATAAAAAGCGCACCTTTTATACATATGCTCAAGGTTGTACTATATTGCCTATTTATAAATTTGTTGTACAATTATTCAGATTTTTTATAAATTAAGTTTATGAATTCCCTTAAAAGCTATCCGTCCTGCAACGATGGGGTAGCTTTCTTTTTTTATTAACGATAATAATTACTTTAACATCTTGTAATAGATTTAAATATCTTATCCGTAAAAGTATATCTTTTTAGAAAAATTCGCGTCGAAATAAAAGAAATAACTGTTAAATAATCATTGATATTCTGTGATTTAGAAGCGTAATACTTTGTAGAAAAAAGTTTCATTTGTCTACATGGAGTAAAATCAATAACACTACTTTTAATAAAATACGTTTAGTTTTACTTAATGATATGACGAAAAATAAACTAAACATAATCAGCTTTTTTAAAAGGGGAAGAAAGATCGATATTAAAAATCAACAATTCCTAGAGACTATTGATTATTTGCTTTCCTCAATTTTAAGTATGTATATGCACTTAACATGATGGCTACCATTACTATACAAGTAAGAGGAAATAGAATTGTATTAACAAAATGATCATAAAACCAGGTATACATGAAAACCACCTCAAATAGTTTAAATTCACCCTGATAAGCCTTGTCTTATAGGGGTTTAACAGATTGTAAGAACCACCTCATCTTCGGAGGAAATAATGCAAATAAACCTTTTATTCCCTCTGTTTCTTTCTATTTTTCAAGAAAGCAACAAGAAGAAGCAGAGGAGGAATAATCCCGAGGATAGGCATATGCAGAATAAACATTTCTACCTTTAGTCCTTCATGGAGATGTTCTTGAAAATTGCTGGCAATCGTGCTAGCCATAAATAGAATAACGAAGCCCAAAGGGTATGAAAGGCGTGAAGGTGATTTAATCTTAAATAAGTTAGCCGTACCTATGACAGCTGCATATAACAACACGCTAATCTTAATGAAACCACCGATAACTAAAGAAAGCATAAAAAATACATCAAGACGTTCCAAAAAGTCAGCTACCTGGATGCTTTGTACGGTACTAAGAAGAGGGAACTGTGAACGTGCAGTCAAATCAACCCCAAGTACACTAATGTTAATAAGCATTGTAATAGTTAAGTTGATTCCACTTAATCCTGTTGCACATAACATGGTCAATTTTGCCTTTTTTTGGTCTTTTAAATACGGTAATATCATCGTAAATACAATCGCTTCTGCAAACGGGAAATAGATAGTTTGAGTAAATGCAACTTTCAGGACGGGTAAAACACCCTCTTCAAGTACTGGCTGTAAGTTTGTAAACTCGATTAAACCTGAACATACGATGAGAACAAACCCCGCGATGGCAAAAATATACATGAATATAAAAAGGATTTCTCCTGAGCGAGCTACAACCTCGATTCCTTTTCGAATCGTATAAATAATAACAAGCATTAATAAAGTATGTGCAATGAATAAAGGAGTCTCAGGGTAGGCGGAGGTTAACAACATCTCGCCAAAATCACGGAGAACCCTCGCTGCATCATACATAAAATAAAGGATGTAGACAAAGGCAAGTACCGTTCCAATCCCTTTACCCATGATTTTTTGCATGTACTCGGTAGGCAGCAGATCCGGATAATAAGAATGCAGCTTATTATAGACTAGAAATAGAACAAAACTTCCTACCATCCCAAGCAGAATCGCAAGCCAGGCGTCTTGTTTTACATCCATTGCAATAGGTACCAATAAAGAACTACCTAGTTCAAACAGAACCATTAGAATAAATAATTGACTGGCACTAATTTTTGCCTTCTCCATTCAATTGGAACCTCCTTTCTAATTTTATTTAAATTAATCTTTTGCTTTCTCGACCTTTCATTACGTACAATCTTTTAAACGTTATGTAATAGATAGCAGATTTACTTTAAGGTTAATTCTAGGCTAAAAGTATTCTTTCTACGGGTAAGAACTTTACTGGGGAGCTTAACAAGAATGACAATATTACATATGAAAATTAGCTAGTTAAATGTGTTTTCCTCATGCTTCTTCCTGTTTTTAAAGAAAGCTACAAGAAGAAGCAAAGGAGGAATAATCCCAAGAAGAGGAATGTGTATAGTGAACATTGCCATCTTCAGTCCTTCATAGTTATGTTCTTGAAGGTTACTCGCAATGGTAATAGATAAAAAGAGAATGATTAGCCCTAAAGGATACGATAACCGTGAAGGTGATTTAACCTTGAATAAACTAGCAGTTCCTACGACAGCTGCATAAAATAACACACAAATTTTAAAGAAAATCGTGATGATTAATGCGAGCATAAAAAATACATCAAGACGTTCTAAAAAATTAGCTACTTGGATGCTCTCAATTGTACTAAGAAGTGGGTATTGGGAACGTGCAGTTAAATCAACCCCGAGTACACAGAGCATGGTAATAATTAAATTGATTCCACTTAATCCTGTTGCGCATAACATAGTTACCTTTGCTTTCTTGGGGTTGTCTAAATAGGGTAAAATCATCGTAAATACAATGACTTCTGTAAATGGAAAATACAACGTTTGAGTAAATACCACTTTTAGGACAGGGAATAAACCTTCTTCCAAAATAGGTTGTAAATTTTTTATCTCGATTAATCCAGAAGATACAATTAAGATAAAACCAGCAACCGCAAGAACATACATAAAAATAAAAAGCAATTCTCCTGATCGAGCTATGACCTCAATTCCTTTTCTAATGGTATAAATAATGACAAGCATTAATAATGCATTCGCGATGAATAAAGGTGTGTCCGGATAGGCAAAGGTTAACAGCATCTCACCAAAATCGCGTAGAACCCTTGAGGCATTATACATAAAATAAAGAATGTAAACAAAAGCCAGTACGGTACCTAATACTTTACCTAAGATCTTTTGGATATATTCTGTAGGCAAAAGGTCAGGATAATAGGTATAAAGCTTGTGGTAGATTAACAATAGAACGAAACTGAATACCATTCCAAGAAGAATTGCAAGCCAAGCGTCCTGGTTTGCATCGATTGCAAGAGGTACCAATAAAGCACTACCCAGTTCGAATAAGACCATTAAGATAAGGAGCTGACTAGAACTAATTTTAGCTTTCTCCATGCAATTGGAACCTCCTTTTTGTTTTTATTTAAAGCAACCTTTTGTCTTCTTGAATCGTTTTTTAACGTTTTCATCACTTGCTATTTTTGAACATTATGTAGTAGATAGTAGATTGCTTTAAGGTTAACTCTAGACTAAAAAGATTCTTTCTACTGGTAAGTACCTTACTAAGGAATATAATGATAACGAAAATGTTCTATATGAAAATTAGTTCATCAAATGTGTTTACCCTGATGCTTCTTCTTGTTTTTTATGAAAGCTACAAAAAGAAGGATAGGAGGAATTATTGTGAACAGAGGAATATGTAGAACAACTTTGGCTACATGTAATCCTTCATGAAGGTGTTCTTGGAAATTACTCGCGATTGTGATAGATAAAAATAGAATAACGATACCTAAAGGATACGATAGCCTTGAAGGTGATTTAACTTTAAATAAGTTAGCTGTCCCTATGGTGGCCGCATAAAATAATACGGTAATTTTAAAAAAAATCCCAATCACCATAGCAAGCATAAAAAATACATCCAGTCGTTCTAGAAAATCAGCTACTTGGATGCTTGCTACTGTACTAAGAAGAGGAAATTGCGAACGTGCAGTCAGGTTAACGCCAAGCACACTAATATTGATGAGCATCGTAATAACCAAATTGATTCCACTTAATCCCGTTGCACATAGCATGGTCACCTTTGCCTTCTTAGGGTTATTTAAATAAGGTAAAATCATCGTAAATACGATAGCTTCGGTAAACGGAAAATATAAAGTTTCAGACACTGCAACCTTTACCGTTGGTAATATTCCTTCTTCCAAAACAGGTTGTAAATTCTTGAAATCAATTAAACCAGAAGAAACAATTAAGATAAAGCCAGCAACCGCAAGAACATACATAAAAATAAACAGCAGTTCTCCTGATCGAGCTATAACCTCAATTCCTTTTCTAATTGTGTAAATAATGACAAGCATTAATAATGCATTCGCGATGAATAAAGGCGTGTCCGGATAGGCAAAAGTTAACAGCATTTCACCAAAATCACGTAGAACCCTTGAGGCATCATACATAAAATAAAGAATGTAAACAAAAGCCAGTACGGTACCCATCACTTTACCTAAGATTTTTTGCATATATTCTGTGGGTAAGAGGTTGGGGTAATACGTATACAGCTTATGATAGACTAAAAATAAAACAAAACTGCCTAGCATGCCCAGCAGAATCGCAAGCCATGCATCCTGTTTGGCTCTGATGGCAAGAGGTACCAGTAAAGCACTCCCCAGCTCAAACAGGACCATTAAAATAAAGAGCTGACTGGCACTAATTTTTGCTTTCTCCATTTAACTGGCACCTCCTTTTTCTTACTTTTGATTCTCTTTTATTCCTGAAAGAAATGACTTGTTTCGTAAGCCAGCGCGACGTACATAGGCTTCCACTGTAATATCTACATCTAACTTCGGAAAGTACACATCATTCCATTCCATTTTTAATTTCTTAAATTGATTTGGTCTAGTACGGTGAACCACTTCGCCAAACCCAAAGATATCCGTTTTGTTTTTTTGCGCACGTTCAATAGCTGTCTTTAGCTCTTTTTTAATTTCTTTCCTCACGGATTGTTCGATTTCTGTAATGACCTTTGGATTGGTGATATCAACAGGTACCTCCATGTCACCGATATCTCCTTCAACACGTGTATGAACAGAAATATGAGGTTGCCCATTCTTCACTTGAGCAGACACACTTGTTTTTTGTCGTACAGTTTGATAAGCAATTGCTTCTTTTCTTCCTTTCCAATCAATATTAATATCCGTTCCTTGGATTTTGTCGAGAATCCATACCGTTCCTCTTGCTGGTTTTCCATACAGCCAATCTACTAGTTTTCCCTGTTTTAAGACAGCAATTCCCGAAGCTCGAAGCGTCGCTCCAGGTGCACTTTCTTGAAGGTTATCCAGCTTTTGTGCTTGCTGGGGATTCCCATCTAGACGAAAGCCTGATACGACAGTTCCTCTTCCGGGAGATTCAAGGCTCTTCATCACCTCTTGAAGCGATGTTTTTACATTCTCTCCCCATTTTCTTTCCGTAAATTCTAAGGTTTTTAGTACTTTATTCGCTGGAATCTTATCAACTGGCGTTAACGTTTTCACAAGATCAGCTGCGGACGAATGGTTGGCAATCACGAGGGTGGAAGTATTTCGAAATTCTGGATCTCGATCAAACGCATCCACTAATGTATTAATTCCTTCTTCTTTGGCCAGTTTTTCACCAACCACGACCAAGTTTGTATGAGCATAATACAATCGTCGAGAAATTCTGCCCGAAGCCCGTCTACTTGCTTCAACTACATTGTCTCCTGAAGCTGAATAAATGGTAATAGGAGGGCTCTGGGTACCACCACCACCTCCTTGCATACCTCCTGCCACATTCCCTGGATTAATAATTTGGAGCGTTATGTGATATCTTCCATCTTTTGTTTTATCGACGCCCAGAGCTGCCACGATGGCAAGGTCAGTTAACTCCTTTTTACTCCAACAACTTGTGAGCAAGAACGTCATTGTCATCATCAATAAAAGAAAAACTCCTTTACGCTTCATTGTTGTCACCTTCTTCAAAATCGCGATTCACCATACCACGAGATGCAGGGGGGTGCGGGTTTTGATTTGATCCTTCTCGAACCGTGTTAGCAGTAATTAATCGCGGTCTTTGTCTCAGTGTCCACCACGGTAATCTTATAACGGTATCTCCATTGTTTACAGGGATGAAGGGAGCAAATGGGGCCATATAGGGTACTCCAAATGAACGCAAGCTACATAGATGGACAACCATCATCAAAAGGCACAGAATAATTCCGTAGAAACCAAATGTTGCTGCGCCAATCATAAACAAAAAACGAATTAAACGAGCTGAAATTGCCATATCAAAAGAAGGCGTGGCAAAACTAGCAATGGCTGTGATTGATACAATGATAACCATTGCTGGTGACACAATACTTGCTTGAACGGCTGCTTGACCAATTACAAGGGCCCCGACAATGGATACTGCTGAACCAATAGCTTTAGGTAAGCGTATCCCTGCTTCTCGTAAGATTTCAAAGGTTATCTCCATAAGGACGGCTTCCACAAATGCGGGAAAAGGAACGGCTTCCCTCTGTGCCGCAATAGCTACAATGAGCGTTGTTGGCACCATTTCCTGGTGGAAAGTTGTAACGGCGACATAAGTAGCAGGTGCAATTAAAGAAATCATAAACATAAAAATACGCAAAAGACGAATCGAGGTGGCAATGTCGAACCGGGCATAATAATCTTCAGCCGATTGGAAAAATTGCATAAATATAGCTGGCGCAATCAGTACAAAAGGGGTTCCATCCACAAATATAGCAATTCGTCCCTCTAACAGGTTTCCAGCTACAACATCAGGTCTTTCCGTGTTGTACATAGTTGGAAAAGGGGTGAATGTTTGATCCTCTATTAGTTGTTCAATATAACCTGATTCCAAAATGCTATCGATATCAATTCGATGTAATCGCTGACGAACTTCTTTAACGACTTTGTCATTGGCAATGCCATGTATGTACATAAGCGTCACATCTGTCTTTGTTACACGTCCAATTTTTAACGACTCCATCCATAAATCGGGGGTCTTAATGATACGGCGTACCATAGCTGTATTGGTCCAAAGAGACTCGGTAAATGCTCCTTTTGGCCCTCTCACTACCATTTGGGTAGTGGATTCCACAATGGAACGTTTTTCTCCACCTTTGGTGCTAGCACTCAGTGCTTGTTTTACTCCATCCACTAGGATAAGAGTATCTCCTGCCATTAAAGATGCAAATAAATCATCCAAGTTAGTGATGGAGGATATGTTTCCAATTGTCATTATATCTTTAGAAAGGAGGTCTATCGCATTGTGCTGATTTATTTCTTCTTTATGATCATCCTTCATCATGGATTGCAGTAGATACTCTTGAATTGACTGATTGTCTACAATTCCCTCTATATAGACAATCGCCGTTTTAATGTCAGAAGCCCCTCCCATTTTTATCTCACGAATAACAACATCTGAACTATTTCCAGTCTTTCGCTTAATCATGTTAAGGTTGTCTGATAATGAAACTTGTATCCGTTCTATTTGATGATCAGGAGTTTGATTCTCTTCACCCTGTGATCGTTTCTTTTTTGGTTTGCGATCTTTAAAAAACGAAGGCATAGATTTAAGCACCCTTCTTTAAATTTTTATTAATTTAACCATATAGAAATTTTTTATGTAAAAATTAACAATAAATATTTATGTATCATCATAGAAGAAAAAGAAAAACCTATTAAATGGAGCGTGATTGATATGAAAATCATAGGTATTAGCCTTTTAATGATGGGATGCTTAATGGGATTTTCTTTAGGCATTGATATTCTTCAAGGATTTGATGTTTCTCAGGCGTTGTACAACGCCGTGAGTCCTTTTCGAGTAATGGAAGTTACCGAATTATTTGTGCTCTTTTTTCTTCTTTTTCTTTTTTTTACTGAATCTGCGTATCTTTTTATAAAGAAGAGGAATCAAAGCAAGTAACTGCATACTTATAAATCGCTTTTTGAAAAAAGGAAATGGAAATAATAGAGATGTAGTTCAGGCTATTCGTTTCAATTGGTTCTTTTATTAATCAAGATTCACATAAGATAATTCATTGTCTATATTCATTAATTGGTTTTTTATCCACTCCTTCACATTGTTCATTCTGGAATCAAACGCCATTTGAAAGAGACCAGTTAACTGAAAATCGGTGAAATGACTTCCTTTTAATTTGAGAAAAGCTTCCTCATAAGAAGAGAAATGAAGCTGTCTGAATAAAAAATCGACCATTGCCTCCCGAACGTATTCTTCATTTTTCCAACAATTCATGGGAACATGAGCAAATTGCCAAGGTTTAAAGACTCCAGGATAAACAGCCTCTACTACTTGAAAAGGGGATTGGCCGAACAGGGAAAAGACACCTCTCAGACTATGTTGACTAAAAAAGTGAATATTAACCTGAATAGGAATCTCTTTAAGAGGGATTTTTAGTTTTTCCTCTATTACGTACTTTACTGCTTCAATAGCTCGTTTTTTTCCTTCGTCTCCATCCCAATATTTATCAGGAACTTGTTGAAACTGCCAAGCTTTAAATCTTCCTGGATAAGCGTTATCAATGACTTCGTAATAATTCCATTCATAAAGCATAGCAGGTGGTTTAAGACGGTTAGACCATAAAGTGCCTGCCGTTACCTGTAGAGGAATCTCGTGAATAGGAATCGATAATCGTTGCTCAAGTAGATAGCATGTCATATAGCGCATATATTTTTTTCCTTCATTACCTACAAAGAAATAGTTAGGAAAACGTTTTCTTTTCTTTTCTAGAACATCTTGATAAATATCAATGACTTGTTCTCTATTCACTATCGAAAGCCCCTTTTAAGAAAGTATATTTGTTTATTATTATGTATAATAATGGGATTTATATACAGATGGAGCTGAATCTGATAAGATACATAATGAAAAGAAAAGCTACTGATCCTTTATCAGTAGCTTTTCTTTTCATTATGTAAATAGGGATAGGGGAATTGATAAAGGAAAAATAATATACGCGTGCATATTGGTTCTTGAAACCAAACTCCAACAAGTCCGCCATCCTTTCTAAGCTACGATTTTTTTGTGTTTAAAACAAAAATGTAATCGTTTTCTACTTTGAATTCGATGTTTGGTTGTGGACATTTACTTTCCCAAATTCTAAAGCTCCCTGCAATTAATTCTTGTACATCTTTTGCTCAAAATGAACTATCATTTAAAAGAATGTTAGAACATCTTTCGCAAAATATTCCACCAGAACATGCTAACAGGATAAATAGTGAGTTTCAAAGCCTAACAAGAAAGATTAAAGAAAAATATGGGGTTGCAATCACTTCTCCTTATGAAGTTTTTTGTAATCCTGCCCCACTTACCATTGTATATACAACTAGGGAGTTTCAACCTTTTCGAGAAACATTTGATCAAACGTACAAATTTGTAGGACCATCCATTCCTGCAATGGAAACACAAGGAAGCTTCGACTTTTCTGTATTAAAAGGAAAAAGTGTCATTTACATTTCATTAGGTACTGTTTTTAATCAGGAAATTGATTTCTATAAATGTTGCTTTAAGGCTTTTGAGAACACTGACTATACCGTTGTTATGTCTATTGGTGGAAAAACTCAACTATCTGATTTAGGGAAGATTCCTAAAAACTTTATTGTAAAAAATTACGTTCCACAAACTGAAGTGCTAAAGTACACGAAATTATTTATCACACATGGCGGAATGAATAGCACCAATGAAGGTCTCTATTATGGGATTCCACTCATTGTAATCCCACAAAGCGCAGATCAGCCGGTAATTGCTCAACAAGTTGAGAGTCTTGGAGCCGGCATTAAGTTACAAATGCAAGGGTTGACTGTAAGTCACCTATGTAAAACCGTGGATTATGTGTTAGGACATCCCTCCTTTCATAAAGCTCTAACAGATATAAGAGAATCTTTTCAAAAATCAGGGGGATATCAGCAGGCTGTAGATGAGATTTTCACATTTAAAAGACAATACAATATTCAAATATAGAACATGTAAGGGTGGAGATTTTATGTCCAATAACATAAGACCTAGAAGAATAATTTTAGATTTAGCAGTTACTTTAGATGGATT
Source organism: Priestia sp. YIM B13551 (assembly GCF_042787905.1). Taxonomy (NCBI): domain Bacteria; kingdom Bacillati; phylum Bacillota; class Bacilli; order Caryophanales; family Bacillaceae; genus Priestia; species Priestia sp. YIM B13551. The sequence goes on from NZ_JBHZOX010000010.1 coordinate 27,206, forward strand.
TATTGAAGGGCCAAACGGAGAAATTGATTGGTGTGTCATGGACTCTGATATGGGGTTTACTCATTTCTTGAATCAAATTGATACTATTTTATATGGAAGAAAAAGCTACGATTTATGGGGGGGATACACTCCGGAAACTGGAGATTCTGATACCGAAAAAGAAATGTGGGAATTAGTTCACAGCAAAGAAAAGTATGTTTTTTCTAGGACACAAAAAAGGACTGATCATAAAGCAATATATATAAATGATAATATTTTGGAAGAAGTAAATAAATTAAAGAAAAAGCCTGGAAAAGATATCTGGTTATATGGTGGGGCAAGTCTTATTACAAATTTTATAAATTTAGGGCTTGTAGATGAATTTAGATTATCGGTTCATCCTGTTGTTTTGGGAAGTGGAAAACCTTTATTTATTGACATAAAACAAAGGTTAAACCTTAAACTGGTTAATACGAAAACATTTTCTTCTGGCGTTATCCAGCTGTGCTATCGCCTTAATGATAATTAATGAAATTCAAGAAAGCTTTTTTAATAAGAGTAAACAGAAAAGATTGATTAACCTGGAAGAAATAAAGGAGCAAGAAATAGATCTCACTAAAGTATATGATTATGCCGAATATCCAGATAAACATTAAATAGACTAAACTAATAAGAGGGTATTATGTTCAATATACGAGCATATACCCTCTTTTCTTATAAATAGTAGACTCGTTATTTAGATACTACACATATAGTTTAATATGTATATATTATAAAGGAACTTAAGTTTGTTGCAAATGGAGGCGTGATGAGGTCTTCAGATCGAGCGTTAACATGATTAAGGGGGTGAGTGGTATGAGTTTTGTAACTTTGTAATAAGTGATATTAAGCAATCGGACCAGTTTATGGAGAATCGGAAACATTACTTTGAGTAAAATGAAAACATCAAAAAATTGGAGGGTTCATATATGACAGTTGAAGGTAAGGATGATATTAATGGGCTTAAGGAAATCGGCAAAATCGTTGCTTTAACAATAAGTGAAATGAAAAATCAGACACGCGCCGGAATGACGACCAAAGAATTGGATGAAATCGGGGGACGTTTTTTAAGAAGATATGGTGCGGTCTCTGCACCAAAGATAACCTACAATTTCCCCGGTAACACATGCATTAGCATTAACCATGAAGTTGCTCACGGAGTACCGGGGAATCGGAAGATTCAAGAAGGTGACCTAATAAATATTGATGTCTCTGCTGAGTTAAATGGCTACTTTGCCGATGCAGGTCATTCCTTTCAGATCCCTTTATATAACCCTTCTGTAACACGTCTCTGTCAATACACACACAATACCATGATGAAAGTTATTTCTTCACTTAAACATGGGGTGAGATTGAATGAAATCGGAAGAATTATTCAAAATGAAGCCCGAAAAGGTGGTTACAAGGTAATTACGGATCTTTGCAGTCACGGCATTGGAAGGTCTTTACATGAGGCACCTGAAGATATTTTACCTATCTATGACAAGCATGATAAACGGGTATTGAAAGAAGGTATGGTTATTACTGTTGAGCCTTTTTTATCAACTGGAGCAGAGTATACAGTTGAAAGTTCGGATGGGTGGACTTTATGTGTGCCCGATAATAGTCTTTGTGCACAATATGAGCACACAATAATTATTACAAGGGATCAACCGATAATTACAACGATAGCTTAGATATTGTTTTCAGATGTTAGGCCCATAGATGTTTAAGGAAGTTCATCAAACGGGCGTGTTTGTTGAGCAAAGATTAAAAGGTTAATACATATTAGTCATGTACAATATGTATTAACCTTTATTTTCTATGTTTTTTTTCGATTTGGGTCTTGATAATAAGGTCAGTGGCAGATGCGACAACTGCAATTCATCTTACTTCAAAAGTTCTGTAAAAGGTGGTATTTTCTTACGCGAATGTCGGGAATGCGGCATGAAGAAGAGTATCTAAGTATAGAGGATTATATAGTAAAAGGAGGAGGGTTTTTACCCTTCTCCTTTTTATGTAGGTGTAGTTGTGTTTACTCATTTTTAGAATCTGAAATATATACCTTACTACACTGCCGATGCCTTTTATTACAATCTACTTTAGAAGTTAAGGCATCCGTTGATCGCTATTCCATTACCCTCTAATGATCACCTACTACTGCCTGTTCTGTCATCGTGAAAGTACGAAGTTTCCGAGGAATAAAAGCTCTTATCTCTTCTTCTTTATATCCGATTTGCAGTATTTTACGATCTTGTATGATAATAGGGCGTTTAAGTATAAAAGGATGGCTCTTTATCAAATCATACAGACCCTGTAACGACAGTGCATCAATCTCTATATTTAACTTTTGAGGAATCTTTGACCTTGTAGAAATAATTTCATCTGTACCCTTTTCTGTCATACTAAGAATATTTTTAATTTCATCTTCTGTAATAGGTTCATACGATAGATTTCTCTCAATATAATCAATTTGATGTTCCTCAAGCCAAGCCTTTGCTTTTCGGCAAGAAAAGCAGCTGGTTGTCGTATATAGATTAATCATTTTTTACACCTCGTCTATATGTATTTTTTTCTATCTTTAATTAATCAATGTAAATAAAAGTATATAGATTTCTAATAAGTAAAAGCCACTTGTATACTACAAGTGGCTTTTTGCTACGTTGAACACATTAGGTAATTCACGTATTATTCCCATCACCATTATAACATAGTTTGTGCATCTGTTTAATAAATTTCCGGTCTTAATATGACTGAGAATTTGAGATATATGATTAAGAACGATACTAACCTTCTATATTTTATAACAAGGAAATGAAACATATAATTCCACTTTTTACAGCGCAGCAAGTGTGTTAAAGAAGGAGATTGAAATGATGTAAAATTGGAGGATAATTAAGCTTTATCTTTAATAGTGAGGTGTGTAAAAATAAAGGCCAAGTTTATCTTACATACTACAAAAAGGGACAATGTATTACAGAAAAGGGATTCATCCAATCTGTTGATTCCCTGGGGAATTTGTTTGTTTTTATCGAGGAAGTATTCGAATTAAAAAATAAAATGAGGTTAAGTGAGCTAATTGATGTTCGTTTTACATAAAATAATGTCACCTTCGCTTTTTGTGGTAAGCTAATAAAAGGCAATTAGAAAAGAGTGATCGACATGGAAGAGAAACAGCAGCAAGAAATCGATCTTACTAAAGTTTATGACTACGCTGAATTTCCGGATAAGGTCAGTGGCAGATGCAACAACTGCAACTCAGCTTACTTCAAAAGTTCCGTAAAAGGTGGCGTTTTCTTACGTGAATGCCGCGAATGTGGGATGAAAAAGAGTATTTAGTTGGTACTGATTGAAAGGGCTGGGGAAATGAGAGATATTTGGGATGATGGATACAGTCAATCAAAAAAATTAACAGAAGAAATGGTCAACGAAGCAGAAAAGAAGTTGGGTGTGAAGTTACCAAAATCCTATATTGAATTATGTAAAATACAGAATGGGGGCTCTTTAAAATATTGTGACTACCCTACCTCCGTTCCAACAAATTGGGCAGACGATCATGTAAATGTCCCTGAGATTTATGGAATAGGGAAAGAAGGCATTTTATCCAGTGATTATTATATAGAAGAATGGGAGTTACCAAAAGATATTGTTTTACTATGTGGAGAGGGACATTGGTGGGTTGCATTTGACTATCGGTATACAAAAGATAACCCTCCTATAATTTATATGGATTTAGAATGGGGAACAGACATGCTTATTTTTGAATTAGCTCCTGATTTTGAGACCTTGGTAAATGGCTTATTTATTTATGAAGATGAAGAATGACTACATTTATACAATACAAAGGAACTGGCATTCAATTGTCGGTTCTTTTGTATTAGTTTCATATGATTTGATTCACCAAGCTCTCCCTTTTCCTCATTACATTCTACTTTAGTCCTTATGTCTCGTCCATTTCATGAAAAAGATAAGCTATTAGGCCAACCACATATTTTTTATGTAAGATGTTTGAATTTTATTTTTTGGGTTAAAATCTATAATCAACTAACTTTTTTTTAACAGTATGTGATCCATGTGACCTTCTACTCTCTATGGGTAGAAGGGTTTTTTATCTGTTTAAGTTCTTTCCTTTTGGGTATAAAAATAAATGTAAAGTTATCTAAGTCACCTACCTTTGTTTATAGTATGTTTTATCTTGCCTTCTATCTATAGGATAGAGGGTTTTCCTATGTACTCTGTTTAATAATTTTATTGGCAATGAATAAATGTGTTACCTTTCTCGCAGGGTATACAATGACATTTCAATCACACAAATGACCTTCTACCTGACAGGAGTAGAAGGTTTTTTGATATCAATTATTTATCAACATCAACACTAATTGCTGGATTAACCATATTATTTAAAGTGATTTTATTTTTATCATCTACTTCATTACGTAAAAGTGAATCCCATGTAGCTTCGCAAACCTATCGCTTCACATCATTATTTCAGCTTTATTAATCAGGGTTACATGTTATTTTTCCATATCTCAATGCATCATAAATAGCACGTCCATCGCTTGAATTTGTTTCTGTGTATTTGATGGGTAGTAGCGAGAAGACAATATAATAAACAGAAAAATAGACAAACTGGTAAGAAAAGAGACTTGCTGAAAGGATGTCAGTCATAACTAAACCATTTATAAGGAAAATAGCAGCTAAATTAGCAATAGCACCACCAGCATAGACACAAGCATGGGTAAATCGGTTGTCATATTTTAGTTTTTCATATACACAAAAAGAATCCAAAAAGTAAACTGATTTTATTTTAACTTTCTTCCATTTAAAAATCGTTTTTCCTTTTCCAATGGTAAAATCCACTCTCCCTCCGAAAAAAATTGCCATGATAGAATGACCTAATTGGTGAACAAGAGATACAAGTGGTAGTACAAGTAAGAAAGAAAACAAAAATTTAGGCATATCACTGAATCCAAACACACTTCCATCTCCTTTATTATGAAATGTTTTAATAAATGGCTAGCTTATTAAGATAAGTACATTCTTTTTGATAGTGGACAGAATTTTTTCAGCAGAGGGTCTGCCTTTTTTTATCATATTTGCAATCATCCGTTTGGCACTCTGAAAAGGCTTCAATCAAAGGATAGGACCAATCGGTTTTTACTAAAGCAGTAGTTAAAGGTATTAATAATCTTTGAGCATTGCCTATAAAGAAGAATATCTTCATTTTATTTTTAAATGTTCTCCATAACAATAAACGACCCTATGTAGCGTAACCAAAGTTACTAAGGTCGCTTATGCTATATTCTGATTTATTATTTTTTTTATCTTTTTCTTTGTAATGAAATATCTGGTTTCTCATTAAGTTTCTGACAGAACTTCGCTATCATGATTAATTTGATCAAACAAATAAGTAAGGTAAGATTCTAATTCAAATTGATTATCTTCAACAAAATCATCTAACACAGGCTTACTTTCTTCTCCCATTTTTAATCACTCCAACTTAATTTTTTTCGGTTTATTTCGCATGATGACCATGATTATTTTTTTGTCCCATCTTTCTTAGAACAAAGCTTACAATTAACACCAGAATGATTGCTCCAATAATGGCTGGAATGATGGCAAAACCACCAATAACTGGTCCCCAACTTCCCAGGATCAGACCACCTAACCAAGAACCAATAAAACCAGCAATAATATTACCAATAATGCCTCCAGGAACGTTACGTCCTGTAATTAAACCGGCAAGCCAACCGATAATTCCACCTACAATTAGCATCCATAGAATTTCCATAAATCACTCTCTCCTTTTGAAATAGTTAGTTGACTTTACCCCCGGCTAAAACTTATTAATCCTGTTATTTTTTTCCTCTATAAGTTTTTTCTCTTTATGTCATAAGATCATGTAGTTTTGCTTGCCCTTTATTTTTGTTCACTTGGACAACATCAAATGTCTCGTCCATTTCATAAGAAGAATAAGCTATTAGGACAACCCCTAGCATATAAAAAACCATTCCTTCTTACATAATCAGCTAACCCTTACCTACTGCAGTAAGAGTTCTTTTTTATTTTTCGACTGGACAGGCAAGCATACTGAAGTAGCTACATAGTATCTAAGGAATCACTACTTCACTCATTAATCGGTATCTATTTATGTAATGTTACTGCATTAATACAAGTTATATACGTTTAGTAAAGCTCTTCATGAAACCTGTAAGGGAGCTGAGCCGAAGAGGCGAAGGGGGCGACCGGATGTGTTGAGCTGAAATAACTGAGACATGAAAGGCGAAAAAATAAAAAGAATGAAAGTAGGTACCAACATGAGAAAAACTCATTATATTATTTTTCGAAACTTATTCCATAAACCATCCTCTAAACCATCAACAAAACCTCGTCCCTTCAAGGCTTATTCCTTTGTGCCGTTTAGTCCACTAGCCATGCTTGACCCCACTATTTTGACCATAGGAGGCATTGTCTTAGGAATTGCCATTATTGAACGAATATTAGAACGATGGGGTGTCATTGATCTAGTTGATCAGTTTGCGAAAGTGATGCGGTTTATCCTGCCTGTCACCTTTTATAGCGCCCTCATTTACTTTTTTGCGACCTTTATGTTTTAAGGAGGAATGTTGATGTTTGAGAAACTCAAATTGCGTGGCCAGTTGATTAAGGCGTTTCGTACAGCAGAGATTTATCGGGTCATAAAGCGTGGGGATCATACCTCCTATCAATTTCCAAAGATCCACAGGATCGATCATCAGCACACATACACTCGGTATGCTTTTTCCTTACTAAATGGCATTGATCCTGAACTTCTAAATAAAAAAAGATGGGCCTTACGACAAGTATTAGGAAGCAATATTGAAGTGAATGGCAGCTTAAAGAATTTTAGTATTACCGTTCATCACAAAAGCCTACCTAAGATGCTCAATTATAATTATAAAATCATTCATCCTCATATTGAGAAAATGGAGCTTCCAGTATGCATTGGTCAAGACAACTATGGAAACCCCGTTTCATGGGATTTTGCCGATTTAGAAACCTTATTGATTTCTGGCGAAATTGGAGCCGGAAAAAGCAGCCTCATGCGTGTGATTCTTACCACATGGGTGACATATACCTCTCCTGAAGACTTGCGCTTAGTGTTAGTGGATCTGAAACGAGCTGATTTGGGGCTGTTTCATGGGATTGAGCATGTGGATGCGCTTTGCTTTGAGGCCAAGGATATGAGAAAACCTTTTGCGTTATTACGAGCTGAAATGTATCGAAGAGGCGATTTATTGTTAGAGCATGGCGTGACGCATATAAGCAGGCTTCCTTTTAAGCTGCCTCGGATCGTTGTGGTAATTGATGAAATGTCCATCGTGAAGAGAGAAACAGATCTTGTGGAGATAATTCAACAATTTGCAAGTCAAGGTCGTGCCCTAGGTGTTCATACGATTATCGCGATGCAGCGTCCAGATGCCGATTTATTGAATTCAGCATTAAAGGCGAACTTACGAGTAAGAATCTCTGGCAGGCAAGCTGATGCCACGAATGCAAAGGTGGCAGGCGTACTTGGGGCAGAAGAAATCGATGCTGCAGCCAGAGGGCGCATGAAAATTAAAATTGATGAGGTCAAGGAGTTTCAAGCTTATTTCTTAGATGAAGGAGCTTGTAAGGAAATGCTTTCTCCTTATAAAACACGCATAAAAGACCCTGAACCTGACCTAGAGGTCGTACCACAGTCCATCTTTGGTTTATTAGAGAAGGAGGAACAGCGATGAGCTTTAGGTTATCTCAGCGTGATAAAGACATCATAGGATTTATTAATCAATTTAGGGCTGTAGATCGCGACTCATTAGTGGAGCTGTTCTTTAAACAGCTGAAATCGCCTATTAATGCATGTAATAGCGTGATGGTACGTTTATATCGATTAGGGCTAATTGAACGTACACAGCAGTATTCTCCTACGGTCTACTTACCTATAGATGCCAAAATTAAAAAGAACTCTCAAAAAATATTACATTTCCTTTCTATCTTGGATGTCTATAAACAAATGTGTACGTATAGCACACCTAAACAGGTCATTGTCGAAGATAAGCCCACCCGACGAAAAGGAGGGATTGAACCGGATCTCTTTTGTATTTTTAAAGGATCTCCTTTTTGGATTGAAATACAACGAAATCAGTATTCAGAACAGAAAATGCAAGCGAAGATTAACTTATACGAAGAGTTTTTCTTTTCGGATGAATGGCAGGCATTACATTGGCAGCCAGAGAACCGATTAGCCATTTTCCCTTCCATCATTTTGATTACACCCGTTCGCTATGCTGTTAATTCTGAACACATCCGCATTATACAAATAGCCAGCATTCATGAATTAATGGAGAAGTATAAAAGTTCTTCCAAACAAACAAAAGAAGCCAGGTCAAGGCCTTCAGCTTCTTCTAGTGGCATCAAGATTCATTTAACATAAGACAATTACATTCGCAAAATAAGAAAAGCCCTTAATTAGTTAAGGACTGAAAGGGCTCTTCTTCGCTACGAATAAGTAATGGTTTTATAGTGGAACCATTGAGTCCATTTTACCATGTTTTCAACGTACAAAAAGTAATTTTTATCCTTTCAGTTCCTTAAAGATAAAAAAACGCTTCGTATAATTACGTAAGCGTTTTTATTTTTACTCTACATTAGGTAGTGGCCGATATTGTTCAGAGGTAATTAAATCACCTTCTATGAGAACATAAGGGTGTGTTTACATTAGAATGGTTTGGAGATACTCTGGCATTCTTTTTCCTTTGTATGCACAAATTAATGGAAAAGAAAGTTTATTTTCCAGGTAGGGCTGTACGCTCTTATTAAAATAAGCAAGAATAGCAGGAGGGTGATAACTACCACTTAAATAATAGAAATCAAAGTTGTTTATACGATGGATTTTTTTCATTTGATTTGTAGTCAAGAGTGCTTTTAAATGGTTATGAATAAAAGGATAAAAACGGTCATTTTCGATAAAAAGAATGCAATCTCCAGCAAAAATCCCCTCTTGAATATAACTTACAGCTTGTTGTATATACGTTTCTTGCTGGTCATAAGAATACAGTATATGAACACTCTTTTGTTCTGCAAACAACTGATTCATTTTACTTTTCAACACACAATCCCTTCTTTCTTCTCGCTTTCTTATTATACGTGGATTATGTGGGTAGAATATAGTGGTTAATATTTGAATATTCAAAAATTAACCACGTGCATAAGGTTTTATATACATTTCTCTAAGCTCGGTCTTAAACAAAAGTCTTGTTAAATCAAGAATGTATAAAAAGTTGTATACTCGTAAAAGAACCCTAGGCGAAACCATTTTGCCACATGGGGTTCTTTTTTTGATGTGTACTGGAAAGAGACTTTATGTTAACTAGAAATGAAGATAAATCTTCATATGGATAGTTTAGACTTTGTTTATTTTGGTTAAGAATAGAGATGTAATCTTCTGTGGATTGACTAGTGACAAGCAGGCACTAATTACTGACCTTCTATTTCTAAAAAAATAGAGGGTTATTGTATATGATTGAGCTGGATAATAGATAAAGAGACAGTAATTGTACTTCTTATATATCAAATATCAAAAAAATCTTTTGGGTGTTTACTACTGTCTACTTTCTTTACAACGTTCATAATTTTTCTCAAAATCTGTGGACTAGGTATGTACTCTTTTTCATTACAAAGCCTTGTAAGGGTTCTTCTTGACACTTCGCTTTTTTCTGAAAATTCAACTTGTGTAATACCCTCATTATCTAGCCACTTTCCGAATTTAGAGCGCTTTGGATTCTTCCACCAGAACATGATTAACATCTCCTTTTAATAACATGGTCTCCATATTATTAAAAAATATACTCACTTTGGCTCACTTTGGCGCATAATAGCCAAGGGACTAAGCATATACTCTAGAAAGTAATGCAGAGGCCCAGATTTTAATATTTAATTAGATATAGAATAATGTCGATATTTTTGTAATAGACATATAGCATGAATACAGTTAAGACCGCCTTATACACTGATACATAATGGGCGGTCTTTGTTATGGATATTCGTATCTAAATAGAAAAGAGCCTAGATTCTAAGAATAGAAGCAAGGCTCTTTTTTTGATTTCGGTGCAAAGAATACGTAGTAGACCATAAAATGTCACTTTTCTCTAAATAAATAACTTATGTAATTAATTTAAACAATTTATGAATCAAGTATTTGGAATGCTTAGCACACTATTTTATTTCAGTCATTATTTAACTTACCAGCTATAGAATCTGTCTTAAACAGTCACTCTAGCTCCTTATATACTAAAACTGAGCAATTCTACACTTGGTTTGACAAGGATTTTATGTAACTTCGCTCAGGACGCCATCTATTGCGAGGTTTTTGCACTTTTTAAATGCAAAAAAAAGTGCAATTTCGCTATAAAGGAGACTACTATTCAATATACTACACTTCGTTCGTACAACTTTACGTGCAATTTGTTCAACTCGAGTTAAACTTATACTTGAGAATGTATAAGTTTAAATGTAATATCATCCTTATAGTTCAACTAAAGTTAATTTTACACTCGAGAACATGCAAGATTAAATATAATATTCACCTTGTAGTTTAACTTAAGTTGAATTCACACTCAAGATTGTGCACAATTAATTGCAGATTACAAAAGGTTATATCTTCTTTTGTGTAGAATTATATATTCAAAACTAGGTTTGTTTGAAATTAGATAGTACTTTGTGAAGAATTTCGAGAAAGTTTAGTGGTAGATTTGATATAATGTTAACCAGTATAGCAATCTTGGCGTAGAACAAGGTAAGGAGTGATTGATTTATGTCGCAAACACAAGAAGAATTATCTTATCAAATAAAAGATGTTGCAGAGATTTTAGGATGGTCTCAATCCAATGTGCGAAAATATATGAAATATATGAACTTACAGGGTAGTAGAACCGAGGGCGGTCATCGGCGCTTTAGTCAGCAGGATCTAAATGATCTGCTAGAAGCAAAACGTTTAAAAGAAGAAAATGACTACTCTTTAAAAATGATTCAAGCGCATTTTAACAAGCAATTGACCGATGAAATGATTGAGAAAAATGAGTCTCTTAAGTCGTTTTTAGAAGAATCGGTAGAGGAACTGCAAGACCAAGTAGAAGGTAATACAGAAAAAATAAAATCAATGGCTGAGTTGTTTGATAGATTTGTTAAACATACTGAAAGTCAAATAAAACAGATATCTGAAAACAATACTAAAGAAATACTTTCTCTTCAGCAATTAATGCGAACCTTACCAGATATTAAAAAGTCTGAACAAGACCAGCAAAGGTTGAGAGAGGTTGAAGCGAAAATAAGGCTTCAAGCGCGGCAGGAAGCTGTGGAATTGTGGAATCAAAAACCGGAAAGTGAAAGATTTACACGAAGTGGTTTTCTAGGTCTACAGAAAACCGAGAAATTAGGAGAAAGACAGGATTTTATTGAATCATATATCGATAAGAAGGTTCTTCAATATGTTCAAAGTGGTGAAAATGTTAATTAATATATGGTTTATAAGCATTATAACGTCCTGGAGTTAGTATAGTTTTCTGGACACCATTTAATTAAGTCCTTACAATTATTTTTGAGAGGATGTGTCCGAAATGCAACATAAACGTGCAGGCAAAACATACAATGATGAGTTTAAGAAAACTATGGTGAATTTATAGGTTATGGTGTAAAAAGTACTTAACAGAACATATACTGTCAATTTTCTTTAAATCAATAATTTATTGAATTATTCCAAACAATTTATCAATGAATTCTTTTGGATTTTGGACAGGCTTCTCCCGTTGGAGAGTTTGTCCTTTTTTAATCATGTGCATAGCCTCTATTCCTGCAATAATTCGTTTGGCCGTTCGTAAAGACTTTAATCCAAGCATTGGACGAAGTCGTTTTTTTATAAAGGGATGATCCTGCTCTACAATATTGTTGGGGTATTTCACTTTCCTTAGTTGAATGCCTTCAGGCATTTGTTTGTCTTTTTTTAACTCTTGGATAGCCATTGAATAAGCAGGATTCTTGTCTACAGTGATCACATATGGTTTAGAAACATATGAATAAGCCAAGGCTTTCTTAAACAAGCGCTTGCTGCTTGTTTATTTCTTGTTTTACTTAAATAAAAATCAATCGTATCTCCTTCTGAATCAACAGCTCGATACAGATACATCCACTCTCCAAGAGTCGTTCGTTGTCCTAAGACGGTGTCGTACTCGCTCATCTAATTCTGGTTCATATTGATGAACCCAACGCATAATCGTAGTGTAAGACATAGATAAACCTCGTTCGTCCATTATTTCAATCAAATCCCTAAAGCTGAGGCTATACCGTAGATACCATCTCACGGTTAACAAAATAATTTCAGGTTGATAGTGTTTTTACTTAAATTCTACAGGTGTTTTCATACTGATACATATCTTTTTAGTTTAGTAGCATCAGTATATCCAAATTTAAGAGATTACTTGCAAATCACTTGATTTTTTGCACCAGAGCCAACGATTCTTTTGTAAAAACAAGAAGCTAGCGCACTTCGTTTACTTCAGTCATTATTTAACTTGCCAATTATAGCAGCTTCGTTAAATAATGACTCTAACTCCTCTTTCACCCAAACTGGGCGATTCTACACTTGAGTTAAGAAGAATTTTATGTAGCTTCGCCAGGGACGCCATGCATTATAATGATTTTGCACTCTTTTAATGTAAAAATAAGTACAACTTCACCATTAAAGCGACCAACATGCGCTATCTTGTATTTTGTGCGCGAAAGATTCTGTGCAAGTTGTTCACCTTAAGTTAAACTTACACTCAAGAATGTGTAGAATTAAATACAATATTCATTTTAAAGTTAGCCTTGTGATGAACTTACACTCAGAAATGTGCAAGGTTTAATGTGAATTACTCCAAACAATTTATCAATGAATTCTTTTGGGTTTTGGACAGACTTCTCCCGTTGAAGAATTTGTCCTTTTTAGTTTAGTAGCATCAGTATATCCAAATTTAAGAGATTACTTGCAAATTACCTGATTTTTTTTGCACCAGAGCCAACTAAAGAGTGATGGTTTATCTTTTATGTGAAATTAAATGATAAGTAACACAACGTAAACAATCCTCTTGCTGCGCACAAGAGGATTGTTAAAGAATCTTCTATTTATTTATTTTTATAGTCTTTTCATAACCTAATTGTAGCGAATGATATTTTTCTAGGGATGCAGTAGCACCAATATACTCAAGAATGTGAGGAATTTCTTTCTTTGATGTATATTGAAGTGTTTTTGTTTTATCTGTCCCTTGATGATTTTGAACTTTTTTCTTTTTTACACCGATACTTTGAGAAAGGTAGACTGTAATTCTCTCTAAAACACCTTGTGTTCCATGAAACCTGAGTCTTGGGCGTATATATTCGATTTCTTTGCTACGAGAAGTGTCTAAGCTATGGTGCAATTGACTATAAGTCTTAATAAACGTTTCTTCATCAAATTGACCGACAGGATAAGGTTTATCACCATGTTGGATTGGTATCCATCCCATTGTTTTTATCTTTAATACAAAAGGGTGCTGATGATGTAAGCTACATTTCCATTGTGTATACGGTTTTTTCTTATCTGTACATAAATAAGAGTGCACGGGTCGCGCTTTACGGACAAGTAAATGAAAACGTTCTACCACCTGTCTATCTACATTGCGCACAGCAAATGAATCTAAAAAATGCGAACCATATCCCCATACAATGGCTAAAGCCTCCGCAAATTCATTTGATTCATAAAAAGCATTGAACCACTTCATGTCTTCCTCGTCAAACCGTACTTTTTGTGAACCCATCCCTCATTAGCCTCCTTCATTCTTATTCATAGCAAGCAATGATTAGCTAAAAATGCTTTATTTTTGATGTTCATAGACAACAGGAACTTTGTCCATTTTCATGGTTTTGGCCACAATATAACGACGATAGCCATCCTTTAAAACCTTGACAAGCCTTTCACAATCGTTAAAGGCTTGTCAAGGTGTCCTGTGCGCTTCACAAATTCAATGACTTCTTCTGTTTTCACAGGGTTTGGACGTGTCTTTAAGAAGGCTTCAGGAACGATAATGTCATCAAAACTCACGACATCCTTTGTCCCTTTTGGCTGAATAGGTTGCTGCTTCTTTTGTGGTGCAGCCTTTTTCTCTTGAACAGGTGTTTCGTTCACTTCTGGCTGTACAGGTTTCGCTTCTTTTGCTACAGGCTCTTGTTTTTCTTCCTGCTTGGTAGCTACAACCTCTTGTTGAGCCTTAGAAACCTCTTGTTTGGCTTCTTTCTTATCTTTTGAATCATTGGCTTCTTTATCGTTTTTATTCGGGAGAACGGTAATCTGAAAGCAGATGACACCAATTTCCCCAGGGCACTCGTCAAGGGGAATATCTAACGTTGGTTCCCCTTGAATTAAGAATTTTTCATGCATAATACTCTTTTTTGTCAGTCCGGTTTTATTAAAAGCTTTCTTCGCAACAAACACGGTATACGAAATAAACGTACTCTTCTTTAAACCTTTAGGCGCAGAAGGTGAACCTTTTTCTCGCATATCAAAGGCAACGTAACGGTCGTATTCTCGTAATGGTCCTGTCGCAGATCCTGTTAGGGTCATTTTATGTGGCATCGTGATCTCCTCCTACATAGAATTATATATTGATTATTTAGAAGCATGTTCTAAATAATAATACTCTTGTTAAACATCAGCTTCTAAGGGATTTCTTCACTTTTTGATTACGAAACGGTGTCCTGTAATTGGGCATGTTGTTGTAATAAAGCTTGTTCCTGTGGTGTTAAGACTTGTCCTAGATCCTGCTTCAGCTGCGCCACTTCGAACGAACTGTACGTAGAACTGTGCTCTTGGAGCAAAGTTTCTTCTTCTGGCGTTAGTTCTTGCCCTAAATCTTGCTTTAATTGGATCATTTCAAGCTGTTCATCCAGAGAAATAGCTGTTTCTTGTATACACTCTTTTTGCTCCTGTTCAGCTTGTAACCAAGCAGGAACCAATTCCTTACGGATGATATGTTTAGGCGTAAATAATGCTGCTGTTTCAGCTTCAGTATGTATGTCTGACTTAGATGATTGTTCTTCTGTATTCCCTTTTCGTAGATTGGTAAATTGATTGTAGGCAATTTGATAAACAAGACGGCACATTTCATCCAGTGATAGAGTAGTACCCTTATGATTCGCCTCATGAACATATTTATCTAAGCCTACAATGGCTGTATAAGCGACTTCATGTACCTGTTCTTTCAGAATCTCAATCTCTGTATCTCGTTTTACTGCTTTTGCAGCATTTTGAATACGAGCATAAAAGTCTTTTAGGTGATGACCATATTTACCTGCGTACACATTATTTACTTTTTTAGGAACACCTTTGATATAAGCAAACGACTGTGAAGCAGATATTAAATGATTATTTAAATGATTTTTAGGTAAATCAAGGTTAATAAAGGGGGACGACGCTTTTTCGTCCTCAAAACTTGGTGTATCAACGTTTTTAGCACTTTCTGGACTTGTCACAGGAGTTGTCACAGGAGTTGTCATTTCTTCTTGTTGAAGCGCTTGAATACCTGTTGTATCGTGTGCAAAAAAGATTTCCTCACAAATTTGATCAAAATTCTTATGGCTTTTAAGGATAAACACATAGCTATCGGGATGAGCACCTGTTGTATCTTCTTTGATATAACGTGCCACGATCATAAACGGTGTTTCCTTTAACGATTTCACAAAGCGAGAAACGGTACTTTGGGATACATCAAACTTTTCCATAAGTGTTTTTGAGTGAATCGCTTGAATACCTGTAGCAACAAGGTTATAAATCACGTAATCTAACATTTCCATACGTTTTTTAGGGAATACTTTATGTAGGGCTACTTGCTGTTGTTTAAAGTAAGTACGAAGTGTTTCTAAAAACGCTTCTTTCTTTTTACGAAGGGTCGGTGTTTCTTTCCATAACCATTTGAATCGTCCGTTGAAGGCATTTACATCTGGTAAATAGCAAGTTAATAGCTTTTTCATTTGTTCATCTTCTCCTTTAAGGAACACAAAAAAGACATTATCTCCCTTGTAAAAGGAAAACAATGCCTCAATTAAGATAAACTAAGCCCTTGAAATAGATGTCAATTTCGTATAAAATAAAACCATAAGTTTTATTTTGTACAAAACTAACTCTATTAACAAGAGACTTCGACAAGTGTTTTCCCTACCGTATCTAGGGGGAACGGTTTAAGAGTGTTGACGCACTACTTAAACAGTTGAAGTCTTTTTTCTATCCGCACGTTTTTGTTAGTTTTATTATAGCGTTAACTAGTCTCATAATTCAATAAAAATTAGCAAAATATATCAAAACAAGTATTTTTGGCTACGATGCATTTATCATTTCTTTAGGAGTTGACTTCATCATAGCTGAATTTTTGTAATCTAGGGAGGGGTATCTTTTTACCCCTCCCCAAGTCTTCAAAAGTATGTTATAATGCCACACTTTTAATAACATTAAAGAATTAGTAATTAGTATACTTTCAATGATAATGGTAATTATCTATTCTGGGTAGGGTGATTTTTTGTAGTCCTTTTTGGTAAAAGGGGTGAGAAAAAATCACCCTATTCATTATGCTCATAATATGATATGGATAGCTTCTAGCTATGAGGCAGGGGAGTGGTTTTTGCCTCAAAGGGGGAGTACAGAAGGTTCCTTTATTAGTTATATATAAGTTGATCCTAAGTTAAACTATTGGGTTTAGATTTAACAATAAAGGAGTAAACGACTTGGAGTTAGTAAAAAGCAATGCGCTAATATATAGTTTTTAAATTTTTACTGTATGGTTTGTGAGAGGGAAGCGTATGTTTTATCTTGTTCTTTAAGATAGCTTTGGGAGGTTCCTACGCTTTGTATAAGCTACTTTAATGTTTTCTGAATAGTTTAACGCTCTTTTTATTCTTAGAAGCTCAAAATGATTGTTGAAAGTCTTAGGAACAAACTACATGGTTTAGAAAGTTGCCGATAAAACAAACGTAATGTATCTATCAAGACACAGATATGAAAGCTAACTTTACTCATAAATGGCCTTTTCGAACTTAGCTACTGCAGATCTTCATTTCACTATATTATAGAAGCAGAAAAAGCAGGCTAAGGCCTGCTTTTATAAACTTTAAGATTAATCTTCAAATAAATGGGCCATTTCTTCTGCTTCTTCCCGTTTTCTTTTTTCCGTGAACTGCATTCTTTCCTCTTGAATCTGGTGTAGCACAACTCTTTTGGCCTTCTTAGTAGCTTCTGTTTCATCGAACTGTGTAGACTTAAACTTTTGAATATTCAAATGGTCGTATAAGTTATTAATTAGTTCCATTAGTACTCTAGTGTCTATTTGTGTATTCTTTGTAGTTTCTTTTACCTCACTTAACTCATTGTCTAAGTACCGGTAAAATCCACTCGCTCTTTTCAGATAAGCCTGACCTATTGCGTCAATTGTAGCAGCGTCTAAAAATGTTTCATCAGGTTCATTCTTTTTTAACTTTTCATATCTTCGAATGATATCTGCAATGGCATCCCCTGGAAAACGATAGCCTCTTTCTTTCATATGTTTATGAAGATATTCATCAGCCTCGTCACTTAAAGAAATCATTCTTCTGTGTTTGCTTGCTGTCATTATTCTTCATCCTCCCCAAAGAGTTTATTGAATGTACGATCCATATTTGTCATCGCATCTGAGCATCTTTGCATTGTATCTATCGTTCGATCATACAAATCATCAATAGCTTGTTCTCGCTTTTCTACTTCTTTCATAATGGATAATGTTTCGATTTGTTCTTTCAAAAAAGCTTGTCTAGAAAGACCTTTCTCTTTAGCTAAACGATCTACTTTACTCACAGCAACCGGACATACATTTCTCACTTTAATCTCCATGTTTGTTCTCCTTTTCTGTGTTTTTATTGCATCAACATAAAAAACGTAAAAAACATCTTGAAGAGCATAAGGGGTTTTTGTCCCCACAGGCTGCGTGGAGTTAGGCAGAGCCTAACAAAATCTTGGGTACAAGGAAATGTTTGCAAGAACCCCCTCAACGCACCCTCAAATTGCAGGACAGTCCCTTCACCGCACCTTCAGTGATCACAACATTTGTGCCAGAAACCCCTTCACCGACCCTTCATAGTTGATAAATGTCCCCTCAAGGGCCAGTTCATTTTGAAGTGTTTTTTTGAAAAAATAAGACAGAAGCAGGCGGTTTTTTTTATTTTTTTCGCATGTTCATGATTAAAATAGCCATTTGTTTTTGCTCATAATACGAGTGATTTACGCGTGCTTTTTTATCATTTATGCATCAATTTTTATGCTATAAACGATGACTGTTCTAAAAAAATGCATGTTCACAGGCCATCATCATTTATCTTTTTCATGTTCACATGAGCTAGAAAAAAATGTTGTAAAAAAGAAAATAAAAAGCTATGAAAAAAGCTGATACGGAATCAAAAATTGCGATGAAAAAGGATGCCATTCAATCGAGTGATGAAAGCATTCAGCTCTATGAAGATGAACAAAAAAGTTTACAAAAAAAGCTCCAAAAATTGAATGAAAAGCAACAGGATTTAGCCATGAAATGAAAAAACACATGTTAACAGTAGGTTCACATGTGTTTTTTTGAGGTTCACAGCAGGTTTACATTAAACAGTTTTTCTTGTACCCACGGTTTTGCTAGGCTCTGCCTAGCCCGACACCTATGGTGGGGGCAAAAACCCCTTATGCTCTTCTCTCTTTTGCAGTTCTCTCTTTTGCAGTGGGAAACCGCAATTTACAGGAAAGGAACGAATGTAGTGGATATAATAACACGAAATATAAATGCAATGGCAATGAGAGAAATTGATGAAGTGACAAAAGAAAAAAAGATTTCCTCGCAGGGATTTTTAAAAGTTCAGCTTGAAAAGTCGTTAGATACAGAGAAAAAGGAACATGACAAGAGGAAAAGATAAGAGAAAAAAAACAAAATGAATTCACGAAATTTTTCACACGGAATAACGGAGCACATTCTACAAAAAAACGAAATGTAACACAAGAAATGGAACGTTAAAAAAAGAAAAAGTTTGAAGGGGAAAAATAGAGACATACTATGTATACATTTTTTTCTATATTATTCTAAGTGTTGAAACTATATTCCGACTTCATCTACATATTTTTTACAAAAAAATCTATTTTTTTGTAAAAAAATGCTTCCCTTTTTTCCAATAAGTGTTTATTATGTTAATTGTTAGCCTAATAGGCTACTAATATGAATTATAGGGAGGATTTGGAGATGAAATTGAAAAAAGGTTTAACTTCGTTAGTACTATGCGGTGCACTTCTAGGTTCAGGGGTAACAGCAGCATTTGCATCTACAGCATACGTAGGTGGTGGAAAATGGGACTATGGAACAGGTGGAGGAAAGGTTTGGTCAAATTATTACCATGGTTCAAAAGTACATAAATCTTCAGTTCAAGGAGCCTATTATTATGATTCTGGATGGAAATCTGCGGGCGTAACATCTTATGCAAGTGCGACAGATAGAGCGTTTGCAGTCGATTATTCTTATTGGGATGTACAATAATACAGAGTGGTATAACTTATCTTTTTCAGAATAATTGTTAAACAGTATATTCTTTTACTAATTTAATAGGTTCAATGAGTCATTTTTATAATAATAATCTAATTCCTGAGGAATGTTGGTATTTTTTCGACATTTCTCAGGAATTCCTTATTTTTATATTTATAAAGATAAGGATTAAATTAACAATTTACATAATATTTAGTTAAGTATTGAGGGAAAAGTAATAAACATTTATTTAACTATTTTTTTCTCGTTATAAAATAGATTTATGAAAATTATTGAGGGATTTCAAAAAATTAAAAAGAGTAATTATTTCAATATTAGCTTATAGTGGAGGACTATCATGAAAAAGATTTTAATAGGTTTAGTACTTGTAGCCTATGGTATTTCATCTTTTATGTTTATTAAATACTATGAAGTAAAAGAAATGATAGATATTAATTCATCTAACAAGGTATCACTAAGTGTGGTTGAATGGAGTAAGAAAGACAGACCAGAAGACAAATTGAATAAGATAGAGGAAATCTCAAGAAAAGAAAAGGTGAATATCTACAAGGTAGTATATAAGCCTATTGAAACTTCACAAAAGCAAAAAATTATTCTTTATACAGCAATAAGCGATGTAGATAAGTTTAAGAAAGAATTTCCTTTAAAATCGGGCAAAATGTTTACAGAAAAAGATTCTAAAGATCTATATTTATCATCCCTAAATGAAAAGAATAGTGAACAAATTGGTAGAATAGATTTATTTTCACCCAGTAACATTATTGAAATAAGACCACTGAAAGCAGCAAAGAATGAAAATTTAAGAGGAACTTATTTAGTTGATAGTGAAAAACCCAAAGCTATTGAAAAAATAAAAGATGAATTGAAAACAAAAGTAGGTTTTAAAATTAAAAATCAAAAGCAATTAAACATTATGAATACCTTAGCAGATCAGGGATTTAGTAAATATCTAATAATTGTTCTTGTTATCATATTCATTTTAATTTCCTTAAGTTTTTTATACTATATTTTATTAAATTACAAAGAACTGGCAATAAAAAAAATGTTTGGTTACAGCGATAGAGAGCTAATTTTTAAGCATTTAATGAAAGAGAATGTACTAATTCATGCCATAGCTTTGGGAATAGTGAGTATATTCCAAGTTATTTACTTATTCTTTTATAATAGAATGAGTAGATTTTTAGATTTTAGCAGCGAGTGGGTCGTGTGGCAGCTTGTATTTACATTTGTGTCTATTCTATTTGGATTAGCCCCTTTCTTAATGGTATACCATATAAAAATTGCCGAAATGTTAAAAAATAAGAAACCCTTAAAACTAGTTCAGTTTTTAAACTATAGCTCAAAGCTTATATTTTCAATAATTTTAGTTATTCTGTTTATTAACTTCTTTAATAATTATCAAGAATTTACAGCACAAAATTCTAACTATGAAAAATGGAATACCACAAAAAATTACAGTTTTTATGAGATTCAAGATACTTCTACTGGAGATCGTGACATTTGGGCATATGAAATAGGAGTAAAGAGTAAGAAACTTTTTAATTTAGCTAGTGAAAAAGGAGCTATGCTTGTAAAACCATCGGACAGTATAATATACAAAGAATTTATTGAAAGTGAACAATCTATTCCTGTTAGAGAAAAAGGCAATGAATACGATCCAGAAGAAGGTAATACTATTCAAGTAAATCCCAACTATTTAAGGCATAATCCTGTTTACGACCTCAATGGTGAGAAAATAAAGTTAAAAGAAAATTTTGGCGACAATTTAATAGTATTAGTACCAGAAAAATATTGTGATTTAGAAAAGGATATTTTTAAAAGATATAAAGAGTGGTATCAATTTAAAAGATTTATTGATGAAGATACATATTATAAGAATACAGGAAAGAAGGTTAAATCACATAAAGAGGTTGAAGTGAAGTTAGTTTTTATAAAAAATAGGCAGAAACATTTTCTATATAACCCTAATCTAGAGGTCGAGAATCAGAATTATGTTAAGGATTCTTTACTAGTAGTTGTTAATTCACAAAATATGGGGGGAGACAGTTATCTTAATTATCTGAGCGCAGGTTATTTTTTCCCTCATATAAATGATTCTAGTAATCCGTATAAGGAATTAAAAAATGATATTAAATTAGCAGACCTTCAGGATACAATTCTTACTACGCCTTTATTATATAGTGTTGTCGACGGTTATATGTTTAATTTACAAAATGAAATTAAAATGAATCTTTTCTTGTCAATCCTATTATTAAGTATAGAAATAATAATTACTATTTTCATGGTTTTGAACTATTTAGAAAGAAACAAACTCATTCATTCGGTTCAAAAGATCAATGGATTCTCTTTTTTTAAGCGACATAACAAATTCTTTAGTATGGTAAGTCTTTTTTGGTTAATTATTTGCTTAGGGTTATTAGCTATTGGAATATCAACCGTTACAATGACATTGTTTATCGTATTAGCTTTTTTAGTGTTTGAATGGATATTAGTTTATACCATGATCAAATTTACAGAGAAGAAAAAGACGAAGGACGTATTAAAAGGGGCATAAGATATATGGAAATTGAATTAAAAAACATATCTAAAAAATATGGTGATAAACAACTATTTAAAAATTTGAATTTGTCAATAAAACAGGGAGAAATGGTTGCTATTACCGGACAGAGTGGAAAAGGAAAATCAACATTATTAAATATAATAGGACTCTTAGAAGAGCCTGATTCCGGAGATGTATTTATCCAGGGAGTACAAAATGCTTGGAAAAGTGAAAAGCAGCAATTAAAATTATTCAGATATACAATAGGTTATTTATTTCAAAATTATGCGTTAATTGAACAAGAGACTGTGAGCAAAAATTTAGATGTGGCGTTAGAGTATGTAAAATCTCCTAATAAAAAAGAGATGAAACAAGAGGCACTTGAAAAAGTCCACTTAGCAGATAAAATAGATAAAAAAATATACCAGTTGAGTGGTGGAGAACAACAAAGAATAGCATTAGCTAGGCTCATATTAAAGAAAAACGATATTATACTAGCAGATGAGCCAACAGGATCATTAGATGTACTAAATAGGGATCACGTACTTAATATTTTAAAATCATTAAATGCCCAAGGGAAAACTGTTATTATTGTTACTCATGATTCTGAAGTTGCTAAAGAATGTACTAGAATCATTAACTTATAAACTTTGAAATGGACAATGGTGTATTTAATATATTAGTCAGTCTAAATCAAAATGTACTATAAATCATGGGATAATTTCAAATAAAATCACACTAGATAAATATCTAGTGTGATTTCTTAAAAAATTCTAAGTTTATTATTTCAACTTTGACATTCGTTTGGTAATAGAGGGGTTGGATAATTCTGCTAGATTATAGCCAAACGTTGGTTTTTAACTGAAAAATTTCTAATATATACTTTAAATTTCCCTTTTAAATCGGCTGTAAAAATAGAAAATAACTTGTAATCTCTCTTACGCTCGTATAGTATTTGCAATTACATATTTAATTATAGTAAGTAACAAAGGTGTAATATTATAGGTACATTAACTATTTACTTTTTTGATAAGTAAGAGATACTGAAGATAATATTTCTTCGAGGTTGACGCCTAAATACAAAGCTTCCTTTGTTAACCTTAAAACTTCTTTTTTAATTTCTTGTATTCTAACCTCTTTATCCAATTGATGATCTTGATTAATGAATTTCCCTTTTCCTATTACTGTATAGATATATCCTTGTTGTTCTAATTTGTTATAAGCTTTTTGGATAGTATTTATGTTAACGTTTAAATCATTAGCAAGAAACCTTATAGAGGGCAGAGGAACATTATTATTATATTCTCCACTGATAATTAGCTTCTTTATATATTCAGCTATTTGCTCATAAATAGGTTTTTTACTGTATTTATCATATGTTAACATGCAGTCTAACTCCTTATTTAATTTATTTCTTTCAAGAAATAATTAATTTTAGCTTTGTTCACCAAAAAAGTAGTACATTTGCTACGCATCTTTAAAATTTATAACAATAAATTATAGTAGAAGATTTTTTTGAATTCTGAAACTTAATAATTCTAATAGATTCATACTCCTCTAATCAATCAGAGGGGTATGAATCTATTTAATGATATTATATAGCGTAATTAGCATCGATTCAACGTATACAAATTTACGTGAAAATCGTTACTAAAAGGAAAAATTATAATTGGTAAACGTTATGCGGGTTATTAATGAATATAGCATAATTATCTGCTATGCCTTCCGCTCTTCTTTTTGGGTGAGACAGCCTAAGAATACAACACACCTGTTTAATTAGAGTAGCTTTCTAGTATGAAGAATTCTAATCATTAATTATTTTTAAGGATATTGAAATAGATATAAAAGTAATGAAAAGGTTAACAAATCTTTATTTACGCATATTGAAAGGTGATAAAATCGTAAACTAATTCATGGAAGCTGGGGCTATTCAACTCCCTAAGCTAGAGAAAATATCGCATATAAAAAAACAGCTAGAGTTAACTTTTTATCTAATGTACGATTTAAATCCAGTATTTGATTTAAAGAATAAAATATATCTAAGGTAGTTCACTTAATATTGAGCAAACTTATTTTCTGGAAGATAAATAGGAATTTTATGTTAAAATAATTATGTGAATTTTAAAAGGTTGTACTTGAAATAAGGGAAAGAAAAGTAAGAATGTGTTCCTTTATACATACGGAGGTGCTTTGTTGAGAGAGAATCAAGAATACAGAAGACGTTGGAGAAAGTTTTTTATCTTTACATTTATCGTTGGTTTAATTGTGGCAATTTTTTCGGTTGTTTCTGATAATTCGCCATATTTAAAAGATGGTATAACAGTTTTTGAATTCATCATTTCATATTTAGCAGTAATGATTAACTCCTTACCAATGTGGTTTATTTTAGCAATGCTTGTTGGCTATATTTTTGCTAGAAGCCTTAAGGAGTCTGCGTTATTTGGAACGATCTATACGATTTCTGCAATTACATTTTACTTCGTAATTGGCCATTTTTATACGGATGCAGCAGTATCATTACCATTCAAAGAACAGGCGTTGGTTTATATAAAATGGTACGGAGCATCAGCTATTGGTGGTGTCTCTGGTGGAATTGTAGGGTTTTTAATGAAAAAAACGCCATATGTACAACTAACTTTACTTCTAGGATTGTTCTTGCAATTGTTTGTAAATGGAACAAGAAGCTGGAGGGACATTGTTGGTATTGCGCAAAATGTTACCTTTTGTTCAATGATTGTAAGCATTGTTATTTATTTAACAATTGTCAGGAGAAAAGAAAGAAAAGAATATCTTAAAATGTAAATTAGAATTAAAATAACCTGTATGTTGATTGAAGAATAAAACGCCAGGAGATATCTTCTGGCGTTTTTATGTGTTAAATTTATTTTTGTTTTTTTAAACTCTTTAAAAGTGCTTTTTTTAACTTCTTTTTTTCTTTTTCTGTCAATTCATGTATATCATAATTTTTTATATTTATAGTAATTTTATTTAGTTCTTTGTAGATTGACATAATTTTATTCATCACACTCCGTCTTTGTTAATAAATTTTACTATTTCATGTTGACCCTGAATTCTTAGTTCTTTTGGTGTTAATACAGTACTCGTTATTTAATACGATAAAAAGAGAGTAAATCTATCAAAAATCCTGCAAACTTAAGATAATTAATTTCTTTTTATTTCATTATTCTTTCTCCCTGATTTTATCTAGCCAATTTTGTACAGAAGTTCCTATTGTGTTCACTCAGTGTCATAAGTCCTCTATGATATAAAAAGAGATGACTAAGAGAAACTTCTTCCTTATAAAATTTTTTTACAACTAAAGGACTTACATATTAATATATAGATAATTTTATATTATTAATAAGTGTAATTATTAATGTATTTTATTCAAAAATAGTTTAATATTTATCTACTCTGTAGAAAAAGCCCATATTTGTCATAAGTTAGAGTAAATGGCAAAACTAGGATTTTTATAAATTAGTTTTTATATTTACTTATATACTTAAAATACACTGATTTTTTATTTTTGATTAAATTTATGTTATCGAGAACATAGTGACGTTAAATGTTTAGAAGTTTTCTGTTTAGTTATCATTAATATAAAAATTTCTTAAAAGGAAAGAAGAAGATAGGTTGGTACATGATAATAAGTAAAAATCTGTATTTTTAGCTAATAAGAGTAATAAGTTTTCACATCTGGAGCAAACTACTCATGAAGTGTTTAAATTCTAAAATGCAAGGCTCTTATCTACGTACTATTTAACCTAAAAAAACTACTGACACACATATGCCAGTAGTTTTTTTATTTGTTTTACTCTCTGGGGTCAGTCCCATCATCTATTAGAAAGCTCTTTTTATAAACTTTTTATTCAAATTTAAAGAATTCTTTCGGATAGAGGTGGTTTTTGCTCTCTATTTTTACCAAACTGCTCTTTTTCATCAACAAGTACTAAGATATTTCCTTCTTTGACCGAGTTACCATAGTATTCAGCTTCATCTTTAGAAAGACCTATTTCAACAAGAGCTCCTGTTAATCCTCCAACTCCTGCACCCGTTACAGCGCCAGTTAACACGGCTGCAATTGGTCCCGCAGCAACAATCGGTCCTATTCCAGGAATAGCAAGTGCACCAGCTCCTACTAATAAACCTGTTAACCCACCAAGAGCTCCACCAGTTAGGGCACCTGCTGCAATTCCATCAACCACTTCAGTATCTGTTTCTTCTGTTACTCTATCTACCTCTCTACTGTCTTGCCCGATGATGGAGATGTCACGTGTAGCGTACCCTTGATTTTTAAGATCTTCTACAGCTGCAATGGCTTCTTGCTCAGATTTGTATATCCCTACAACTCTCTTTGCAGTTCGTTCCATTTTCATCTCCTCCTATTCCTTTTCTATTATTTATGTTCCCTAGGTATAAATATTAAAACTTCTACTTATCATAATCGCTATTATAGATAGAAAAAACCAAAAAAATCTCTTTCGTTGAGTAGATTATCTTTTTTTACGTTATCCTAACTATGATGTAACGCATCCTCAACGGTATTTATTTGATGGTTCATATCTGTTTTCTTATCTTTCCGGTGATCAATACGTATATTTGTGATAACTCGATTAGGACCACTTGAAATGGCCTCTTGATGTATTTCTTTTGCTACTTGCCATAATTGTTCAAGGTCTCCTTCTATTATGGTAGAAGTAGGTGTTACATCATAATGTAATTCCTTTCCCTTGAGCTTACGTACAGCGTTAATTACTTCTGAACTAAAACTTGTTGAATCTGTTCCAACAGGTATAATACTTATTTCTAACAAAGGCATAACGTATACTCCCTTCTCATTTCCTTGTATTTTTAAAACTAAAAAAGAAACGATTTATAGATAAAATCTCCTGATTTTTATTTAGTAGGTTCAGCAGGGACTGAAATGTCCTCAAGAGCTTTCCCTGCTTCTTTATTTGAAGCATTACTTACTGCTAAATCTCCTAAAGAAACCATTCCAATGAGTTTTCCATCATCTACGATAGGAAGTCTGCGTATTTGATACTGAGACATGATTTCCATAGCTTGTTCTACAGACGTATGTTTTGTACCAGTAATCACGTCCGTTGTTATCATTTCAGAGATCTGCGTATTTGCATTACAATCATTAGCTAATCCTTTGATAACTAAATCACGATCCGTTATTAATCCTATTAGCTTATTATCTTCACAAATGGGAATAACTCCTACATCCAGATTCTTCATCATGTTAGCTACCTCACCACAAGAACTTTTAAAGTTACACGTCTCAATATTTGAGGTCATTACTTCTGTTATGTTCATAATAATTCCTCCTTTATTGAATAATCGTCTTATTTTACTTCGTTCCCGTACAGCATCTTCTAAAACATAAGCTTGAGTTTTAGTAAACACAGCTTTAGATTTTAAGGGGAAGAAAATGAATTGTGAATTGAGAAAATTTATAGCATTTTATCAGTTAGTGAAAAAATGATTTTTATTTCTTGAAAATGGGTATATATCATTTAACTACAAAGGAGGGTTTTTTATGAAAAATGTAAGAGTAGTAGAAAACGGAGTCCAAGCAAAAGAGGCAATTGAACAATTTTTAAATCGAGGATATACGAAAGACGAATTATATTTATTAGCTCACGATAAAAATCGTTCTGAAGATTTAACGGAAGCATTGGATACCAACAATATTGGGGTCTCAGAACAAGGAGCATTTGATTTAGTAGCCAATGTATTCCGATCTCGTGGAGATGAATTACGTTCTAAAATTCAATCTTTAGGATTATCGGATGCTGAAGCTCAACAATATGAAAGAGAATTAGATCAAGGGCGTGTAATAGTAGTGGCAACCAAAGCAGGTTAACAAAAAAAGGGGAATTTTCGCAAAATAGTTACAGAATGTATGTGAAAATATAAAAGAGGACCCGTTAACGGGATCCTCTTTTATTAACTGTTGACTAAATTCCCTTCAGCAGGAATTGGGTGACTTTTCAACAGTCTCGCAAAATGTATTAGATTATGAGCCATCATTTCCACATGTTGCATGGTAAAATCATTTTTAGTTCCTTCAGCTTCAATAAAGGACGGTCCTGGTCCTGCTTCTCCTACCCAATAGGTATCCACATTAGGAGGAATGGTAAAACCTATATGAGATAATGCGTAGAGGACCGAACGTGAAACGTGTTTGGCTCCATCCTCATTTCCCGTCACTACTACTCCACCTACTTTGTTGTAGTAAATGTATTGACCCTTATCATTTGTTAGACTACTTCCGCCATAAAGTCTTTCTATAATTTGAGTAGTAATACTGCTTTGTTCACCTAGCCAAATAGGAGAGCCTATTAGTACAATATCTGCTTCCTTTACTTTTTCAAAAATAGAAGGCCATTCATCTTCTTCATTTACTGCTTTTTCTGTAATTCCGTGTCCAATCTTATAGTCTGCTATGGTTATAACTTCGGTTTTCACCTCATTCTTATCAAATATCTTCACCACTTCGCCAATTAACGCACCTGTGTTTGAGACTTCAGGACTTTTCTTTAACGTACAATTAAGTACAAGAGCTTTAAGTGTCATGCTGATTTCCCAACTCCTTATAAATAAGTATTACTTTGGATATTCCCCCATTGAAGAGAAAAAAACACGCAAATTTGG
Source organism: Priestia sp. YIM B13551 (assembly GCF_042787905.1). Taxonomy (NCBI): domain Bacteria; kingdom Bacillati; phylum Bacillota; class Bacilli; order Caryophanales; family Bacillaceae; genus Priestia; species Priestia sp. YIM B13551. Next base: position 56,027 of record NZ_JBHZOX010000010.1, read on the forward strand.
TAGTATTACAACTCTTTAGTCGGGGGTAAGTAAAGGGTGAGTGCTAGTAATTTTGCTATATTTGCATTAGTTTTATTTTTTAATGCCCCTTTTTTAAAACTGATATAAAACCATCGTCAAAAAAATTCCATAGTTTTCTCTATTTTAGGCTTTATACTTCATATATTTCCAGTTGTCATAATGTCTTTTATTAGAAAGAACCTTTGAATAAGAAAAGAAGAAATGGAAACCCATTTCTCCTTTGTATACACATTTAGTTAGAAGAATGACATTATCGGATGTTTTTGCCACCAAGTTGTTGTTCCGCCATTTGCACAAGACGTTTTGTAATCTCTCCACCTACTGATCCATTTGCACGTGCAGTTGTATCAGGACCAAGGTTAACGCCAAACTCACTAGCGATCTCATATTTCATCTGGTCAATTGCTTGCTGAGCGCCATATACTAACAGTTCATTTGTGTTGCTATTTTTATTGTTTGCCATTTTATCCAGCTCCTTTACATTTTATAAAGTTAAAATGTGTAAAAGAAGGGGTGTTTATTCATAAGATTAGAAATTACTTTTAAAAAGTCGTCTAGTTCATAAATTTTTATAGAAAGCACAAAAACGACTATTTGCCCGTGAACTTCTCCTCAATCGTTAGACAAAAATTAATAATTGAAGTTGTGCAATTACAAGTGGCTTTTATTCTTTATTTTTGTGTCCCTTTGTTTTATAGCATGCTCATGACGATAGTCAATACGTTCATCAATTTGATCCATTAACCTTTTGTCTTGTTGGATCTTATTTTTATTTTCATTAATGAGATTTTGAAATCGGGGTTTTTAACTTTCGCATAAAGGCACTTCTCTCTTTTATATATTTGTTTCTAAGTCAGATGTAATTATAACGAATATATAAAATAAAGCAACATATGAGATTTTGTGTAATGACTCTCTTCTTTCTATCTAAATATTCTTTTTACTCATGGCTTTTTCGACATTTTTTATACCTTCTCTTTTTTATAATATAAAGTACACAGAAAGCATAAGAGAAGAGGAGGAACGCAAATGAACATATTAGCTGACGTAAAACCAAGAGAAGAAAAGAAAATTTTAAGTGATGAAGAGATTGTTCAAGCGTTTCAATTGGGCGACGAGGTTGCTTTCAACTTACTAGTAAAGAAATATGAATATTTAGTCGGTTCGAAGGTAAAAGTATATTTCCTATTAGGAGGAGATCGAGAGGATCTCTTACAGGAGGCAAAGTTAGGATTATATAAAGCTGTGCGAGATTTTAGAATAGAAGGGAAGAGTTCATTTAGAGGCTTTGCAGAACTATGCATTACACGTCAACTTATTACAGCTATAAAGGCAGGGAATCGTCAAAAGCATTCACCTTTAAATAATGCTTTTTCTTTAAACACATCTAGAAATTCAAAACGAGCAGAAGATGATATAACCCTTATGGAGATACTTCCTCATCCTTACGCAGTAAGCCCGGAAAAGGCGGCTATAGAAAGCGAGAATAAAAAAGAGAGAGAATACATCTTGCAAGAAATGTTATCAGCAATCGAAAAAGAAGTGTTTGCCCTATATATGAAGGGTCAAACCTATATCCAAATCTCTAAAAACCTAGACATTCCTCACAAAGCAGTGGATAATGCACTTTGCCGAATTAAGAAAAAGATGAGGCATCAAATGAAATACCTTTATTTACAGGAATCATCCTGACAAACATAGAATAAAAGCATGAAGTTACTACAAGTAATGATATCTAAAGGTGGAAAATATCTAGTACGTAGATATTTTTTTCTTTTACTTGTTCTTTTTATTTATTATAAAGATCCTATTGAGTAGGCTAACAGAAGGCTAATTTTATGCAAATAAATGAAACTTGTACATATTATAAATATCTTAAATAATAGGAGGAATGGTTAATGATTATTGTTACAACAGAAAATGTTCCAAACTATAAAACAGTAGAAGTAAAGGGTCCTGTATTTGGATTAACTGTAAGAGCAAGAGGGATTGGTAATGATATTCTTGCAGGATTAAAGGGACTCATTGGTGGCGAAATTAGTCAATATACAGAAATGCTTGAGGATGCAAGGAAGCATGCGTTAGACCGTATGGTGAAAAATGCCCAAATGATGGGTGCCAATGCAATAATTATGATGCGCTTTGATTCCGGTGAAATCGGCAACAACATGAGTGAAATCGTGGCATATGGAACTGCAGTTATTGTAGAAGAGATGTAAAAATGGTGAATTTAATGATTATTTATTATGTAGTGATGAGTGTTGGTATCTTGATTTTAGCTATATTATCATGGCTTATTTGGGATAAACGCTTTCGAAATCGACATGGCCAGGATGTACCGAATGGATTTATCCGCACAGATGAAGTTACAGTTGATCCAACGACAAACAAAAAATTGCGTGTATACTACAATCATCATACGGGAGACCGGTTTTATAAGGAAGAAAAATGAACTCTATTTCTACTTTACATAATCACAGTTATCAGCACCAAAAAAGAATCTTCTTTCAAAAAAACCTACTAACTGCTTATTCGAGTGTTTGTCCTATCATGTAGGTTTGGATTAGTAATATACTGTTTTTACATCTATAAAAAAAGGGGAGAGTAGCAATGGGAAAACAAGTATATATTATCCATGGATACGGAGCTTCACCAGCTAGTCATTGGTTCCCATGGTTAAAAGAAAAATTAATGGCAGATGATCATCAAGTTTCGGTTCTTCACATGCCAAATTCGTCTGATCCCAAGAAAGAAGAATGGTTGGGAACATTAGCTAATAAAATAAAGAATTTAGATGACAACACTTATTTTGTAGCACATAGCTTAGGATCCATTACACTATTGAACTACCTAGAACAATTAGATCCGTTACCAGGGTTTGGAGGATTTATTCTTGTTTCTGGCTTTTCTGAACGACTATCATCTTTACCTTCACTAGATCCTTTTACAGTTAAAGAAGTGGATTATCAAAAAATAATTTCTGTAGCTAATTCACGTGCTGTTATTGCTGCGAAAGATGACTATATTGTTCCTTTTCAATTAAGTGAAAATTTATCAAAACAATTGGATACATCATTTTATCCTCTTGAAAAGGGTGGTCATTTTCTAGAAGATGATGGGTTCATTACTTTTAAATTGGTTTATGATATTTTAAATAATATGACGAAAACTGTATAAATAATGAGGAAGCAGGATAATACCATGAATAAAAACAGAATAAAGGTACTGGCTATTTCAGGAAGTTTGCGTAGAAATTCTTCTAATACAAATGTTTTGTATGCTATTTCTAAGCTAAGACCTGACAATACTGATTTTGAATTTTACGAAGGGTTGGCACACCTTCCTCATTTCAACCCTGAAATAGATACTGATAGTCCTCCTGATCCTGTTAAGAACTTACGTAACCAACTGAAATTAGCCGATGGTGTAATAATATGTACGCCAGAATATGCTAGGGGAGTCCCAGGGTCCCTAAAAAATGCTCTTGATTGGATTGTATCTTCGGGAGAATTTGTGGATAAACCAGTAGCTGTTATTAGTGCTTCTTCACATAGCTCAGGTGGAGAAAAAGCTCACGAGTCCATTTTACTTACATTAGAGATGATTGAAGCGAAAATCCCAAAAGAAAGCACTTTACGAATTGGTGCTGTAGGAACCAAAATCAATAATAAAATCGAAATCTTAGATTCTACAACAAGTGAACAGTTAAAATCGGTATTGAATTCTCTCATTTCAACTATCAAGTTTAACTAGCTAGATTATTCCTCATTGTGTCTATAAATATGAGAAGCCTTTGTCTATATCCACAAGGCTTCTTTTTTATTAGGTGTAATTTATTAGAAGTGAATTTACATAATCAGCGTTATAGGAATCCTGATAAAATATAAATAATAGCTAAATAAAGTTATAATAGATTATAAGTATAAAATAAGGTGAGATGTATTGATGATGGACTTTATATCTGATCTCCTTTCAGGTGGATTAGGATTCAGCACGGATGTTTTAGATACAAGGAAAATTGACAGTAATATTACGTTACTAAGACAGCAAGAATGGTTTAAAAAGATTTACGAGAATAACCAATACTATTTACTACTTATTGGAAATAGAGAAGTCAGAGCTTACTTACAAAGTAATTTTCGTGTTAAAAGAATAATCCGTAATGAGAAAGCACAAGCAAAGTTCTTACTGCTCTTAAATAAAAAGTTGAAGATATGATTACTAAGGCATAAAAAGCAGAACATCAAATGTGGTGTTCTGCTTTTTATAAATTTAATTTATAATGCTATAAAAATATTAACGTTCATTTTCCTACATTGTTCGATAAGGCATAAACGTTCCGCCAAAAAAATAACTCCATACAATGAGAAGTACAGCAAATAAAATGAACAAGAACCAACCTCTGACATATGTGTTTAATTCTTGTTTGTTTTGTATCTTTTCTCTGTATTTTCGTTGGACATCATGATGTTTCGATATATTTTTCATTAACATCCCTCCCTTGAATATGGAACAAACAATTGGAGCCAGTGTTATGAAATATAAAACATACTATACATTACCTTTTTTCCTTATAACTATATTTATGAAAGGTGTTCTTTTAGGTTGAAGTAATCTTTGCACTAGAACCCCAAAGACTTCAAGGAACCAGTGAGCTCTTATTACGTTCTCCTTTGCTATTCATATCCATTACCACTTCTAACAAAAAGAGGAGAAACACAGCTATAAGCTCAGTTATAGAGGGAAGAGTAATGCTTCTAATTAATTCATCAGCAGTATGTATAGCAAACCAAGAAAAGCTACAATCAATGACCAGTCTCACGAGAAATTTTCTTTTAGAATTTCTAATTTGTTGAGAAAATGTATTAATAAGAAATATGGATAGTAAATCAACTATAAATCCAATAATAAAAAACAGTAATAGGAATATTAATAGAGATAGAAATGAGTCGTATTGTACCCCAAATATTTTAAATAAACCAATAAATCCAAACACAAATGCTCCTAGCATTAATGAAATAGTAATAATAACAATTAAAGTTATAAAAATAACAGTAAATGCTTTAGCAAAAAAATTGGATATATTGTGAGAGGAGCCAGTTTTCTTTGCTTTCAAGGTAAACATTCACATCCCTTGCTGCTAATTTTTCTTCAATGTATTTATCCTAGCCAATTGTGCGTATAAGCTAGTATTCCTAAGATGGCTCCAATTCCAGCTCCAAATAAAGTAGCCCCTACTAGTTTTAATTTATTCTTATTATAAGTCATAAAAAACCTCCTTTTATCCAATTATATACAAAAAATGGTTTTTAGTGAATGAATCTCTTTAAATGATATAATTAATATGTATATACACCCTTAGTTAACATAAACACTCTTCTCGGCAGTAAAAAAGCCTTTAAATTTAAGAGCTTTTTATTACTAATCATCAGAAATAGCATGCTCAAAAGCCCTTTTATCAAGGTTCTTTGCAGCCTTTAAATTGTAACAAAAGTAAAACGTGAAGAAAAACCAGATGACACTTACGTATATTGTAATAATCAATAAGTAAGAGTAGAAAAAGCAGGTTAACATTTGTTAACCTGCTTTTTCTAGATTGCTGTGTAACCGAACCTTTAAAAATTTTATAAATAAAAAGTTATGCCAGATATTTTCTATTACTTCTGTTGCAGATTCCAAGTAAATAAATCTTTAGACTTGCTTCAATATTAAACGAAATTCAGCCTATAAATGTGAATTTCGTTTAATGATTTTCTCTTGTTGATTTGCTGGTAAGGATGCAACCCAGTAAGAAATAGGATCAATACTTACTGATGGCCCAGCCTGAGATATTAAAAGTGCTAAATTATTTCTGTTAGCGTACCATGCAATGCCTTTAGCTTCATAAGCTCGCAACTTAAAGGAAGCTGGATTTCTATGTGTCTAAAGGATAGTTTTTACACCAAAACCTAAATGTATATATTGTATACATATTTATCTACAGAGAAAAGTTTTATACCTTTCAAACTACTATTTTAGGATGGATTCTATTTATTCATTACTCTTCTAAACCCTATCCCTTCTAATGCTTGTTCTAGGGTAGCTTTCGTATTAATTTTTCTAAAATCAATGCCTAACCTTACACTTGTTTGAGCAATTTCTGGACGTATTCCTGTTAGGATTGTTTCTATACCAAGTAGTCTTAATGCTTGAACAAGATTAAAAAGATTATTTACAATCATTGTGTCTACAATTTGAACACCTGAAATATCCAAGATTAAATGGCTCAGTTCCATATGAGCGCTTTTGTCCAAGCCTGTTTGCATAATTAAGGTAGAACGGTGAGTATCAATCTCTCCAATAATTGGCATAACAGCTACTCCTGGCGTAATCGGTACAATGGGAACTGATAATTCTTCTAATGCTGTATAAGCAATATCTATTTTCTTTTTATTCTGGACTTCATAAATTTGACTAAAGATGTAACTAATTTCATCTAGAAAAGGATCAATAATTTTACTAACGGAAAGCATAGTTATAGCAGAAAGTCGATTCTGTTCTAGTTCCTCCGTGAAGACATTCCATATAACGTGACGGACAAAAGAGATTGATTTGATAGCATGCTTTAATGAAATTCCATTTTCAGCGATAATTTTCCCTATATATGTAGCTAAATTTGTTATTTTTTGGTAACAGTTTTTTGATCTTTAAGTAAGGACTCTCCTATATACTGAATTAATTTCATTGCCCACTCCATAATATGGTATTCTTCTATACCATATTGATGCAGCTTTTGGTTATATTCTATATACATAAGTTCAGAAAGGCTTTTAGCTAATTTATCATTATTCTTAACAATTTTCTCACCTATATATTGCAATTCTTCCTTCATCTACTCTTGCCCCCTGTAGTATGTCTTCGTTCCTTGTTCTTCAATACTATAAAAAGGTTTTCTTAAATGTGGAATACGTTCATTTGGAATCCCTCCCTTCATCAATAAAACAAATGCTTACCAGATGACCTGGATGTTTATTGATGTTAATTAAAATATCGGGTTCAGAGGAAAAAACTTCGATTCACTTGTAAGCAACCTCTAAAGTTTGAATATACTGATACTATTATTCTATAAAAAGTGTGTGATCGGTATGGAAAAGCAACGTTTTCGCACCAGAACCTTTGTTGGTTTATTCAGCTAGAAACCAATTGTTTTTCCTATAAATGGACAGTTTTACAAAAAAGAATTTTCATTATATTCTATAATTAAAAAACCAACAAGGAGCTTTAATATATGTATAATAGTCAACGTTTTAGAGAATTAGTTTTACAATTTGAACAAGTCTTATCCAGAGAACTGACTAATAAGGAACAAGAATTATTAGTTTGGATTACAAAAGAAGAGCAAAGAATTGCTCTTCCAAGAGTACATTAATTATCAATGCCTATCTTTTCGAACGATAAGGGATAGGCCTCTTCTCTTTAATTCCTCTTCTAGAACGAGAATAAAATCTTTATCTAAGTCTAATTCAATTGCTTTAAAATACGATTCTATCAATAGTTGATCAGTTATTTTTTTCATATCTTCCCCTTCTGTTTCTTTAAAACCATGCTTAAACATATAATAAAATGAATTTAATATTAATAAATAACAACGCGATAAATTCAAAAAAATAAGATAAATTGTAGTGATTAATAATTAACAAAGGTAGTCTCTAACCTAGAATATGGAGTGAATTTTTTTGCAATAAAATTATAGGATTGGTATTTATTCTATATTCATCCTACGTAAAACGACATAAAACGACATCGTTAAACACAATATATATTTTGCTTTCCTATTTAAAATAAATAAAGTTATTAAATCTAATATATACAAAGTAAAATTAGTTACCATAATGTGAGTTCTAGGTAGCAAATAAAAAAGAAGCCCTCTAAATGCGACTTCTTTTTACCTTTATTGAAGTTTTTTATTTTTGAAAGAATACGTTACTGAATTAATAACACATAAAGACACTATTATTAAAAACATATAAGACGAAATAGTATCTCCTGATAAATTAAGATCATCTACAATTATTCCTTCTAAGAAAAGGATTAAGCCTGAAATTAATAAACTAATGATTACTATAGTGATTACGTGCAAGCCAGTAACTAATTGCTTATTATTTTGCATTAAAATTGTGATAAACAAAGCAGCCAATACAACAATGAAAAATATAAATACTGGCCTTGAAAATAAAAGACTTATGGTTCCCTCACTATTACTCCATATATACATATTAAACCTCCACTATTACCTTCATTTTTCCATTTTATCAATAATATTGATTTTAATCACTATGTATATATGTTTCTAGTTCACGTAAGGGTGGTTCTAGGGATTTTTCGCAAAACTTATTCGTCTTCATCTTTGGAACGTTTTTTTATTAGAAAATGCCCAAATGAAAAAGTTCCTAAAAAACATAAAAATATAACTAGTCCAATTATTGTACTATCTTGAACACTGCTATTAGACGTTATCTTTGTTAGAAGGCCGAAAATAATTCCTATAGTCAAACAACCTATAACTATTAAATAGTAAGGTGTTTTTCTAAGTTGTTTCCCACTTTCATATGAATCAACAGAAATACCTAAATTCAAATATCCTAATATAATACTAGTCAGTATTAAAACTAACCACAAAGGGTTATCGGTAACATTATTAAAGCCTCTAGTAATTCCTTCATATATTAAAATTCCTACCATAGCCAAGGTTTGGAAAGCAAAAGCGATTCGAATATTCTTTAAATTTTTAATAACGAGCCTTTATCTCTTATTAACTTCATTTAATCTCCTCCTGGTCTATCCAAAAAATTTCATCTAAAGTTCTGTTGACTACATAACAAATCTCTAAGCACAATTTTAAGGTAGGATTGTATTTTCCTTTTTCAATTAAACTTATTGTTTGACGAGTAACTCCAACCTTTTCAGCCAATTGATGCTGGGTCAAATCAGCCTGTACACGAAATATTTTTACATTGTTTTTCAATATACACCAATTCCTTCCATAATTTTATTGTAACATATATATTGCATTTTTCAATATATATGTTACATAATTTGTGAATCACATTGACATAATGTAGTTTCTCAAAATACATAATTAATAAAGAGGAAGCATCTAGTTTCTCAAAGACTAAATACTTCCTCTCTTTTACCTCTTATAAATGTTGTTAGAAGACAACCAATCGATGAATTGTTGATAAGGATAATATGTAGTCCCTTTAAGCTCTATTTTAGGAGCATCAGGATATTTATCCAACAATTCTTCAATTTCACCCTTACTTAAATTAAAATGATAATGTAGATCTTTTTCTTTAATCAGATAAGGATAACTTGATTTTTTTTGAGGTTTACTAAAATTCTTTAAACCATCACCTATAAAATAACCGAGGGCAGCTAATCCTACCGCAATCCAAAAAGTATCTATTTCCACAACAAAATACCCCCTAAACATTTCCATAAAAACTATTTTATCATAAAATCAATAGAAGGATAGTTTGTATATTTTATTCGTTTCTAGTTAACATAAAACTTATTATAAGAACCAAAAGCCCTTAGAATTAATGATTCTAAGGGCTTTTGATATATGTGAGTTTGAAAACCAAGAATGTTTAAATATCTATTTGTATAATCACTTATCCTTCTTTAATTATTGATTTCTGTTTTAAAATTGCTTGATTTCTTATAAATACAATAATGCTTAAAATAAGAACTACTAAAGGCATTAGAGCCATTAATCCTTGTCCTGCATTAAAAAGAGTGAATATCGCACCTATCATGATTAGCCCTAATCCTCCAGAAGCAGCTACTGCAAGTTTTGGCTTCCAATAACCAATAAATAGTCCAAGTGCACCCAAGACTTCAAGAATACCAATAGTATACATAAATCCTAGCGAAAAATTGTAGACCTTTGTAAATTCCTGTACCACCGTATTATTACCTGTTAATTTCATAATTCCAGATAATAAAAAGTCAATAACTAATAGTCCCTGGATAATTCTTGTAAACCACTTCATAACAAACACCTCCTATAATATTCTTTGTTAAAGTTTCTTTGAAAATATATGCTAGATGATTTGTATGTATGTTGCAGACGTTTTTTATTTAAATAAGGAAGGAAGGGACAGATTCAATTAGTCCCTTCCCATCAATTTAATCCATTTCTCTAGAAAAAATGATTTCAAAATATGCGGCAGTACCATACGAAGCAGTGCCAGGAGCGAATATTTGAACTAATTCCCATCCATCCTTTGCAGCCTCATGAATAATCTCGTGATAATCCTCTTTAGGATCACGCGAGAAGGATTTTAGTTCAATTTTTTCAAAACGATATTCTTTCATATTCTAGACCCCCTTTTCTAATAACTACGGTTAAAATTGGAAAAAGTTTCAAAGGATGATGAATTTGACTCCTTTTAATTGGAGGATAACCGTGAAGTACAGGGAAGCACAGGCTGAGTTTCAAAAAGTATTTGACCATCAACAAACAGTTAGTGTTCCAAAGTTAAAGCCGTTGTTCGAGTCATTAAATATATCCGTAAAGAAACCATTAGGAGATTCGAATAAAGAAATATCGTACTTAAAAGGTGAAATATCTAAGTTGAAGAAGAAAAATAAGCTATTAAGGGAGGGGAAGGGGACCTTTTGATAATAAGTATGAGGAAAAAATTTCAATACAAGAGACTGTTAGAAGACAAAAGGTTTCGACAAACCCTTTGTTATAAGTTGGTGATTGTAATGTATATTAAACCCACTATAATATATAAAACTATGAAACTTACAAGACATCCAAATGATCGTTTATTCTTAGTTCGTCTATTCATTATGTTACTCCTTGTGCTATGTACTAAATATTACATTATATACGAATATATGGAATAGTTGCAAGAAAACTAAAAGATTGTCTTATTAGTCTATTAATATAAAATATTCAAATTGTACGCTGTGAAAAAATATTATTGCGGTAGCTCATTTAGAAAAGAACTAATTAAATCGCTAAAGCCAAAAAAAAGGCTGTTGAGGGAGAGATAACAATGGAAATCATGGTTGGTCAAAATTATAAAATCACATCGGATGCACTTAACATCATCTTAAATAAAAAGTATCTCAAAAAGGATAAGCGAGGCAATGTAACAACGGAAGGGGGTTTCAAGCAAATCGGTTATTACACCACTCTTGATGGAGCTTTTAACGCTCTCATAGAGAAAGAAATCAAGAGGAGTGATGCAATTAGTCTAGATGAGTTGAAAAAACATGTAGAAAGCATAAAAGAAGGTATCTTTGAGGGTTTGAAGTCGGTGAAGGTTGAAAGTGCGGTAAATGTGTAAAAGGCGGTCTTATTGCTCACAGTTTAATGGGAGATCCTAACGCTTCGATTCCAACACCACAGTCACACTTGTGACTTATAACGACTTAGCTTTCGGTTGCTCTCATGTAGGGATAAATAAAAAAGACGCTCTGCCAGGAGCATCTGTGTGATAAAAAAGAATTTGTTACAAGGTAGTCTCATTATACACTACCACTTGTGAAATTGAACTAGGAATCTCTTCCCAGTAAACCTAATGCAAAAGACTTAGCCACATCCTTTAACACGTTTGTTTCTTTTTTCTTCTCCATATTCTTCCCTTCTATAATCTATAGGAATTAACTGTATGAAAGCTCCATGCACACTGTCTATATTAGTATATCCTTCAAAAAATTAGTGTATATTATATACACTCTTATTTAACATAATCACAGTTACAGGAACCAAAAATCCCTTTAAATAAACAAAAATATTTTCTTCTAATGTAAAAATATATAGTTTTTATTTGTTAAACAAATGAAGGGGAGTGGTTGAATGAAAAAGGAAAATAACTATATATAAGAGAATGTATGTCAGTGGAAAGAAAATAGATTTATGACATTTTCAACAAGGCATCTTTACATAATTTTGATTTTTCTTGTGAATAGATCGGGAATTTTTTATAAAGGGGATGGAAATCATGTTTCACGCGAAGGATGTTTTAGCCGATCAGCTGTTAGCAAATGCTAATGACCCTAGCTGGTACCAGCCATTTTCAGCTTCAATTGAAAACTTGTCAGAAGAAGAAGCTTTTTGGAAGCCTAACAAGGATAGTAATAGTATAGCTGAGGTTGTGCAACATCTACTTTACTGGAATGAAACATGGCAAACTAGGTATCAAAAGTCTCATGTCAATGCAGTACCTTCTATAGGAAATAATAATAAAAGCTTTATAATTGCCGAAAATCAAACATTTGATCATTTAAAAGATCGACTATTAGAAGTACTGTTACAATGGCAAGAGTTATTAACTGAGGAAAAAGTCGAAAGAGATGTAAATGGTTTTTCTGCACATGTGAAGTGGTGGGAGGTACTTGGAAATTTAACTACTCATAACGCATATCACATTGGTCAAATCATTTATATTCGGAAACTACAAAAAAGTTGGAAAGAAAATAGTGGTGAAGAGGATTAATCGAAGTCGATAATTGATGTCTCTGAATGAAATGGAGCATAAAGTTCTCCTTTCTTATGTAGAACGTATTATTTAGCAAAAGCTCGAAATGTTAATAAATCAACGATGTATAAATGATAAATTTAGGCGAGCCCTTATGCATCAAGGGCTCGTTTGCTTGCTTAGTTCCGTAAAGAGACATTATGTTATGTTTACATAATGTCTCTTTACGGAACCCAAGTCCTAGAGTAATTAACCTAGTTCTTTTTCTTGCTGTTTTAGTACCTTACTTTCGAATTCTAATTGCCTCATTCTTCTTTGAAGTTCTAAATTATTCAATTCTTTCTCTAACTCTGAAGATAACTTGATTCTTTGCTTAGCATTCTCCATTAATTCTCTAGTAATTGTTAGTCTTTTTTCGTTTTTATCAAATTGATCTTTTAGATTCATATTAACAGCCCCTTCCCCATGACTTGCTATGTTCGACACTAAAGGACAAAAAATCTTTAAAACAGATGGATATTAGCCGCCTACTAAGCATAGGAGTTCTGATGTGAAAAATTCTCCTTTGTCTACACTTAAAGTAAATAGTAAAATTAATGATTTTACTATTTACTTTATCATTTACTTAACATAACGACTGTTCTCGGAAATAATACACGAAAAGGCTCTTTATGGAAAAATAAATAAGTACCTTGATAAAACAGGGGTGCTTTTACGTATTTATTTCTTCTTTACCATAAAGTAGTTCTTTCTTTAACGTGTCAAAGTCTCTTTTAGCTACTTTTTCAATCCTATCAAATAATTCATCACCTTTGATTAATCCTTTTTCTTCTAGTATTTCTTCTAACGCTTTAAATCTTACTCTAGATAAAACAACCTCATCTACGGCATTAACCATCAACTTCTGATCTTTTGTAAGTTCTTTTTCTTTGGCTGGTTCTTGTTGTAACTTAATTCTAAATACGACTTTTGTGTCATCGGATATCTCTGCTGCTTGATAAAAAGTACTGTGTGAAATATTTTTCATTTTAAGTTTCTCATTTGTATCAACAATAGTAAGTTCAAAATCGGGGCTCTCGAAAAATAAGTCATATAAGTTATAATCTTTTTTTCCTATAACCGAAAATGCAAAACCAATCCTTTTTAGCTGCTCACCTGTAGTGGAATGTGTAATTGTTTTTTCTTCGAAATTTTCAATGTTAAATTCAACATTATTGATAATTAATTGTTTCAATTCAACCACCTCTTTATCTATATTAATACGACGAGTCTTAAAAGATTCCCTGTTTTCTCAAAATAAAAAAGGAAACTGATGGATCAGTATCCTTAAAAGATTATTTAATTAAATCTTCCTACCGTTGGTTTTCGATATTCTCTAATTGAGAAATAAGTCAATGTCTCTAATCTCCCAGACACTTTTGTAGTTCTTTTACTGGTTAATATTTCTTTAAATTCAAACCAACCTTCATGGCTTGAAATTTCTTGTTTTAAAACGTCCTCATTCTCCATCTTAATAATATCAGATTTAGAGCTACCACCTATAAAAAAATCACCTGCTTTTCGTAAGTGCTTGCCACTGATGACACGTCATGGAATCAAAAAGCTCTAAACCTTATAGTGTTGCTTATTTCTTAAATCAGTATTTCTATCAAAATAAAAAGCACCCCAATTAATAGATGCCTATCTTTATTATTCTTATTTTTCTTCTGTAACCATAAACTGTACCACATTATTTAAATTGATGTGCACTAGCTCTTTTTCATTCGAAATGAATCTTTCATATTTTGTTATATGACTAATGACTTCTTTCTTTGATGTGGCTTCAAATTTTAATTCCTTTGTCCTGCCATTTATAAATTCAAAAATAACTTTAAATTTAAGCATAGGTGTAGCACCTCTTTATCTACTTATTATTCTTGTTTCATTAATTCTTCTTCAAAGAAAAAAGTACTTGGATATTTATTGACCGTATAAGAGTATCTTTTCATGTTTTTTACATAATGACTTTTTAAGATTGTCACTAATTCATTCGATACTCTTATGTTTACTATTTCTCCATTAGTAAATAGTTTTACGCTCATAGCCCTCATCCTCTCTCGTATCAGAAATAATAAAATTTATCTTAAGACATAATTAAAATCTCCTAAGATTCTTTATTTTTACCCAGTTCTTTTGCCTGATATTTTTTTAGTTCTCCACAATCATAAGGATTAACAATTAAAGTTGCCGTGTGATTCTTATAATGGAGCTGAGAAAGGCTTACATCAATTCGTATAGGTTTTCTGGTATATGTGTTAAAAAAGTAAGCAACCTTTCTTCGGTAGTTGGTTCACGAAGGGATAGTTGTATTTTGACACCTTACGGTGTGATAAACCTCAATACCTAATAATGAAGTACATAGTCATAAAACAGTAAGGGATTATTTTCTATACTTTTTTTCACGCCATACTGTTTCTTTTCTGCCTCTACTTCTCTTATGCTCCGTTTTTGCCTTTTCATTACGAAGTGGTGCCACTTCAGTTAATTGGACAGGAGCCATATTGGATTCTTTTGTTAAGAGCTTTAAAGTGGCTGACAATAAAGTAACAGAATCCACTTCTTCTAATAACTTTTCCGCCACATGTTTATATTCCCCGAACTCTTTCTTGTCGATGGTGTTCAAAACGCGGTGTATAATTGCTTCCTGATTTCCTGCCATTACTTCACTAGAAGTAGGAGGTGATTGTCTAGACATTCTTGTTTTTGTGACATCTTCAATCACTTTTAAGTGATTACGTTCTCTCGAGGTTATAAATGTAACCGCCAATCCCTTAGTACCTGCCCGTCCTGTTCGACCAATACGATGAACATAGCTTTCAGGATCCTGAGGAATATCAAAGTTATAGACATGACTAACACCTGTAATATCAAGTCCTCTTGCTGCAACGTCGGTTGCGACCATAATCTCAATCGTATGCTCCTTGAATTGACGAATCACATCGGCACGTTTTGATTGGGTAAGGTCTCCATGAATGCCTTCTGCTGCATACCCACGTTTTTTTAGCCCTTCGGCAAGTTCATCCACACGTTTTTTTGTTCGTCCAAACACAATAGCAAGATCTGGTGCTTGAAGATCTACAAGATTACAAAGAACATCAAACTTTCGATTCTCTGGAATTTCCACATAACGTTGCTCAATATTCTTTACTGTTAACTCCTTCGCTTTTACTCTCACGAGTTCAGGATTGTTCATAAATTTCTGCGCCAAACCTTGTACTTGCTTGGACATGGTTGCTGAAAATAGTAAGGTTTGATGGGGAGAAGAAATCCCACCAAGGATTGTTTGGATATCTTCAATAAAGCCCATATTTAACATCTCATCTGCTTCATCCAGAACAGCAGTACGAATATGATTTAAACGAATCGTCCTTCTTTTCATATGGTCCATAAGACGTCCAGGGGTTGCCGAGATAATATGCGGTCTGTTCTTAAGGGCCTTGATTTGACGATTAATGTCCTGCCCCCCATAAATGGGTAACGTTTTAACTCCTTTTACCTGCCCAATTCGATTTAATTCCTCAGCTACTTGAATCGCCAGTTCACGCGTCGGCGCTAGAACGATTCCCTGAATCGCTTCTTCATCAAGCTCAACTCGCTCAATAAGGGGTATACCAAAAGCTGTTGTCTTTCCAGTCCCTGTTTGAGCTTGTCCAATTAGATCTTTACCCGTCATAGCTATTGGAATAGCTTCAGCCTGAATTGGCGTAGCCTCTTCAAAACCCAAGTTATGAATGGCCTTTTCAATGTCCTTACTTAAGTGAAAATCAGAAAAATTTTTCAACTGTTTCGTGCTCCTTCTTTTACTCAAATTCAAGAACGAGCAAAGCACTCTTCAAAAAGAGCTGTTGCTTTTTCATCCCTGCGTATTAATAAATCAATGTTACTATCAACGAACATCTTGTTCTAACGTATCCGTACAAGGCGAATTCATGCCTTATTTTATCCACGCCTAAGTGTATTTATAATTTCTTATAGTACCTATAAAAAGTGGTTTAATTTAGAAAGATAGGGGTCCTGATATTTCTTTTTTAAAAGGTATACTATTTAGGAGGAGGGATGATGTAGTTAAGTATTATAACCATAGGAAGAAAAATCAAGAGCCCTTACCTAAAGAACGAACAGAAATTTGGGAATGTCAATCAGAAGAGTGTAATGGTTAGATGAGAAAAAAATTTCTCTTATCAAAATCATCAAAAGTGTCCTTTGTGTGTCCATAAAATGAGAGCTCGAGAACGGTTTTTAGATGAGTCCCCTAATCCCCATCAAAAATAATTCATACCCCACATTTTTGTGTGAATTACCAAAAACTTCTGATTTTTTTAACTACAATTAAACTTCTTAACAAATTGGTATACCTTATTTTCTTTATGTTTCCAGTGTATGTTTTAACTAGTCTAAACCTTGTACCGTTCGTTTTTCTATTATGCCGAGATTTTAAAAGTAGATAGGGATCCTTTATCAGAGTTCGTTCTCCAATTTTTAAACTTATTTTCCAAGTAATCCTTTTAAAAATCACGTCTTCTTAAGTTATTGAACAAAAACCTGTTTTTTCTAGCTAGTGGAATCAAAAGTAAAAAAAGACTCCCAGGTGGAGTCTTTTTTACTCATTTTGATTATGCTACTTTATGAACGTTAGCAGCTTGTGCTCCACGTTGCCCTTGTTCGATATCAAACGTTACTTTTTGACCT
>NZ_JBHZOX010000011.1:0-70076 GCF_042787905.1 Priestia sp. YIM B13551
TTCAGCTTTATTAATCAGGGTTACATGTTATTTTTCCATATCTCAATGCATCATAAATAGCACGTCCATCGCTTGAAGTTGTTTCTGTAAATTTAATAGGCAATAGTGAGAAGACAATATAATAAACAGAAAAATAGACAAACTGGTAAGAAAAGAGACTTGCTGAAAGGATGTCAGCCATAACTAAGCCATTTATAAGGAAAATAGAGGCTAAATTAGCAATGGCACCTCCAGCATAGACACAAGCATGGGTAAATCGATTGTCGTATTTTAGCTTTTCATATACACAAAAAGAATCCAAAAAGTAAACAGATTTTATTTTAATTTTCTTCCATTTAAAAATTGTTTTTCCTTTTCCAATGGTAAAATCCACTCTCCCTCCGAAAAAGATCGCCATGATAGAATGACCTAATTGATGAACAAGAGACACAAGTGGTAGTACAAGTAAGAAAGAAAACAAGAACTTAGGCATATCACTGAATCCAAACACACTTCCATCTCCTTTATTATGAAATGATTTACTAAATCGTTTGCTTATTAAAATAGATAAAATCTATTTTAATAATGGACAGACTTTTCTCAACAGAGGTTGTGCCTTTTTAATCATATGTACAATCATCCGTCTGGCATCCTAAAAGGTCTTTAGTTGGAGGCTAGGACCAATCAATTTTTAATAAAGTAGTAGTTAAAGTTATTAATAATCTTTGAGCATTGCTTATAAAGAAGAATATCTTTACTTTATTTTCAAACATTCTCCATAACAATAAACGACCCTATGTATCGTAAACAAAGTTACTAAGGTCGCTTATGTTATATTCTGATTTATTATTCTTTTCTCTTTTTCTTTATAATAAAATATTTGGTTTGTCATTAAGTTTCTAACAGAATTTCGTTATCATGATTAATTTGATCGAACAAATAAGTAAGGTAAGATTCTAGTTCAAATTGATCGTTTTCAACAAAATCATCTAACACAGGCTTACTTTCTTCTTCCATTTTTAATCACTCCAACTTAATTTTTTTCGATTTATTTTGCATGATGACCGTGATTGTTTTTTTGTCCCATCTTTCTTAGAACAAAGCTTACAATTAACACCAGAATGATTGCTCCAATTATGGCTGGAATGATGGCAAAACCACCAATAAATGGTCCCCAACTTCCCAGGATCAGACCACCTAACCAAGAACCAATAAAACCAGCGATAATATTACCAATAATGCCTCCAGGAACATCACGTCCTGTAAGTAAACCAGCGAGCCACCCAATAATTCCACCTACAATTAGCATCCATATAATTTCCATCCATAGTACCCTCCTTTTAAAATAGTTAGTTGACTTTACCCCCGACTAAAACTCATTAATCCTGTTATTTTTTTCCTTAATAAAGTTTTTCTCCTGATGTACTAAAATCATATAGCTTTGCTTGCAATCTATTTTTGTTCTTTTGGACACCTTCTAATGTCTCGTCCATTTTATGAAAAATATAAGTGACTAGACTAACCCCCAGCGTATAAATTGCTATCTTATAAACAATGACATCAATATAGGCTTTTTTTCATACTATATTTTGGGGGTGAGTAAATGGCAAGAGTAAGTTACCGAAGTGCAGACATTAACTTAATGGCAAGGATGATGCGAGCAGAAGCTGAAGGTGAAGGAAGACTAGGGATGTTATATGTCGGAAATGTAATTGTTAATCGTCTTGCAGCAAATTGTATAGATTTTAAAAATTTAAGAACCGTTTCACAAGTCATTTATCAAGTGCAGGGGGGGAACTTTTCGTTTGAAGCTGTTCAAAAAGGCAATGTTTTTTATCAAAGAGCAAGAGGTGTTGAAAAAAGATTAGCAAAGCAGAATTTGGATTATTGGAGGCAACACCCAGCGAAATATGCTCTTTGGTATTTTAATCCACATGCTCCGTGCCCTCCAACATGGTATGGTCAACCTGCATCTGGTCAATTTAAAAATCATTGTTATTACGAACCAAAACCTGATACATGTGCTAGTGTTTATAGAGGTTAAGTTATTGAGGAGTTATGATTAATTCTGGAGTAGTATGGTGGAACTGCGAATACAACATTTTAGTCGTAGGTGCTGGTAGCTAGCCCTATTTATTCAATGCAACTCCTATAGATCTTGTAACAGTGGCCGATTGAAAAAAAATTCGCCCCCACCGTAGCCTATTTCTTTAATCTTTGTTTTGATGTATTTTTATCTGGCGAAATAAAAAAGGGGATTCCTGGTTAACAGGTATCCCCTTTTTTATATGAAACATAATAATCATTTATACAAGAAAGTAAACATCTATGAAGTAAACGTAGTCTATTTATTTTCGTATAATCTAGCAATAATCCTCATATTAATAGAATAAAGGACTAGAAAGAATGCGAGTGAATAGAATGAAAAGAAAATGGATCATGATTGGACTGGGTGGTATGTTTATCGGGATAGGAATCAATTTATTTATTCTTCCCTCTCACATTATAAATGGGGGGTATTTGGGATTAGCTTATTGTTAAAGTACCTACTGGGGTTTAAGGTGGGCATTAGTATCGTTTGCATTAACATTCCCATTTATTTATCAGCTTTAAAACATAACCGTTCATACTTTTACAATAGCTTATTTGGTTTAACCATTACATCTCTCGCTATTGATTTGCTCTTCCCTTTAAATGGAATTTTTGACCTCCCTGTTTTTATAAGCGCCTTACTAGGTGGCCTAACCATTGGGCTGGGGGTAGGAATTATGCTTAGACATAATACATGCCCTGGGGGAATCGATCTTCTTGCTTTTTTACTTTCAAAATGGACATCTGTGAATATAGGGTTCCTCCTTCTTCTCATAGATACTTCTATTGTTTTGATTGGCTTATGTATAGTTGGAGACAAAACCCTTATCTATTCACTCATCACAGTAGGAGGAGTGTCCGTAACGGCAGGTATACTAACTTCATTTAGGTCTGTTATTTACTTACGATAGAGATAAAGTAGTGTACATAGGACACTGCCTTATTTCTACGGTTTGAATAAATCTTATGTAATTTCTTATTAGGGGAAATATTTTACTAACTAAATACTATGTAAATTGCACACGAACACATTTAAAAATCTTCACTGGTAAGTTTGTACAAAGAGTCCGTCATCTTCTAGCCATTCGGCTAAAAAGATAGATTTATACTCAGTTATCCTTTGAGATGAGAGTTGAGCTTTTAACCACTCTTCATTAAAACCTAAATCTTTTACTTCATCCCATAAGACTTCGCCGTCCCGTATAAGGGTAACAGGAACGTAAACTGGTTTTACAGGCATATTAAAATCTTCTTGGGTAGTTTTTTGATATTTGGTCTTCTTTAGAATGCTAATCGAGCCATTTGCTTCTAAATAACAAAAAGCAACTTCTCGAATAGAGAAAGTTTCACTTTGTCGAAGTAGGCTTTGCAGCTGATTAATGTTCATTCGATTTTTTCTTAACTCTTCTCGATCAACTATCCCGTTTTTAATAAGAGCAGAGGGTTTTCCTTCGACAATGCCACGAAATGATAAATATTTTTGCCCAAGGTACTCAACTATAAAAAGTAAAAGAGCCCATAATCCCATGGAGTAAATAATATAGAAAACACCAATTTGATGATCATATAATGCGTTTCCTAATAATTCACCGAGTACTATAGAGGCAATAAAAGTGAAGGGAGTAATTTGATTAATAATCTTTTTCCCTACAAACTTGACGATGATAAAAAGGAGAAAAAATCCGGTAATAATTTCTATGGTTAGGTACATGATTTTCATAATATAGATGCTCCGATCTCACTCTATGCATTATAAGTTTATTTGTTTTTACTTACTATTGCTTATAATACAAATTTGTAACAAATTTATACCTGTATAAAGATTTAGTTTCAAATAAGAAAACCCTTCAATAGAGAATATATTTTACTTGGATCCATACAGAATATACATTTACTAACAATTCGTTAGAGAAACGCCTTTCAATGGGCGACTCTAACTTGCTGTATCCCGTCGGAGAAGCGTTACATTAAGTTTTCAAATTGGCGTTACAATATGTAGCTTCGCAAGACCTGTATCTTCAAGTTACGATTTTAGCTTTATTAATCAGGGTTACATGTTATTTTTCCATATCTCAATGCATCATAAATAGCACGCCCATCACTTGAAGTTGTCTCTGAAAATTTTATGGACAGTAGCGAGAAGACAATATAATAAACAGAAAAATAGACAAACTGGTAAGAAAAGAGACTTGCTGAAAGGATGTCAGCCATAACTAAACCATTTATAAGGAAAATAGCAGCTAAATTAGCAAGGGCACCTCCAGCATAGACACATGCATGGGTAAATCGGTTATCGTATTTTAGTTTTTCATATACACAAAAAGAATCTAAAAAGTAGACTGATTTTATTTTAATTTTTCTCCATTTAAAAATGGTTTTTCCCTTTCCAATGGTAAAATCCACTCTCCCTCCGAAAAAAATTGCCATGATAGAATGACCTAATTGGTGAACTAGAGATACAAGTGGTAGTACAAGTAAGAAGGAAAACAAGAACTTAGGCATATCACTGAATCCAAACACACTTCCATCTCCTTTATTATGAAATGATTTACTAAATGGTTAACTTATTAAGGTAGATAAATTCTTATTAACAGTGAACAGATTTTCCCAACAAAGAATGTGCCTTTTTGATCGTATGTATAATCCTTCGTTTGGCACTTCGAAAGGACTTTAATCAAAGTATAGAACCAATCGTTTTTTACTAAAGCAGTAGTGAAAGTGATTAATAATCTTTGAGCTTTGCTATGAAGAAAATCTTCATTTTATTTTTAAACATTCTCCATAACAATAAACGACCCTATATATTGTAAACAAAGTTAATAAGGTCGTTTATGTTATATCCTGATTTATTATTTTTTTCTCTTTTTCTTTATAATAAAATATCTGGTTTCTCATTAAGCTTCTGACAGAACTTCGATATCATTATTAATTTGATCGAACAAATAAGTAAGGTAAGAATCTAATTCAAATTGATTATCTTCAACAAAATCATCTAACACAGACTTACTTTCTTCTCTCATTTTTAATCACTCCAATTTAATTTTTTTCGATTTATCATGCATGATGACCATGATTCTTTTTTTGTCCCATTTTTCTTAAAACAAAGCTTACAATTAACACCAAAATGATTGCTCCAATAATGGCTGGGATGATTGCAAAACCACCAATAACTGGTCCCCAACTTCCCAAGATCAGCCCACCTAACCAAGAACCAATAAAACCAGCGATAATATTACCAATAATGCCTCCAGGAACATCACGTCCTGTAAGTAAACCAGCGAGCCACCCAATAATTCCACCTACAATTAGCATCCATATAATTTCCATCCATAGTACCCTCCTTTTAAAATAGTTAGTTGACTTTACCCCCGACTAAAATTCATTAACCCTGTTATTTTTTTCCTTAATAAAGTTTTTATCTTTTTGGACATCTACTAGTGTCTCGTACATTTTATAAAAGGAACAAACGGTTGGGGCAAACCCTGGGATCTAAAAGCCTAGAACACCTTACATCATTACCTACATAGTATCTAAAGGCTATCTACTTCGTTAGTGTTACTGCGTTAATACAGGCTTTATGTATGTATTGGAGCTAATTTCGGAAGGAGGTTATTGTTAATTTGTTTTTGATAATAGTTTTGATAACAAATCGTCAAGGATTTTACGATCAAAAAATGAGAAAATAAAACTTATCAAATACATTCGTTTTTGAGATTGGTAACACAGAAAAAATGTCATTCTTCAACTTACTTAAGGTGGCTTTTTATTTCGAGAACCGAATATTTAAGAAACGCGCTTGATTGTTGAAGATCATTGCAAAGCCTTATTGAACAAAGGCTTCCTCCACCTTCTAATAATTGAGCGATTAAAAAATTTTTAGCTTTTCTATACTAGGGGTCACGTCACCAAAAGTGAAAAATTGTACGTTTAGACACATTTTAGCCGGTTACCTGTACGTTAAGGAACGCGATATTGTTATTATCTTAATTTTTTACCTTTATTTAGTAATCAAAAAATACTGCTATTATGGCAGTATTTTTTAAATGCGAAAAGATGGAAAAACACAAAAAATAATATTATTACTATCATCTTCAAGCAATAATATTATTTTTTATTTTTGTATAATGACTTCAATACGTTTCGGTACTCATCATCATTCATTTCCTGTTTCTCTTTATTACTGCCTTTAGCTAAATTGCACACTGCTTGACGAAACATTCCATCTTTTTCTCCTCTATGGTGACTTTCCCTTTGCTCGTGAGTAGGTGGTTCATGAGGAATTTCATTTCCCACTTCTACTTCAATTTTCTTTCCGCTTTCATCAACAACTGCTTCTTTATATTTTTTAGTAAGATTAATGAATGTAATAAGAATCGCTAATGTCAAAATAAAATAGATGGAGAGTGCCAATAAGGCTGGTCCAAGTCCTGCCCCCAATCTTCCGTCATAATAAAGTAATGCCCTTATTCCGTCCACAATATATCTTGTAGGTAGAATATAACTGAACAGTCGATGGACGGTAGGTAATGTTGATAGAGGAAATGCTCCACCACTAGAAAATATACCCATTCCCCACTGATATGTAGCTTTTCACAACGATGTATTTGGGTGTAATCGTGTTTCATAAATGGTCAACTGCTACTTTAGGCGTTCTTGCATTTATTTTTAGCGTAATCGAGATTGTACTTATCATTTTGGGCTGCGTATTCCTAGGGTTGACTAAAAGTTAACGTTAATAAGCATATTAAGTTTGAGAGGATCTTATTATGTATGCAGATTTAAAAGATAAAGTTGTAGTAATCACAGGTGGATCTACAGGGTTAGGTAGAGCAATGGCAGTTCGTTTTGGTAAAGAGGAAGCAAAAGTTGTTATTAACTATTACAACAATGAAGAAGAAGCTTTAGATGCGAAAAAAGAAGTAGAAGAAGCAGGCGGACAAGCAATCATCGTTCAAGGCGACGTAACAAAAGAAGAAGACGTTGTAAATCTTGTTCAAACAGCTATTAAAGAATTTGGTACATTAGACGTAATGATTAACAACGCTGGTGTTGAAAACCCAGTTCCTTCTCATGAGCTATCTCTAGATAACTGGAACAAAGTTATTGATACAAACTTAACAGGTGCATTCTTAGGAAGCCGTGAAGCAATTAAATATTTCGTTGAAAACGACATTAAAGGAAATGTTATCAACATGTCTAGCGTTCACGAAATGATTCCTTGGCCATTATTTGTTCACTACGCAGCAAGTAAAGGCGGTATGAAACTAATGACGGAAACATTGGCTCTTGAATATGCGCCAAAAGGTATCCGCGTAAATAACATTGGACCAGGTGCGATGAACACACCAATTAACGCAGAGAAATTTGCAGATCCAGAACAACGTGCAGACGTAGAAAGCATGATTCCAATGGGTTACATTGGTAAACCTGAGGAAGTAGCTGCAGTAGCATCATTCTTAGCATCTTCTGAAGCAAGCTATGTAACAGGTATTACATTATTTGTAGATGGAGGAATGACAAAGTATCCAGACTTTCAAGCAGGTAGAGGTTAATAAACTAAAAAAGACTTTCTGTATTAGGAATTCGTAGCGCACTTTAAGTGAGCTTTCCCAATATACTTGAAGGTCTTTTTATTTACTTCTTTTTAGGATCTGGAACATATAATTTGTCATGCTCCCACTGTTCCTCAATACGTTCTACTTTAGTCCTTGGGACATCTTTGGATCTCTCGTCCAGTTCATGAAAAATATAAGCGACTAGGTCAATCCCAAGCATGAAAAAAGAGCACATATTCCATTACCCTCTAACGATCACCTTCTGCGGTATCGTTTCTTTTTTATTTCTGAGAGTAGACAAACAAGCTTACTGAAGTAGCTACATAGTATCTAAGGAATCACTACTCCATTCATGAATCAGTATCTATTCCTTTAATGTTACCGCTTATCTTTGCGCCAAAACCCTTATTCTTTACTCATTTCTTAATCCTAGATTATAATAAAATCAGTTATATTCAGATAATTTAAACTATTCTAAACCCTAATTTAAGCAGGAAGGATGATTAATATGAAGAAAAGAACACTTGGAAAATCCGATTTAGAGGTTTCATCTCTTGGTTTAGGCTGTATGGGCATGTCTGATTTTTACAGCGGACGAAATGATGACCAATCAGTAAAAACCATTCATCGTGCCATCGAACTGGGTATCAATTTTCTTGATACAGAAGATATGTACGGCGTTGGCCAAAATGAAAAATTAGTTGGTCAAGCTATTAAAGATCGACGTGATCAAGTTATTATTGCCACAAAGTTTGGGAATGTAAGAGGGGAAGATGGATCATTTTTAGGAGTTAATGGCCATCCAGACTATGTAAAACAAGCTTGTGATGCAAGTCTATCCCGCTTAGGAGTAGATTATATTGATCTTTATTATCAGCATAGAGTAGATCCTAATGTTCCAATTGAAGAAACAATTGGTGCGATGTCTGAATTAGTTCAAGAGGGAAAAGTACGCTACCTTGGCATGTCTGAGGCAGCTCCTCAAACGATCCGCCGTGCTTATACAGTACATGAAATAACAGCTATTCAGACGGAATATTCACTATGGAGCCGAGATATCGAAGACGAAATTTCACCTGTTATCCGTGAGCTTGGAATTGGATTTGTAGCCTACAGTCCTTTAGGAAGAGGCTTTTTAACAGGGCAAATTCAAACATTTGAAGACTTGGCAGAAGATGATTATCGCCGCTTTTCTCCTCGCTTTCAAGGAGAAAACTTTACAAAAAATTTAGATCTTGTGAATCAAATTAGAGAATTAGCAAGAGAAAAAGACTGTCAGCCTTCACAGCTGGCACTTGCTTGGATTCTGTCTCAAGGTGATGATATTGTCCCGATTCCAGGAACAAAACGAATTCAATATCTAGAAGAAAATATTGGAGCTCTTAAAATTCAATTATCCAAAGAAGAGCTTTATCGCATTAATGAAGTAGCCCCAAAAGGTGTGGCAGCAGGAGAACGTTATCCGGATATGGGCAGTGTTAATTTGTAAGGTTCTGGTGCAAAAACATTCACTAGAAACATTGAGATCCTGTTCCCTTTAATATAGATGATTATATAGTAAAAAGAGGAGGTTTCCCTTCTCTTTTTTATTTAGATGTAGTTGTGTTTACTCATTTTTAGAATCTGAAATATATGCCTTACTACACTGCCAATGCTCCTTATTACAATCTCCTTTAGAAGTTAAGGTATCCGTTGATTGCTCTTCTATTACCCTCTAATGATTACCTACTGCTGACTGTTCTATAATAGTGAAGGTACGAAGTCTCCGAGGAATAAAAACTCGTATCTCCTCCTCCTTATATCCAATTTGCAACATTTTCTCATCTTGTATAATGGGTCGTCTAAGTATAGTAGGATGGGTCCTTAACAATTTATATAGCTCTTGTAACGAAAGTGTATCTATCTCTATATTTAACTTTTGAAGTATCTTTGACCTTGTAGAAATAATTTCATCTGTACCCTTTTCTGTCATGCTAAGAATGCTTTTGATTTCATCTTCCTTAAGAGGATCATGTGACATATTTCTCTCAATATAATCAATTTGATTTTCCTCAAACCAAGCTTTTGCTTTTCGGCAAGAATTACAGCTTGTTGTCGTATATAGATTAATCATTTTTTACACCTCATCGATATTTCTTTTCTCTTCGAAATATTTAATTAATGAATCGTGTTTAAACCAGGAACTCATGCTATATAGCGTTACAGAAATCAGGTTTAATTGCTATTCCACTAGATGCAACAAGAATACCCAGATCTTCACCTTTGCGTATTTTCCATAGCTTCGCTGCAACTACGGATTTGGCAACGAGTGATTGGTATATATGTTTTTACATTAACTAATCATAAATAAAATTAACTTTAACGTCAACGTTAGTTTCATTCCATAATAGAGAGCTGTATAGACATAACTGATGTACGTATAGTTTAGAGGTTAATCTTTAGAAACATAATATATTAAATACGGTTCTAGATTTTCACTCAACTTAGGAAAGTGGGACAGTATATCTAATATAGAAACAGGAAAGAACACTGCACCAATTTCAGTGAGTGTTTTTTCTGTTGTACATATTGGCTAAAAGTTGCTGCCTAATGGTAGGCTACATTCATTTACTTAGTAACAGGTAGGACAGCTCCTTTATATTTGTCTGTAATAAAGTCTTGAATTTCTTTAGAGTGTAATACACTCATTAACTTTTTAATCTTATTCGAATTCTCATCTCCTTTTCTAACAGCAACAATGTTAACATAAGGAGATTTAGATCCTTCTAAGATTAAAGCATCTTTATTAGGAGTTAAACCAGAATCTAAAGCATAATTAGTATTAATTGCAAAAAGATCAGCTTCGTTATTTTCATAAGCTTTAGGTAACAGCCCAGGGTCAATAGGAGATTTAAATGTAATATTTTTTGGGTTTTTATCGATGTCCTTGATAGACGCTGTAACTTTATTTACTCCCTTTTTAAAGGTAATTAAATTTTCTCTCTCTAATAGCATTAGAATTCTTCCCTGGTCTGCAGAATTACTGCTGATTTGAATAGTAGCATTTTTCTTGATATCTGAAACCTTTTTATAGTTTTTAGAATAAATTCCAAATGGTTCAATATGAACAGCACCTGCATTTACTAAGTTATATCCTTTTTCTTTATTCTCACTCTCAAGGTATGGTACATGTTGAAAATAATTTGCATCGATTTCCTTATCCGCCAGTGCTTTATTAGGCATCACGATATCCTGGAATACCTTGATTTTTAAATCAAATCCTTGTTTTTTTAATAATGGTTTTGCTTTTTCTAAAATCTCAGCATGTGGTACATTAGCAGCCCCAATTACAATTGTTTTATTGTCTTGTTCAGTTTTGTTTCCACAAGCAGCCAAAATTAATATAAATAATGCTGTTACAATTAAGCTTATTTTTTTCATTGTTGTTAATTCTTCCTTTGTAGTTAGTATGTTTTTTAATCTTCTATAGGGTTTTCAGGTCCATTAAGTAATAACTGATAAAATGCTAAATCAAGCCATTGATTGAATTTGAATCCTGCTTTCTCTATTGTTCCTGAATGAGTGAAACCAAAATTCTTATGCATTATAATGCTTTTTTCATTTGTTGCTTCAATTCCACCAATTAACGTCATATACCCTTTTTCAGTTGCAATTGTGATCAATTCTTTTAGTAAAGAAGCTCCAATTCCTCTTCTTCTATATTTCCTATTTACATATATAGAGTGTTCTATTGAATATTTATAGGCAGGCCATGCCCTAAAAGGACCAAATGAAGCAAATCCAACTACTCTGTTGTCTTGTTCACATACTAATATTGGATAACCTTGATCTAGCTTTTGGTTATACCAAACAGCTCTGTCTTCAAGAGTTTCAGGTTTATAAGTATATACAACTGTAGTATTAAGAATTGCATCATTATATATATCTAGGATGTCCATTAAATCTTCTTTAGTTGCTTCCCTTATCATCTTTTCCTTCCTTTCAATACAAAGTTTATCTACATCTATTTTAAAGCGCGTCATTTAAAACGTAAAATTGAACTTTTTAACTACGTGCTATAGAATAAAGTTATAACAAAACATCTGTTCATTAAAAAAGGAAGGTATAGATATGACACTTCAACAATTCCGATATATAGTGGAGATTGCCAAGCATAATTCTATGAGTAAAGCTGCGTCTGCGCTTTATGTGACTCAACCAAGTATTAGCAAGGCCGTGAGGGACCTGGAAAGAGAACTAGGAATTACTATTTTAGATAGGACAAATAAGGGTGTTGTCTTTACCAAAGATGGTACAGAATTATTGTTTTACGCTAAAATGTTTTTAGAACAAATGGAGTCCGTAATTTATCATTTTAATAAAGAAAAGAAAGCAGACTTAACAAAGTTCTCTATTTCTTCTCAACACTATGGTTTTGCTATAGAGGCTTTTGCGAACTTAATGGATTACTTTGCTGAACGGAAATATGAACTGACGATTCGAGAAGGAAAGACAACTGATGTAATTGACGATGTTTACAAAAGTAAAAGTATTCTTGGAATTTTATCTTTGACTGATCTAAATCGCTCTTTTTTTGAGCGCTATTTCGCATCGAAATCACTAACTTTTATTCCTCTTGCTACTTTAACTCAACACGTTTATCTCCGGAAGGAGCATCCTTTAGCTCATCTAAAATCCATTACCTTGGAGCAATTACACGACTATCCTTCTTTAACCTATCAAAAAGATGATTTAATGCTCTATTTTGCCGAAGAATCTATCGATATGTCAGGTATTGCAAAGGTAGTATACCTTAAGGATAGAGGAAGCATGATGAACTTACTATCGAATACAAATGGATATAATTTAGGAACAGGATGGGTGGGCTCTAATTATATCAGTTCGAATATTATTTCAATTCCCTTGAAGGAAGATAATTTAATTCAAGTAGGCTTGGTAAAACGTAATGATGTCTCCTTCCCAGAAGAGATTCTGGTATATATAGAATTTTTGAAAATAGCTTTAAAAGAATCTATATCTAAATAATATATAAAGATTTGACCATAATGACTTTAGCTCTATATCCTTCAACAGTACAGTATTAATCTAACGACCACATTTTACTTGTGGTCGAACAAGATAGCTCTCTATCAAATGGTTTGTACAAAACAGGCACTTAGGTACTCCCCAGTATATAGGAAAAGGGCGCATACTCCTGCACCATCTATTCATTACCTATTGCGGTATATTTTCTTTTTTATTTATAGGAGTGGACAGGCAAGCTTATCGCAGTAGCTACATAGTATCAAAAGAATCTTATCTTCATTATCTGCTTAGTAGTTAGTTCAGTATCGATACCGCGTTAATTTTACTTGGTTCAAAGATAATTATCTATATGATAAGGGATGAAATTGAGAGGTGACTAAAAACTGTTTATTTTCGTTATTACACTACTAGCAATCCTCCTCTTACTAACTTTATTATGCGTATTCATTTCGAAAAAATTTCTTAAAAAATTAGCACATAAGAGAAAGCAATGGTGGCTTATTATACATGTTATTTCTGTGATCATTTATTTCAGTGGAATTTTTGGTCAGCTTTTAGTGACAATCTCAATGACCTTCTTTTCTGAACAATCACAGATATATGTAGGTATTTTATTTGTTAGTTATTTTGATCATTATCTAACGATACCTGGTGCATTAGCTTCTTTATTCACAGGGATATGGTTAGCTCTGCGTACTCACTGGGGCGGCCTAACAAAATATTATTGGATTCTTACAAAGTGGATAGGTAACATGTTTGCAATTATCCTGGGATCATCAATCACCGGGAACGTTGTATATAATTTATTCCCCTAGATTCTTTCTAGTAATTTGCACCCTTTACAAAATCCTCTTTATTTTCAAAGTCGGAAAATGCTGTTTTTGGGTATTTCAATAAGTTTCAGCCTTTTAACTTTTCTAGTCGTTATTTCTTATATAAAACCTTGGGGAAAGAGAAAAATTAGGTGAAGGTTTTCCAATGCAAACATGTGCAGTTATAAAGTGAAATATAGGAAGAGGAAATCTAGTCGTGATATACTAATAACAAACATAAACATGACGGAGGGCATTATGACGAAACGATTAGATTTGCGTGTCGACTTTGCGTTTAAATCGTTATTTGGCACCCATGGAAATGAATCCATTTTAGCTGCCTTTTTAAATGCGGCACTTTGCTTTCCAGATGAGAAGAAGATTCAAACGGTTCAGTTATTAGATCCGCATTTTAATAAAGAAAACCAAGAAGATAAACGTTCAATTTTAGATGTACACGCGCAGTTAGAAGATGGAAGCCGCGTTAATATTGAAATTCAGCTTAATAATAAACATGATATGGAAAAGCGAACACTCTATTATTGGTCCAAAATGTATAGTAGCCAAATGAAGGAAGGTATGGATTATGGAGAGCTTTGTAAAACCATTACGATTAACATTGTGAACTTCCGTTATTTATCACATATGCATGATTATCACTCCACCTTTCAGTTATATGAGCGCGAACAGAAATTACTTTTAACCGATATGCTGGAAATTCATTTTATGGAGCTACCTAAGTTATTAATTAAATGGCGTAACAGAGAGGTAGATCCACGAGAAGATCAACTTGTGCGATGGTTATTATTACTTGAAGCATCCGAAGATGAAGAAATCACTCAAGTATTGGAGGAGATTGCGATGCAAGAAGATCACGTATTAAAGAAAGCAATAGATGAATGGGAACGTGTAAGTCAAGATCCAGAAGTATTACTTGCTTATGAAGCAAGACGAAAAGCTCTTTTGGATGAAAAATCGGCTTTGAAAAGAGCAGAAAAACTGGGTGAAGAGCGAGGAGAAAAAAAGGGGATTCAGAAGGTTGCTTTAGGCATGATCCAAGAAGGTATAGACAGTAAAATGATAAGTAAACTGACAGGTCTTACAATAGAAGAAGTAGATAAACTTCGTTACCAATAAATATTAATAAAAAGAGCCGTATCGTATGATATGGCTCTTTTTATTATAGATTAGGTCCTTGTTTTTCGTTACTCAAATAAAATCACAAACCTCTTGTTCTACAAGAAAGTTTGTGATTTTTAGTATTTGATTCATCTAATTGAATTCCTGCTACTTATTGCTTTGTTCTCTGGTCTTATATTTTGAGGCAAACATCTAATGAATATGAATAATTCATCTTTAGATATAAAATGCTTAAAATACGCTACGTACTAGTCCTCCATCTATCCGCAGTGCTGAACCATTAATAGCTGAGGATAGTGGACTACTTAAGAAAGTAACAAGGTTTGCAATTTCTTCTGGACGGATAAACCTTTGGATAATAGAAGTGGGGCGATTTTCTTTCATAAATCGCGTTTCAGCTTCTTTTAGGGTTAATTGTTCATTTGGATAAAGACTATTTAGCATTGTTTCTACTCCTTCAGTTAGAGTTGAACCAGGCATAACGGTATTAACTGTCACATTTGTGCCTGTGCATAATTCAGCTAAATTACGAGAAAGAGACAATTGCATGGTTTTAGTTGCACTGTAATGAGCCATTTCTTGAGAAGGCATAATAGCTGCCTCACTTGCAATGAAGATTACTCTTCCTTCTTCTTTTTGAATCATTTTCTTGAGGTAAGAGCGTGTTAATCGAACGCCACTCATAATGTTGACTTCAAATAACCGAAACCAATCTTCATCTGGTATATCAAAGTATTCAACAGGTTCAAAAATACCAAGATTATTAACGAGAATATCTACTTCTGGATACTGTTCCATTAGCTGTTGACAACCCTGCTCTGTTCCTAGATCATGTACAGCTGGATGAAGAATAGCTTGAGGATACTGAGTTTGAATATCTATAATGGTTTCATAGACCTTTTCCTCTCGCCTTCCATTAATAAGAACTGTAGCTCCCTCTGCTACTAAGGACAGAGCGATAGCCTTACCTATACCGGCTGTCGATCCCGTAACTAGAGCTGTTTTTCCTTTTAAATTTAATTCCATATCAGGTCACTCCTATTTTTATATAAAAACTATATTTTTGGTTAATAGAACTAATAAAATAAATACAATCTGTCATTAGTTTGGATAAACCTTCGAATTTTAAACAAAGAAGGAGATAGACAACTACCAGTGTGTCTATCTCCTCACCCCCTCATTAAAAATCAAAGTTGTCAGGATCTGGACCTACACGATGATTTTGATTCAATTCATCAATACGTTCTATTTCTTCTTTAGTTAATTCAAAATCAAAGATTGACGCATTTTCTACTATACGATGTTCTTTTGTTGATTTTGGAATGGTAATAATACCATTCTGTACATCCCAACGTAGAATGACCTGGGCTACAGATTTATTATGCTTATTTGCAATCTCTGTTAAAACCTCATTATCTAATAATTCTCCTTGCATTAGTGGAGACCATGCTTCAAGTTGAATATGATGTTTCTCACAGAATGGTTGAAGTTCTTTTTGTGTTAGACGCGGATGATATTCTACCTGATTAATTACAGGCTTGATTTCTGCATCTTCCATTAAATCCTTAAGGTGATGAACTTGGAAATTACTTACCCCAATTGCTTTAACCTTACCCTCTTTATAAAGGGTTTCTAAAGCTCTCCATGCTTCTTTGTATTTCCCTTCAACTGGCCAGTGAATCAGATAAAGGTCTAAATAGTCTAATCCAAGTTTTTTTAGACTTGTTTCGTAAGCTGCAATTGTTGCGTCATACCCTAAGTCTGCATTCCATACTTTTGATGTGACAAATACATTCTCTCGTGAGATACCAGCTTCTTTTAGACCTTTACGAATCCCTTGGCCTACACCTTCTTCGTTACCGTAAATGGCTGCTGTATCAATACTACGATACCCATGTTTAATGGCTACTTTAACTGCATTTACTAATTCAGGACCTTCTTCTACTTTAAATACACCGAGACCAAATCCGGGCATCTTTACTCCATTGTGTAAAGTGACTGTATCCTGTAAATTTTTCATCATAACAATATTACCTCCTGCTTATTATCAGTTAGTTTTATTTGTATTTGTATCATTTCTTTTTTGAATTAAGCTTGGAATCATCGCAAAGACATAATATAAATGAGCCATCATCAATTAGTTCATCTGACAAAAGTTATTATCCAATATAAAAACAGGAAAAAAAAGTACGCACTTTAAAGTAATATAGGTACCAAAAAGTAATAATAGTAAAAAAAGACGGCCTCTTTTAACGGTTACATTCAAAGAGTGGGAACATTAACTTTGCCTTATGCTACACGGACAAAGTTTGATGTTCTTAAAATTGCTGATCCAGGGTGAGTCATTTATATTTTGAAAATAAGTATCTACTACATTACTTCTTAAAAAAGGCATTATTGGGACAAACTCCAGCATATAAAAACCCATTACTTCTTACATAATCAGCTACCCCTTACTTACTGCAGTAAGGGTTCTTTGTTATTTTTTGAATGGACAGGCAAGCTTACTGCAGTAGCTACATAGTATCTAAAGAATTACAGCTTCATTACCTAATCAGTAGCTAGTTCATTATCGCTACCGCGTTAATACAAGCTGTATACGCTTAGTGACGCCCTTCATGAAACCTGTAAGGGAGCTGAGCCGAAGAGGCGAAGGGGGCGACCGGATGCGTCGAGCTGAAATCATGCATAAATTAAAGGCAAAAAAATTGAACGAATGAAAGAAGGTATCAACATGAGAAAAACAAAAGGATTGACCTTTCGAAAGATCATTCCTCCATCCCCAAAATCATCTCTCACGAGACCTCGTCCTTTCAAGGCGTATTCCTTTGTGCCGTTTAGTCCACTAGCCATGCTTGACCCCACTATTCTAACCATAGGAGGCATTGTCTTAGGGATTGCTATCATTGAACGAATATTAGAGCGATGGGGTGTCATTGACCTTGTTGATCAGTTCGCAAAGGTGATGCGTTTTATCTTGCCTGTTACCTTTTATAGCGCCTTGATTTACTTTTTTGCGACCTTTATGTTTTGAGGAGGAATGTTCATGTTTGAAAAACTGAAATTGCGCGGCCAATTGATAAAAGCGTTTCGTACGGCGGAGATTTACCGGGTGGTGAAACGTGGAGACCGTACCTCCTATCTGTTTCCGAAAATTCATCAAATCGATAACCATCATACGTACACTCGGTACGCTTTTTCCTTACTAAATGGGATTGATCCTGATCTTTTAATGAAAAAAAGGTGGGCATTACGACAAGTATTAGGCAGCAACATTGAAATAAACGGCATCCTGAAGAATTTCAGTATCACGGTTCATCACAAAAGCTTACCGAAGATGCTTACTTATCAATATGATTCAATTCATCCTCATATTAAGAAAATGGAGCTTCCAGTATGCATTGGTCAAGATATCTATGGAAACCCTGTTTCATGGGATTTTGCGGATTTAGAAACGTTACTGATTTCTGGCGAAATTGGTGCTGGAAAAAGCAGCTTAATGCGCGTGATTCTGACCACATGGGTGAAGAATGCCTCGCCTGAAGATTTACGCTTAATCTTAGTGGACCTTAAACGAGCCGATTTAGGATTATTTCATGGAATTGAGCACGTCGATGCGCTTTGTTTTGAGGCAAAAGACATGCGAAAGCCTTTTGCATTGTTACGCGCTGAAATGTATCGACGGGGCGATTTACTGTTAGAGCATGGCGTGACACATATCAGCAGACTTCCTTTTAAGCTGCCTCGGATTGTAGTGGTCTTAGACGAAATGAGCATCATTAAACGAGAAACGGACCTTGTAGAGATGATTCAACAGTTTGCGAGTCAAGGTCGTGCGCTAGGTGTTCATACGATTATTGCCATGCAGCGTCCGGATGCGGATTTATTAAATTCAGCGTTAAAAGCTAACTTACGGGTACGCATCTCTGGAAGGCAGGCCGATGCCACAAATGCGAAAGTAGCCGGGGTGATAGGAGCAGAAGAAATTGATGCCGCAGCCAGGGGGCGTATGAAAATTAAAATTGATGAAGTCAAAGAGTTTCAAGCGTATTTTTTAGATGAAGAAGCGTGTAAAGAAATGCTTTCTCCTTATAAAACACGGGTAAAAGATTCTGAACCTCAACTGGAGGTCGTATCACAGCCTATCTTTGGATTATTAGAGAACGAGGAACAGCGATGAGCTTTCGGTTATCTCAGCGTGATAAAGACATCATTGGGTTTATTAATCAGTTTCGGGCTGTAGATCGAGACTCATTAGTGGAACTGTTCTTTAAACAGCTCAAATCGCCTATTAATGCCTGTAATAGTGTGATGATACGTTTATATCGGTTAGGGCTGATTGAACGCACTCAGCAGTATTCCCCAACGGTATATTTACCTGTGGATGCGAAGATTAAAAAGAACTCTCAAAAAATATTACATTTCCTTTCAATTCTAGATATCTATAAACAAATGTGTACGCATAGTGCCCCTAAACAGGTTATTGTTGAAGATAAGCCCACAGGACGAAAAGGAGGCATTGAACCCGATCTCTTTTGTATCTTTAAAGGATCTCCGTTTTGGATTGAAATTCAGAGAAATCAGTATTCGGAGCAGAAGATGCAGGCGAAGGTCACCCTCTATGAGGAGTTTTTCTTTTCGGATGAGTGGAATGACTTGCACTGGCAACCAGAAGGTCGATCACCTATCTTCCCTTCGGTTATTCTGATTACGCCTGTTCGGTATGCAGTGTCTTCAGAGCATATACGGATTATTCAAGTAGCAAGTATTCATGAACTGATGGAGAAATATAAGAGTTCTACTAAACAACATAGGGAAGCAAAACCGATAACACAGTCCTCTTCTGGTGGAATTAGAATCAACTTAACCTAGAGTGCTAAAAATTCAGCCTACAAAAAGAGCTCCTATCTAATTTTGAGCAAATGGAATAAGAAATCAGATAGGAGAAAGAAAAAGACACATATAAAAATATGCGCAAACAAAAGATAAATTCTAACATCTATGAAAGTGAACCTCTACGTTATGTTTGCATGTAGATTGGTATGGATAGATAGTGGGTAAATTTGATAAATGTAAAAAGATTTCTCCCTCCTCCTGACAAGGAAAGAAGAATCTTTTTATGAGCTGAAATGCATGATGAAACATGCCATACCGACCTAACAAATCGTAACATATCTTTATAACAAGAAGGAGGCAGTAGTGTTTCTTTTTATAACGATACTATTTCAGGTAGGTTACAGCATATATATAAATATATTTTTACTTTTTGTAATTTTAAAATATATAGAGGGGAAGTTTAATAATTGATTAAGACAAGTATTAATTTAATGAAAGTTGTCATGGATACTACTATGAAGAGTAACTTAGTTTTTATGAATTATTATCTTAATTCTAGGAAGATTGTTTTATCTAGATATAAGAAGCCTTACAAAGGGGTTTTTTATGGAGTATATAGATAAAAAAGAATACAATATCCTACTTTTTTATAGGAACTAGCATATACATGGAAAAAGAATCCTTGGCGGAAATTCACTGCCCCAAGGATTCTTCATTACATAGATTCAGTTAAGAGATATTATATTAAGTAGAGAAATAGTTCATACCAATTCTTTTTTAGACTTGCAACTCTCCTATGTGTATCTCTACCTGTTTAACCAGTGCTCCTGTATGGACTAAATTTTCCGATTGGTTTATATCTTCTGATATGACTCGGTCATCTTCTAGTGGCGAAACGTATTGTCGAAGTAATTGATATGCAGCTTCTGTACCCATTCCTGATTCTAAAGGCTTTAGAAAATCTAAACCTTGGGCACTGCACATTAACTCAATTCCAAGGACTTTCTCTGTATTCGAAATAACCTTCAACGCTTTCAAAGCAGCAGATGTTCCCATACTTACATGGTCTTCCTGTCCTGCTGTTGTAGGGATCGAATCGACTGAAGATGGATGGGAATATACCTTATTATCAGAGACTAATGCTGCCGCCACATATTGTGAGATCATATACCCTGAATTCACCCCACTCTTCTCAACTAAGAAAGGAGGCAATTCACTAAGTTGAGGGGATAAAAGTCGAAAAACCCTTCTTTCAGAAATATTTGCTAACTCTGAGATAGCAATTGTTAAAAAGTCCATAGCTAAAGCTACTGCTTCGCCATGACAATTAGAAGAAGATATAGCAATCCCTTTTTCTCCTTCATGAAAAATCAGAGGATTATCAGTTGCTGAATTCATTTCCCTCTCCACCACTTCCTTTGCATAGTTCATAGCATCTTTACAGGCTCCATGCACTTGAGGAATTGATCGAATACTTAAAGCATCTTGGGTTCTATACTCCTTAAATGTCTCAGCAATTTTACTTCCATTAATAATTTTATGTATATTTGAAGTTGTTTTTTGTTGTCCTGGATGAAGCTTCACTTGGCTAATTCTTGGATCGAATGCATAGTAGGTTCCACGCAAAGCCTCAAAACTCATCATAGATATAATGTCAGCAGATTTAAGCAAATTCATAGCATCATAAATTGCTAAGGCTCCAATCCCTGTCATATCAACCGTTCCATTAATAAGAGAAAGTCCTTCCTTTTCATGCAATTCAAGTTCAGAAATACCTATGGACTGAAGAGCTTCTTTTCCACTCATGACTATCCCTTTGTATTTCGCTTCACCCATTCCAAGAAGAACTAAACTAATATGAGCCTGATGATTTAAATAACCTAAAGATCCTTCTTTAGGAACAATCGGTGTAACTCCTTTATTTAATAGTTTAATTAAAGCCTCCACTGTTTCTAGTCTTATGCCTGAATAACCTTGTGAAAAGTTTTGAATCATCATAACCATAATAGCTCTGACCTGTTCTAGTTTTAACGGCTCGCCTACCCCACAAGCATGGCTCATGATTAATTTTTTTTGCATTTCTTTAGACTCGGTTGTTGAAATTCTAACTTTTGAATTTTCTCCTACACCTGTCGTAATTCCATAGATAACTTGATTCTCTTCTACAAATCTCTCTACTAATTTCCTTGCTTGAATAATACACTTCTTCCTTTTCTCAGAAAGTTCTAAAGAAGCATGATGCCTTGCTACTGCTACCAGATCCTTAATGGTAAGGTTGTCTTCAATTACTACCTTCGTTTCTCTTACTTCAATCAAGATTACTCCTCCTCAATGTGATGGTATTTAATCTGAAATTAATTTTTATTAGTAAGTTCCTGTAGTCAGCTTTCCCTCTCTACAGTGCTAGCTTTTTAGAATCTAATGTCTATATAAGAGAGCAAAAGCTGACCTTATTTTGTTTAAGCTTTACGATTCATAGAGTTTAGAGTTGTCTTATCTTCTACATGTAAAGGGTTATCTTCTAAAGGATTACTTGCTTCACTTAGAGAAAGAGATTTTGTTTCAGGCGCCCACATAATTGAAACAATAGTACCTAATAATAAAATCGCAGACATTCCGATCATTGTTGCACCTAATCCCATATTATTTAAGCTTAAAGGCAGCAGAAACGTTCCAACAGCAGATCCGATCCGGCTGAAAGCTGTCAAAAAACCTACTCCCGACCCGCGTATTTCAGTTGGAAATAGTTCAGCAGGATATGTCAATGTTAGATTCGAAGCTGCTGATATAATGAAAGTAAACATTAAAAACAAAGTGATAAGTAAAATATCAGGCCTCTGTAAAATACTCAGCATAAATAAACTTATGGTCATCAATGCAAACGTTCCAATGGTAAAACTTCTCCGAGAAAGTTTTTCCATAAGCCAAAGTCCAACCAACGATCCAACAATTAGAAATATATTTAGCCAAAGGTCTACTGTGAAATTTTCAGATAATCCCATGCTTTTTAATATTGAAGGCAAAAAGG
The DNA here is from genome assembly GCF_042787905.1 of Priestia sp. YIM B13551. Lineage (NCBI taxonomy): Bacteria > Bacillati > Bacillota > Bacilli > Caryophanales > Bacillaceae > Priestia > Priestia sp. YIM B13551. The sequence goes on from NZ_JBHZOX010000011.1 coordinate 22,467, forward strand.
TATAAATAGCAAAATAAGGAATAACAATGCAAACATAAAATATTCCTCCAAAAGTAGTGCGCTTCCAAATTTGTTTGTTAAAAAGTGATAGATATCCTTGGTTTTGCTGATGCTCTGTTATCTTTTCATCAATTTCTGCGTTTACCCCAATGTATTTTTTAACAATCTGGCGTGCCTCTTCATTACGTCCCATGCTAATAAGCCATCTTGGTGATTCAGGTGTACCAATTCTTAATAGCAGTACGATAATTGCAGGAATTGCCGATGTAGCAAGCATCCACCGCCATGATTCGTTGTCATTTGAGCCTAAATAGTGGCCGACTATGGTCGCAGCAACATACCCAACTGTCCAGAGCACATTTAAAGAAGCTAGTAAGATACCCCGGTATTTTCTAGGCGCAAATTCTGCAAGTAAGGTTGAGCCTACGGCATAATCACCTCCTAGAGCAAATCCTATTATTAGACGCAAAATAAATAGCTCTACTGGACCATTTACGAATAACTGTAGAACAGAGGCAATAGCAACTACTAGAAAATTAAACAAATATATTTTCTGTCTACCTACACGATCGGATAACCCTCCAAGCACTAGACTTCCTAAAAAGAGGCCAATTAAAGCTGAGCTGCCTATTAGCCCTTCCCACATGGAATTAAGTTTCATTTCTGGTCCAATTAGAGCAAGAGCTATACCAATAATACCAAGAGCATAACCATCGGTAAAATTAGACCCAAAAGTAAGTGCAGTAATCTTTAAATGAAACTTATTAAGTGGAGCATCATCCATTTTAAATTTGTGTTCCGCCATAAGAAATTTACCTCTCCTTCAACTGGAGTAATATTCTAATAATTTTTTGGTAATACCTTGAAAAGGAGCTTGTATTAATTCTATTCTCCATTTACTTACTCTCAGAAAATCTAACTAAGTAAGATTTTAACCAAAGTTTAAAGTAAATGAAGAGATAAATAAGTAGCCAAGCGCTTTTTTGAGAAAGCCTTGGCTTTTTCTTATGTTTCAAAAATTTGTGTGATATTGATAAATGAAAATCTTGGCTATCCTGTAGTAATAATTTGATATAAGAAAATATACGTCTAAAAGCATACAATAAAGTAGATAGATATCTAAGTAGTAGAGTAGAACAAAATTATTGTTTTATTAAGAAGCATGTTTGTTAACAGCTGTTTATTTTCATGGTTTTATATTCCTTCGTTCTTAAATTAGGTATCTCTTTTTGATAGAAGCTCTTTATCCTATAGAAGAATAATGGTTACTATAATATGATATTTTTCTCATTATGCATATCTGATATATGACTTCGTTGTCCTGGTTTTACAAATATCATAGATACCATTCCAATTATTACGGCAATGGCAGCAGCAGTAAACATAGCATTATATCCATGTGCCGCAACAAGGCTTCCTGTTAGTGTAGGCGCAATAATAGTAGCCAGGTTCGCAATAAAATGAGTTACTCCCCCAAAAGTTCCGGCTTTATTAGGCTCTGTATCAAGAACAACTGTCCAATAGATCGAATTGGGTAGGTAATTAAAGGCATTACCTATACACATTAATAAAAGTACTGAGGTCGCACTTCCAACCGTGGGGATTAGCATAAAACAAATAGCTGTAAAAAATAAGCAGACTACTGTGAACCAGGATCTGGCTATACGTAAATTCCCAGTTTTCTCACGTAACTTATCGGAAATTTTCCCTCCTACTAATCCTGTAACAATAGCACCTACCCATGGAATCATACCTATATATGAAAGAGATGCTAAAGAATAGTTAAATTCATCTTGCAAATATTTTGGAGTCCAAGTTAGTAATAGAATATTGACATACAAAAATGCAAAGTACCCAATGGCATTCATTACTAATGTAGGGTTTTTAAAAAAATAATACCAAGGAACATTTTTGGAGTTTGTTTTTTCTAATTGTGATTCACCTTTTATTAAACTATCTATACTTCGAATTTTTTGAAGTTCAATCTTTGAAACTCTCGGATGATCTTCAGGTAAATTTGTAAATATTTTTCTCCATATTAATACCCAAACAAAACCTAACAGACCAAGAATAATAAATGTTACCTTCCAATTAGTAAACGTTAAAAGGCCCACTACGATAGGTGCGGTGACCAATGCTCCAATTGGAGTTCCAACTAAGCCAAGTGCTACAGAAAAACCTTTTTCTTTTGGAGATACCCAATTTGCCATCGTTCGGTTCATTGTAGATAAAGTAGGTCCTTCAGCCAGTCCAAACAAAACACGAAATACCGCAAAACCAGCTAATGCAGAACCCCCAAAGAACGCTGCACCTAAGTGACCAGCAAATATTGTCCCAATTTCAAATATAGACCATGTGGTTCCAGCAAGAATCCACATAAACTTAGGACCTTTCTTATCTGCCAACGCCCCTCCGAATAGTGCACCGAAAATATAACCATAGCCAAAATACCCCAAAATTGCTCCCCAGCTTACGGGATTTAAGTTGAATTCTTGAATAATTTCAGCCTGAGCGTATGAAAGTGCTCCTCTATCTATGTAATTTATAATTGTTATAATAACAATCATAAAAATAATAAAGTAGCGATAATTGTTTTTCACCAATTACTTCTCTCCTCTCTCATTTTTTCACTTTTCTTCCTGAGAAAGAAAGTTTCATGACAAATCGCTAGAGATTTGTCACTTTCAAAAGGATAAGGAAATTAATATTTTATTTTCTATTTGCAAAGCCTGTTAAAAAATTCAAGAATACATGAACTCCTGCTTTAACAGTAATTCCTGATTTATCGCGTAAGGGATCTAAACATACAATATCCATTGCTTGGACTAATGGATGTGAGCCCGCAATGTATATAGCTTCAAATAATTCATCCGTTCTCATTCCTCCTGTTGTTCCTGCTGGTACACCAGGGGCATAAGCCACATCAAGAACATCCATATCTACTGTTAGATAGATGACATCCACTTCCTTGGCTAAATCATCTAAGGCTCTTTCAACTATACAAGAAATCCCTGTTTTTCTAGCTTGAAGTAAGGTTACGTAATTAACACTTTTAGTATCTGCATACTCTTTGAGAGATTTTGAGTTATAAAATCCATGCAGGCCAATATTCCAAACGTTTTTGCCTTCAATTGTACCACTCTCAATCAGGTTTCGAATTGGCGTTCCATTTGATGGTCCGTTATCTTCTAAACTGCGTAAATCAAAATGTGTATCGAATTGAAGAATTCCTATACGTTGTTCTGGATGCGACTCTTTCCAGCCTTTTACTAACATAGCCGTAATCGAATGATCTCCCCCTAACATGATAGGCAATGTATGAGGGTGATATTTCCGCATTGAAATCATTGCTTCTTTAATATACTGATGAGAAAGTGAAATATCTGTTACATGCTGTTTGACATCGCCTAAGTCTAAAACCGATAAGGGGGTCAAATCCGTATCGTATTCAATATGATACGGATTAAACGATTTCCATAGTTGTCTCATGGCCAAGGGAGTTTCACTTGCTCCTGATGCACTAATAGAAGATCTGGAAAGAGGGACTCCCAAAACGGTTACATCTACAGCTTGAAAATCTATTTCATCTTGGACCTCAAAAGTCTCGATCCAATCACTTACCTTAGGTTCAGTTGAACGCTGTCTTTCCCAATGAAAAGAGGGACGATTAAGTTGTGGGTACGGGTACGTCACGCAAAGCCCCACCTTCCACAATCACTTGTCCTTTTTTAATGACAGTATCTACAAGGTTCACTGCATAGTTATACTGCAACGTTTGATAATTCGGTGCATCAAATAAAACAAGGTCCCCTTTCTTTCCTACTTCGATACTCCCCACTTCATCAGCTTTTCCGATGGCATGAGCTGCATTAATTGTACATGCTGTTAGAACTTCGGCTGGCGTCATCTTCATCGTAAGACACGCTAGATTCATAATAAAAGGTAACGATTCAGTAGGTGATGACCCTGGATTACGATCAGTTGAAAGGGCAACCGGAACTCCGGCTTCAATCATCTTTCTTGCATTCGCAGGCTTCTCCATTAAAAAGAACGCTGTACCCGGTAACAAGACTGCAATAACACCACTTTTAGCCATTTGTTTAATACCTTCATCCGATGCTTGTAATAAATGGTCGGCCGAAACAGCTCCCACCTTGGCTGCAAGTTCTGCACCGCCGAATTGAACAATTTCATCTGCATGTATTTTTGGTTTTAAACCATACCTTTTTCCTGCCTCAAGAATTTGCTCCGACTGTTGAATTGTAAAAACTCCTTCTTCACAAAAAACATCGCAAAACTCAGCCAAATTTTCTTCTGCAACTCTTGGAATCATTTCCTCTATCACTAAACGAACAAATTCGTCTGGATTTTCTTTATATTCAACTGGAACAGCATGGGCTCCCATAAATGTCGAAACTATATCAATAGGATGCCTTTCATCGAGCTTTTTTGCTGCTCGTAGCTGTTTCAATTCATCTTCCAGTGTCAAACCATATCCACTTTTCGCTTCAACCGTCGTAACTCCATATTGTAGAAAACGATTTAGGCGTTTGGAGGTTTCTTGAATCAATTGTTCTTCTGTAGCTTCTCTTGTACTTGTTGTTGTCTGGAGAATTCCTCCGCCTGCCTTTAGGATATCAATGTATTTAGATCCGTTTAATCGCATCTCTAGCTCTTTTTCACGACTTCCCCCAAACACAATATGAGTATGAGCATCGATTAGACCTGGAGTAACAATTTTTCCTGAAGCATCAATCGTATTGATATGTCCATTCAACGTATGAACATAGCGTTCTGCTTCAACATCTGATCCAACAAATGTAATCATTCCATTTTCCACTACCACACTGCCATGTTCGATAATACCGATATCGGACATATCTTGAGCACGTTTTGGTTCTTTACTTCCACCTCTAACTGTAATCAGTTGTGAGGCACGTTTAATATACATAATAGATGACATACTACTCACTCCGTTTCCTTTAGTCTAATGTTGGAATGTTCATGCCTTTTTCCTTGGCTGTTTGAATGGCTAACTCATAGCCTGCATCTAAATGGCGAACAACCCCCATACCAGGATCTGTTGTTAATACACGTTCAAGACGTTTAGCCGCATCTTCCGTGCCATCTGCTACTACGACCATACCTGCGTGAAGAGAATATCCCATGCCTACGCCACCACCATGGTGAACAGATACCCAACTTGCCCCTGCGGCTGTATTAACTAGTGCATTTAAAATAGGCCAATCTGCTACAGCATCACTACCATCTCTCATCGCTTCTGTTTCGCGGTTTGGCGAAGCAACAGATCCCGCGTCTAAATGATCTCTACCAATAACAATAGGTGCTGAAAGTTCTCCAGATGCAACCATTTCATTAATGATTTTTCCAAATCGTGCACGTTCTCCATATCCTAACCAACAGATACGCGCCGGTAATCCTTGAAATTCAATTTTTTCTCTCGCCATTTTAATCCAGTTACAAAGGTGAGTATTATATGAGAATTCACGTAAAATAACTTCGTCTGTTTTATAAATATCTTCTGGATCACCTGATAAAGCTACCCAACGGAACGGTCCTTTTCCTTCACAGAATTGAGGGCGAATATAAGCAGGTACAAAACCTGGGAAGTTGAATGCGTCTTTTACGCCTTCATCAAGCGCTACTTGACGAATATTATTTCCATAGTCGAAAGCAATGGCTCCTTCTTTCTGCATATCTAACATAGCCTGAACATGAACAGCCATACTAGCTTTAGATTTTCTTACATATTCCTCTGGATTCTGATTACGTAATGTTTCTCCTTCCGATAGAGTTAATCCAATTGGTAGATAACCATTTAATGGATCATGTGCGGAGGTTTGATCCGTTACAATGTCTGGAATAAAGCCACGTTTAATCATTTGAGGAAGCACTTCAGCTGCATTTCCAACCAACCCAATAGAAAGCGCTTTCTTTTCTTTTTTTGCTTCTTTAGCTATTTTAATTGCCTCGTCCAAACTTTCTAACACAACGTCACAATAGCGTGTTTCAATTCGTTTTTCAATACGTGTTCGGTCAACATCAATTCCAATGACTACGCCCCCTGCCATTGTAACGGCTAATGGCTGAGCGCCTCCCATGCCTCCTAATCCAGCTGTTACGGTAATGGTACCTTCGAGACTACCATTAAAATGTTGTTTCGCACATTCAGCAAATGTTTCATACGTACCTTGTACAATTCCTTGACTTCCAATATAAATCCAGCTACCGGCTGTCATTTGCCCATACATCATCAATCCTTTTTTATCTAATTCATGGAATTTTTCCCAATTCGCAAAGGCCGGAACAATATTGGAGTTAGCTAAGAGTACACGTGGTGCATCTTTATGAGTTTTAAAAACAGCTACTGGTTTTCCAGACTGTACTAATAGTGTTTCATCCTCTTCTAGATCTTTCAAAGTGGCTACGATACGATCGAATGCATCCCAATTTCGAGCTGCCTTCCCTATTCCCCCATATACAACTAATTTCTCCGGATGTTCTGCCACTTGTGGGTCTAGGTTATTCATTAACATACGAAGAACAGCCTCTTGGACCCACCCTTTTGTATTTAATTCAATTCCTTTAGGAGCGCAGTATTTGCGCAAGTTAACTGATTGAGTATTCATCATATAGTCCCCTTTCTGTTAATTAATAGTTTATTAAAAAAACACTAACAGAAACAGAAGATAATAATCAGAATATAAGTAATATTAAAACTATAACAATCTTTAATATTACCAAATTCTTCATTAATTATAGGAAAATAACTAGATATCTAGATAAACATTTGATTTTTCCAGATAGAAGGTGATACACCAGTCTGATTTTTAAATACCCTACTGAAATAATTTGGATCCGAAAAACCTATAGAAAATGAAATTTGCTGAATTGACAGTGATGTTGTAGATAATAGATGTTTAGCTTTATTTATCCGAACATTCGTAAGGTATTGCTGAAATGTTTGTGATGTTCTCTGAGATAATACATAACTAAAATAACTTGGACTTTTATTAACATAATCAGCTACTACTACGAGGTTTAAATCTGTCCGACTGAAGTGTTCATCAATAAACCTCAAACCGAGTTCAATAAAGTCATTTTGAGTATTTTTTTGCTGAGTTTTAACTTGTTCTAAAATTTTATCAATAAAAAGTAATAATTCCTGTACAACTTTAAAAAGTACTGGTGAATTAAGAACAATATTAAAAATGTTTTGATATTGTTCCTCTAATGCTTGATTTTTTTCTAATCGATAGGATTTCATATGCCTCCGTATCTGTGCAAGAATACTAGTAAGGCTAATACGGATTAACTCAGGTTCAGGGTACCCGTTAGGAAAATTAGTGAATTTCTCATAAAGCCAATTTTTTATAGGTATTAGGTTTTCTCCCTCTAACATTTTAATCCATATTCGTTGTTCTTCAGAATTTAATAAAGGATCAAATTCTTCAAAGCTCGGGAATTCGGAAGCCTTCATAACTTGTGTATATCCCTTGTAAAATACCATTTTTAACGTCTGGATACACCTCATATAACAGGCATGTAAGGAGTCCTCAACTTTATTTATGGAGTCAATACTAATAAAAACTCCCCCGTTCAGTAATTTGATTGAATTACTAATGAATCTAGTAGAATCTATGTACAACTTGTCCATTTCAAAAACAGAAAAAAGACATACTATGTAATCACTAAATAATAAAACAACCGGTGTTTCCATAAATATGTATTCATTAATATACTTATAAAGTTCTTTTAAATCGTCTGGATATTCCGGTTTTATTATCATCATTCCTTTATAATCATTAGAAAACTTTACCTCAGTTTCTATCATCAATGATTGGTAATATCTATAATTTTCATCTTTGTTTTCTAAATGAATAGGCTTCTCTTTAAAATTTGATAGCTTTTTTATACTCTTTTCTAATGACTCTTTTAGTTTCTCAGGTAACAATGGTTTTACTAATAAATTAACAGCTTGAAGTTGAATTGCTTGCCAGGCACGTTCAAAAATTGCCTCAGTAGTGATAGCTATTATAACTCCTTGGTAATTTTCCACTTTTCTTAAGATAATCTCCCAACTGTTAGTTGAAAACATTTCTAACTCTAAAATCAATATATCTGGTTCACTTTTTTCAAATTCATTAATAAACTGCCTTGCATCTTCAACTAAACATACTTCATTAAATTTCATAGAATAAGAATTTATTAACCATTTAATACCTACTCTTTCTGTAGAGTCTCTATCGGCAATTATTATTCGCATTACTCTGTCCTCCTATAATTTAACAGGGAATAATTAGACATAGCTATTTACTCAAAAGATAAATTGTAAAAAACTAAATCTGGATAATTCCTGCTCTTATTATATAAGTATATATAATACTTAGGCTCCTAGCACATAAGGTATTTAATGGTAAGTGGTCATCCTTCTTTTTTTCGAAATAGAGGATTAAATGGATTAAAAATAATCAAAAACCAATACTGTTACTTTTATAAATAAAAAGGAGGCGAGATAAAGGTGGATGTACAAAGAGCACAAGAAATTGCAGATTCAGTGGACATGGTCACTGTAATATATAATGGGAAAAGTATTTACATTGAGCATATAGAAAGAGGAATAATAGCTTGAAGACAGTTAATTTAATAGAGAATGAGGTTTATTCTCTAAAACGATTATATGGGGACATTAACTTTAAAGATAAAAATTTATAGGCAAGTTCTTTCTAAGAGGAGCTCTAGATTGGTTTAACTAAATTTTATTAATTAGTTATAGCTTAAAAGAAGGCGAGATACTTAAAACAACCTTTATCTCGAATTGATCCTAAATCGAAATATAGCAACATAATTTACATTTCCATATAACACTAAACCCCATGTTATATATCATTTACATGGGGTTTAGAATTGAAAGAAATCATCAATATCTTTTGTTTTATCTACTTTTTGAACGGTGGCCATGATCTTTTTCATTACTCTAGGAGTTGGAATATAACCTTTGGTGTTACAAACTCGCCAAATAGTGTTTCGGGAAACACCACTTCGTTCAGAAAATTCACTTTGTGTAATTCCTTCTCGATCCAGCCAACGACCAAATTTACTGCGATTCGGGTTACGCCACCAAAACACATCTCTCACTCTCCTTTTTTATTAGCTTGTCCACTTTGCACCAAATTGAATCAAAAGTGTTTGAAAAATTAGGAATAAGGAAGCGTTTTTAGCATAGAATAAGAGAAATAAGATTCCTCTACACATGTTGTCGATATTTTTGTCATAATCATATAGCATGAATACAGTTAAGACCGCCTTATAGACTGATACATAATGGGCGGTCTTTGTTATGGATATTCTTTGAAATTGAACTTCACATAAAAAAAACCTTTTCCCCTACCTAGAGGGAAAAGGTTTTTTTGTGTGAATATTAGATAATGAGATGCCACCCATTGTAGCAAATTATTTTTCAAAAAAGGTTTTTAACCACTTATAAAAACTCTTCTTTTGTTGTTGTGCTTTTTTTAACGACCGAATTTCGCGAGCCATTGAAATTAATTGACGTTCTCGTTCTTCAAATTTTGCATCGATATAGCTTTGTATCTCTTTCATTTGTGCTTCGAGTGGTTCTAGGATAAGGGTTTGTTTTTCAGTTGAAATGTTAGGTGGAGTGTCTGGTATTTGTACTAAGTTAAATTTTTTTGCAACGGTTATAACGGCTTTTTCTAAGGTCATTTCGGGATGGGCATAAATTCTTTTTAGTTCATGAAAGATAGTAACGTCGTCATTTGTATAAGCTAATCTGCCTTGTTTTTTAGTAAATTGCACACCAATTTTGGCAAAATGGAAGTTGTACTTTCGGATAGTTGCTATGGACAAACCAAGTATATCAGCTAATTCTTCGGTGGTATATGCTGCTTCTGCGGTTATGACTCTCAACATATGATCACCTCCTCTTATCAAGAGAACTATTCTAGGTATATACGTTAAAACCTTCAAATAATAAGAGGACCATATTTGGTGTTTTGCCATTTTGCCGTTAATATACCAAGAAACAGTCTTGGCTGAAAATAAGCTAGTACGTTCAACTATTTAATTATTTCATAAATTAAATAGTTGCCCCAATCCCTCATTACAATGGTTTCTCCTGCTCCAGCTTCTTTCTGTAACCACTTTTCATCTTCGTTCATATTTTTTAATTCATGTTTTACCGTTAATAATCGACAGCCTAGCATTCTCATAGCCATGGGATAATCAAGTCCACCTGCTCGATATTTGGGCTCACTTTTTCATCTTGAGTCAAGGTGTTCTTCTTCTATACCAGTCTACTCTCACTTTATTTACTTTTGATATTCATAGACAACAGGAACTTGATCCATTTTGACCGTTTTAGCCACGACATAACGGCGGTATCCATCTTTTAAGATCTTCGATCCTTTTTCAATCGTCAACGGCTCATCTAAACGTCCTGTACGCTTCACAAAATCGATAACCTTTTGCGTTTTTTCAGGGTTTGGGCGTGTCTTTAAGAACTCTTCAGGAACGATAATATCATCAAAGTTCAATAGATCCTGAGTTCCCTTCGGTTGGTTTGATAGTGTTGTCTTTTTTTCCTCAGCCTTTTTCTCTTCTGTAGGTGCTTGTTGTACTTCTGGCTGAATAGGCTTTACTTCTTTCTTCTCTTCCTTTGCTACAGGCTGAGAAACAGGTACTTTTTCTTCTCCCTGTTTAGTAGATTCCGTGTTCTTTTGGGCTTCAGAAGGCTTAGATGCTTCTTGTTTAGGTTCTTTTTTCGCATCTGACTCATTCTTCTCTTTGTCATTTTTATTCGGAAGAACGGTAATCTGGAAACAAATCACCCCTATTTCACCAGGGCATTCATCAATGGGAATGTCTAACGTTGGTTCCCCTTGAATTAAAATCTTTTCATGCATGATGCTTTTCTTCGTGAGTCCTGTTTTATTAAAGGCTTTCTTCGCAACAAATACGGTATACGAAATAAAGGTACTCTTCTTTAATCCTTTAGGCGCAGATGGTGACCCTTTTTCACGCATATCAAAGGCAACGTAGCGATCATATTCTCGTAGTGGTCCTGTGGCTGATCCGGTTAACGTAATTTTATGTGGCATAATAGTCTCCTCCTGCGTAGATTATTAGTTATTGTTTATTTAGAACACAATTCTAAATAAACATATTCTATTAAAACATCAGCTTCTAAGGAATTTCTACTTTTTTTGATTAGGAAGCTGTGTCTTCTAACTGGTTATGTTGACGTAAACATTCTTGTTCATCTGGCGTTAAGGCTCGTCCCAAGTCCTGTTTTACTTGAGCTATCTCCAACAAACTATACGTGGAGCTGTGCTCCTCCAGCAAGTTCTCTTCTTCTGGTGTTAGCTCTTGTCCTAAATCTTGCTTTAACTGAATCATTTCAAGCTGTTGATCCAAAGAAATATCTGATTCTTTTATAGCTTCTTCTTGTTTCTGCTGTTCAGTTTTTAACCAATCAGGAACCAGTTCCTTACGGATAATATGTTTTGGTTTGGCCAATGTTGTTGTTTGAGTTTCGTTATGTATAACTTCTTGTTGGTTTGCGTATACTGATGAATAATCCTGCCCTTTAGGGTTTACGAATTCATAGAATTGGTTTTTCGCAATTTGATAGATTAATCGACACATATCCCGCAGGGATAAGGGATTGCCTTGTTGATTAGCTTCATGGACATATTTATCTAATCCCACGATGGATGTATACGCAATTTCATGGACTTGCTCTTTTTCAATCTCAATTTCTGTATCTCGTTTGACAGCTTTTGCAGCATTTTGAATACGAGCATAGAAGTCTTGTAGTTGATGTCCATACTTACCTGCATAGACTTGATTGACTTTTTTAGGCACACCTTTGATATAGGTGAAGGCCTGTGAAACAGACATTAAATGATTATTTATATGATTTACAGGTAAATCAAGGTTAATAAAGGCATCAGGTGATTTATCGGCCTCTAAGCTTGGTGTATCAACGTTTTCAGTGCTTTCTGGATGCGTCACAGGACGTGTCACAGGAGTGGTCATTTCTTCTTGCTGAAGCGTTTGTACACCTGTTGTATCATGGGCAAAAAAGATTTCGTCGCAAATGTGATGAAAGTTCTTATGACTTTTAAGGATAAATACATAGCTATCAGGATGAGTACCTGTTGCATCTTCTTTAATGTATCGTGCCACAAGTATAAAGGGTGTCGCTTTTAGCGAGCGTACAAAACGAGAAACCGTACTTTTGGAAACATTAAATTTTTTCATCAGCGTTTCAGAACGGATCGCTTGAATGCCCGTAGCCATTAGGTTATAGATGACGTGATCAAGCATTTCCATTCTTTTTTTAGGAAATTCTTTATGTATGGCTGATTGATGTTGTTTAAAGTGGGTACGAAGACTTTCTAAAAACTCTTCTTTCTTTTTCCGAAGTGTGGACTTGTTGGTCCATAACCATTTGAACCGCCCATTGAAGGTATCTACATCTTTTAGATAACAGGTTAATATTTTTGTCATTTGTTCATCGTCTCCTTTAAGGAACACAAAAAAGACACTGTTTCCCTGGAAAAAGGAAAACAATGCCTTGATTTTGATGAACTAAGCCCTTGAAATAGATGTCAATTTCATATAAAATAAAAACATAAGTTTTATTTTATAGAAAAACTAACTCTATTAACAAGAGACTTCGACAAGTGTTTTCCCTACTGTGATTAGGGGGAACGGTTTAAGTGTGTTGGTCGCACTACTTAAACAGTTGAAGTCTTTTTTCTATTCCGGTCATTTTTGTTAGTTTTATTATAGCGTTAATTAATCTCATAATTCAATAAAAATTAGTAATATATCTCAAAAGAATTCTTTTGAACTGTTTTTCCTTAATAATAAATTTGTTTTATTATACAATTCATTTTAAAAAATAAGGAGGGTCAAAAAAATACCCCTCCTCAATATATTTAAAATATGTTATAATTAATAGATTTTATAATCGGATTATAACACTATAATAATAAAAAGCTTCTACTATCCCTAGTAGAAGCTTTTTATTATTTACCCATTAATTTTTCCCACCATGTTTTTTTCTTTTCTAACTCTGCACTAGCAGAAGCTTCTTCAATCATTCTTTTACTTTCTGATAATCCTTTTCTTAATTCTCCAATCAACTCAGCATCTTTTCTGTTTATCATTTGCTTTAATTCTTGGTTGGTTTGACTAACTTTCTGTAACTCTTCTACTAACTTTTGATTAAATTGCATTTGCTGTGTCATCTGTTGTTCTTGTTGTTGTAACATTTTTCTTATTTCACTCAGCTCCTCGTTTATAGAGATAGAACCTTTCTCTTCTTGATTTTTGACTGTAATAGTTATAGGAAGCCCATCACTTGCCAAATTATCGTTTACATCTTCTTTTAATAATCCCTCACTATAAAGTTCACGGATTTTCTTTAATAGATCTAGTGATTCAATACTTATTTTATAGCGTCTACCTTCTTTTTTGAAATTTAAAAACTGTTCATGATTAATTAGATATCTTTTTAATGTTTCAGGAGGAATATTGGTATATTCAGATGCTTCTGGTACACCAATGAAATTTGCATTTTCAGAATTATTCATTTAATCCACCACCATTTATTAGTGTTTTATGTACATTCACTCAGTTCACAGTCATTCACATATGAATTTTATGAAGATTCATTCGGTTCACGGTCATTCATTCAAGGTATTTGCTTATGTTCACTCAGATCACTGTTATTTACCTGCTAGGTTTATGAATATTCACCCGATTCACAGTCATCTATTCATTTAATTTTATATGATTTCGACAAAAAATCAACAATTCCTGTTTTGAGTTTGTATATATGGTTTATTTTATGAACTGTTGCGACTCTAGTTTAACTTAAGTTCTACTCGGGTGAATATCGGTGTGTTTCGTGGTGAATGTATGGTGAACTTATGTGTGTTTTGGTTGAACTTGTGTTTTAGGGGTGGGAAGAGCGATCATCAAGTGCTACTAAAGGTTAACTTGAGGTTTTTAGTGACACCAATCGCTGTTTTATAGAAATAGGGAGAATAACACAACAATGAATTAATAGCAGTTCAAGTTTTGTCAGATGGGCATTCGAACAGGTAGGAGTGAATGTTGGTCCGATGTCAGGAGTAACAACCGATACACTCAAAACTCAAGGGCAAGCGATTAATCCAAAAGACATGAAGCCTGGGGATGTGGTGTTTTTCGATACGTATAAAATAGACGGCCGCGTAGGCATCTATGTTGGCAATAATCAGTTTTTAGGTTGCCAAGGAAAAACAGGTGTAGCCATCGCAAGTATGGCAAAAGGAACGTATTTTGGTGAACGATTCAATGGAAGAGTAAAACGATTTTAAAAGGAGAAAAGGCGATGAAAAATAAAGCAGCACTACTATTTGGAGCGCTTGCCGTTGTGGTGGCAGGCGTAACCATTTTCAACATTTACCTGAACTACAATATCTCCAACACAACAGCTTCGAAACAAATTCAAGTCACAAATGACAGCTTAAAAGAAGAAAATCAAGAGTTGAAAAAACAATTAAGTGAAGTTCGTCCTTCTGCCCAAGAACAACAAAAACGAGATTACTTGAATACCGTTAAACAGTTTATTGATGTCTCTTATCATCATGAAAAAGATGGATTTGAGGATCGGAAAAAGATCGCAAAAGCCATCATGGATAAAGAACTCTATGCGCAGTTTTATCCTTCTGAAAAGTTCGTGTATGGAGATAGTTACACTTCAATTCCAAACGATCTACAGCTTTATGTTCAGCAATATGACGGAAGGCAGGGAGAGGTTGAAGTCATTGCCGAATTTACAAATCATCTTGTCATAAAAGATGAAAATGTGGACGATCAAACGCATGACATTATTAAAGTTTCTTTGCGAAAAGAAGCGAACAAATGGGTGGTTTATAGTATCGAAGATTTGAAAACAGAAATCATGAAATGAGGTGGAACAGGTGGCATTTAAG
The DNA here is from genome assembly GCF_042787905.1 of Priestia sp. YIM B13551. Lineage (NCBI taxonomy): Bacteria > Bacillati > Bacillota > Bacilli > Caryophanales > Bacillaceae > Priestia > Priestia sp. YIM B13551. Next base: position 37,502 of record NZ_JBHZOX010000011.1, read on the forward strand.
AAGCAATTGGAAGACTATCGGTTTAATTTAAGTCGCAATCGATCATGGAAGTATACAGCTGTTTTAATCTTTTTCTTTATTGGTTTTTTATCCTTACTGACATCAAAATTTTACTTAAAAACAGAAGATCCCTTGCATCATACGAATACCCATGAAGCTGTTTCTTCCAACATAATAGGAACAGTAACGATTGAAAATCGTGCGTATCATCCGGCTTCAAGTTCACTCGATATGGTCATCAAAATGGATCAAACGGATGAAGAAGAAGTAAGCTTTGTGGCACAAGAAAAGCAAATCCAAACATCAAATTACCTGTTCATTTATTGTATGAAGATGATGGCTATTATGTGGTAAGAATCAGCGATTTATCTCCAAATTGGGAAGCACTTGCCTTTGATCTTTATCAAGAAAATGAAGAAAAAGGAACGGTAAACGTGGATGATGTAACGAGTGATTCAGAAACATATTCAACAGAGGAAATAGATGCTCATGCGTTAATTACGACGCTCTATTCTGACCAACGAAAAACGAAAAGCGAAGAAGGAAAAGGAGTAAAAACCAAACAAGAATATGCGCTTTTGGTTAATGATTTAGAAAAACAGTTTGTCAAAAAGAAAATGAAAAACTATGAAAAAGCAATCACGGTAGAAGCCAAACATAAACGTCAAACCCAACAAGAAATGAACGAGTTACAACGTGATATGAAGTACCAAGTGGACGAGGAAAAAGCCGATACAGAATCAAAAATTGCGATGAAAAAGGATGCTATTCAATCAAGTGATGAAAGTATTCAGCTCTATGAAGATGAACAAAAAAGTTTACAAGAAAAGCTCCAAAAATTGAATAAAAAGCAACAAGATTTAGCCATGAAGTGAAAAATCACAAGGGGACGCAAAGGGGACATATAGCGACTTTTTTTGATATCATGGTTTTGATAGGCTCTGCCTAGCCTATCACCCCGTGTGATAGCAAAAAACCCTTATGCTCTTCTCTCTATTTTTTGAGAAGTCATGATGTGAATTCTGTTTTAGAGAAAGATCGAGAAACGCAGCTCAAAACAAGCTATCTTACGTTTTTACAAGCGCATGATAAAGAGAAACCTCAAGATATTGATAGTATGTTAGCCCGTGTGAACGCAGAAAACGATTATGTGATATTAAAATCAAGTGCTTTAAAGGAAAAGTAGTTCACTCCTGATCAATTGAAAGGAATAGAAGATAAACTTTCTCATCAGTTTCAAGCACGAAAACAGGCACAACAAAAGGATCAATATCAAGAAGGTTACAAACAAGAAGTACTAGAAGTTATGCAGCAACCTAGTGAAGAAACACAGTATAAGCAGCTATTTAAACAAAGCTTGTTAGCCCAATTAGGCATATCAGATGAAAAAGATTCTTCTAAAGAAGCGAAAAAGGAAGCTGAAGCAGAAAAAGTTTCTGTTGAAAAGCAGCTCAAGCAAGAAACACCTCAAGAGAAAGAGCAGCGTGTGGCCAAAATGAAGGAATACGAACAAAAGCATTCCTTTGATAAGGTGTACAAATTGAAAAAAGAAGCGCTGCAGGAATTAAAAGAGATTAATTTGACTGATTCTCAACGTGAGAAGTTAACGAAGCTTGAAAAGGTTTTGGACACAGAGAAAAAGGATCACGACAAGCAGAAAAAAGAAGAGAAATCAGAAAATGGATTCACAAAATTTTTTGCACGGAATAATGGAGCATTTTCTTCAAAAAAACAGAAAGACCAACAAGAAATAGAACGTTAAAAATGGCGAAAGTTTGAAAAAGGTAAGAGGACTAAATATTATATTTAGTCCTCTTTTTTCATAGGTTGAAAGAGAAGGAGGGATTAGGTGGGAGAACGAAAACACGTCAATGAGGGGGAAATCATGAAAGCACGAGATGTTGATTTGTTGTCGTATCTGGAAGCCAAAGGTGAAACCTTTGTAAAAGAAGGAAAGTATTATCGTCATACGGAACATGATAGCTTACTCATCAAAGGAAATATGTACGCTTGGAACAGCCGGAATGAAACAGGATATGGAGCAATCAGTTTCGCTCGAATGTATTATGGGATGTCGTTTCCACAAGCCGTATTAGATATCAGCAAAGGTGATTACAAAGAGCTTTCTCAGTCGAATGAGCAACCATCGGTTTCACCATCAAAAGAGCCTTTTCGCTATCCAAAAGAGTTAGAAGTAAAGGATCAAAGCAAAATAAAAGATTATCTCATAAAAGAACGTAAAATAGATCTCGGTTAGTTGACTGGCTTCTTTAAAAAGGTTTAATCGCCCAGGACAAACGGAACAATGTCGTGTTTAAGTGGTGTGAACACGGGGGCAAAGGAAAGGTAATTGGGGCAGATCGGCAAGGAACAGCTTCCATGAACAATAAACGAGGTTCCTTTAAGCAAGTCTTACCGAACGACAACCCTCATACAGGCTTTTCAATCGATGCCGGACATCCAAATAAGATTCATTTTTTTGAAAGTCCAATTGATCTTCTTTCCTATTGGAGTATTCAAGAAAACAAGCTACAAAACACACGCCTTATTAGTATGAACGGCTTAAAGCCTAAAACAGTCGCCCAATCTTATATCGAAGCTCGAAGAGAAGGCTTAAACATTAAAGAAATGGTGTTAGCTGTCGATAATGACCAAGGAGGAAAAGAATTTATTGACAAAATGAACCAAATCGTTAATGCTGATTTAATAAGAGCAGATATTCCAAAGGGAGCGAAAGACTGGAACGAAGAATTAAAGAAGAATGGAAAAAGCATTCAACCTGTGGCATCACGTCTCCGGAATAAACAAACTGAACAGGAGCTTTCAATGAATGGATAAAGTGTTTCAAGGTGTATTTTACCTCTTTCTTATCATGATTTTAGTGAAACTTTCTCAATTTGCTTACCGTGTCCTTCGTGAACGGAGGTACATGAAAGAGTTAGCCCAATCGGGTATGCCCTATATTGATAAAATGGATGGTTACCAATTTGAAATTTACTTGCAGGCCCTTTTCCAACAGCTAGGATATAAACCACAAGTGACGAAAAAGTCTGGTGACTTTGGGGCTGATTTAGTGATGAAAGGCAAAGAAAAAATTGTCATTCAAGCTAAACGATATGGAGTTAAAAATCGGGTTAGTATTTCAGCCGTACAAGAAGTGTATGGGGCAAAAGCGTATTATAAAGCGAATCAGGCGTGGGTTGTGACCAATAGTTATTTTACGAAACAAGCAAAAGGGCTTGCAGCTGCATGTGAAGTGACCTTATTGGATCGGGCCGATCTTCAAAAGTTTATTAATGAGGTAAACCCCGTTTTCAAAGCACGGGAAATCTTTGAAAATATCACACCAGAACCTCGTAAATGTCCAAAGTGTGGGCAAGATCTAGTCGTACGAGATGGGAATGGCACACGCTTTTTTGGCTGTTCCTCTTTCCCTTCTTGTCGTCATACGGAAAAAATTAATAAGGAAGTAAGTAAGAGCAGACCTTCAGTATAGTAAGGTCTGTTTTTTCTTGCTCTAAATAGGTACTGAAATTTGTATTGAATGGGGAAGTTATATGCAAAACAAAAGTTAATTACGTCAGAGAGCGTTTCTCTGCATGTTAAAGTCTTTGATTAACTAGTTTTTTATTTATAAATGATTGTGACGAGAAAGCACCTTTTTATTTGCACGAAAGGTACTTTCTCGTTTTTTATAAAAATATAAAAATGGAGGAACGAAAAAAAGCCCAATTTTTCTAGTTTAATACTTAGGAATTGGACCTTTTAATATTAGAGTTTCCTTAACGTTGTAAATCCACATTTCCTGACAATACCCCTTTTAGATAGAGTAGAAACTACCCTTGTATATCCCTTTCATATAAATATAAAAAGTAATCAGTCATAACACCAGGATGGCCCAATTGCCGTAGCGTAGCTGTGATATTGCCACGATGATATGTTCCATGATTGACAACATGTTGTACTAAGTCAGATAAACGGGTTTCGAGTCGTCCAGCAAATGAAGTTTCAAGCACTAAGGCCGTTTCCATATCTTCTTGACGATCGAGAAACGCTTTGTACCGGTCAGATAAATCGAAAAACATCGTTTCTACTTCCTCGATTCTTTTCGTTTCCATCTGTTCTCTCAATTGATCAGCCAACGCATATACTTCATCAAATTTTTCACCAGAAATAAAATCTAACCATATGTTGTCAGAGACATAAATGTGCGCCATCACCTTTGATATAGAAGGAAAAACGCTCTGAATTTCCTTTTCGTAAATACCCTTAGAAAGTTCTTTTAATCGGTCGAAAATTTTTTGGTTTGCCCATACATGGTAGTCGTACAATTTTAATGAGTAATGTGACATTTGAAATCCCCCCTATTTCCCTATTCATTATTGATATTACACAAGGTATCGGTAGTCAACTTAACTATACTTCTATAAAAATATCCTCCAGACCTTTTGTTTAAAGGTTTTTTTTGTTCACGTAATATGAATTATGTTAAACCTCAAATAGACTTAATTATAAAGTAATAACTATAAGTACTTTATATAAAATAGTGTTACTTATTATATATTTTGTAGAAAAATTGCAATCTTTTCTATAAAGAAGGTTAAAAGAAGATTATAACTATGGGAAATGCTAGAGTTTCCAACATTTTTTTTAGATTGGAATGAATTTTTTCATTTTCTTTTAGGAAAGGCATATGTTAGTTAATAGAAGATACCTTTACTGTTGAAAGGAAAATTGCGCCTATGATTGCGTCAAAGATTAAATTTGCTGCCTCGTTATATGCACTAATGTCTATTAGTTTTTGGGGGATCTCTTTTGTCTCTACCAAAGCTGTCTTAGATAAGCTTGATCCATATACACTCCTTGTTCTTCGTTTTGGTATTGGGGCACTTTTTTTATTGGTATTATTAGTGCTAAAGCGATATCCATTAAACATTCCACTTAAGTATATTCCTCATCTGATTGTGTTAGGTATCCTTGGGGTGTTCGTTCACCAAGTGATTCAGGCAACAGCACTTCTCACAATAAATGCTTCTGCAGCAGGGTGGATTATTTCGTTTTCTCCTGTATTTACAGTCATTCTCTCAGTATTCTTTTTGCATGAAAAGATGACCGTATTAAAAGCATCAGGGATGATTGTAGCCATCATTGGAGTTCTACTGGTGACTACTTCTAACAATCAGCAGTCCTTTCAGCTCTCAATCAATGTTGGTTACCTATTAATGATTTTAAGTACGTTAAACTGGGCCATCTATTCTGTCCTATTAAAAAGGTTACATATCCAACTTCCCTCTCTTGTTGTTACGTTTTATATGTGTTTAATAGGATTTACTCTAACGACTCCCTTTCTCGTAAGGAATAAAGGATGGGAGATGATTCCTTTTTTAACAAACGTGGAGTGGGCTCATTTATTATTTCTCGGTGTATTCGTTTCAGGTGTTGCCTATTGGTACTGGGCAAAGGCATTAGAAGTTTTAGAAGCGTCCCAAGTATCTGTGTTCCTTTATTTAGAACCAGTAGCAACATTGGTAACAGCTATTCTACTACTACAGGAAAAGATTATCCCCGTAAGCATATTAGGAGGCATCATAATTATAATCGGAGTTATTTTAGTTAATGGAAGACTACTAACCTTTTTAAGGTACTTACCATGGAGAAACAAGAATTTATAACTATGTTGAAACCACCAAATTTGATCTACTCATGGGGAGGTAATGTTTGTATGAGCTTAAGTGAACAAGTAAAGCCTATTTTAGATAAATTAAATTCTCCTACCAAATTGGAATTGAGAGAAGCCCTTTTGGCTTTAGATATAAATCTTGATGAGTTAAAACCACTATTGCAGTCGGCAGAAGATAAGCCATATTACAGAAAGCTTCTCTACCAAAATGACGAAATAGAATTACTTGTTATGAATTGGTCCGGAATAGAGTGTGCTCCTCACAATCACGGTCATTCATATGGATGGATCCAAGTAGTGAATGGCACAGCTATAAATACCGTTTACGAAGTGAAAGAAAACCAAATGCCTAAAGAGCTGTTTTCCCAGTATCAGGGGGAAGGAAGAATTTTTTTTGCTCCTAAGAAGGGCGTTCACAAGATGAATAGTGCAGAAGGTACGAGTCTCGTCACTCTTCACCTCTACTCTCCACCGATTAAAGAAATGATGGTTTATGATTTAAAAACATGCGCTGCTTGCATTGTATCGGATGATTGTGGAGCATGGTGGCCAGAACATCTTCGTCAAAAGGTAAGAGAGATTCAATTAAAGAAGGGAGAATGATGTTTGTTGACCCTTTGAATATTTCTAATGCTAAAAAGAAACAGATAGTAAGTCCAGCCAAAGGAAGTACATTATGAAATTTTCTCCCTTACAGTTGTTCAGCTGCCTTAGTAAGAAAACTATGAATAGCAATTGTTAATTTATCCGGACATCATATGGGGGTTAACACAACTCATTTTGAAGAGTTAGCTAAGAGATTGCATAATATTTTAGATGGTTACGAGAGTAAGATACAGCAAGAAATTTTATAAAAACCCAGCTAATGTGATAACGATATTAACTGGGTTTTTGTCACTAATCATGATAATAAATATTATAATAATTTCAGTATAAATAACATATCTCGTTAAATTGATTAGTTTTACCATCTTCTCTCTATGACGACAAATATAAACTTATTTAAGTACAATTATAATCAATATGTAAATAAGTTCCTATAAAAAACATTATGGTAACTGTTTTTAAAATTTCTTTCTTAGTTAGATTAGATTCTTTGCATGAGAATGAAATAATATATGACATTAAAAACATTAAAGAAAATAAAAACGCGTTACTTTACATTCTTGTGATAAGATTGCATAGTAATTTACTATAAAGTATTCATATTGATAGGATATTCTTATCAGAAGGAGAGTGGGGATTGTGAGAGAAACCTGTGTTCCGACTGGCGTAGAACTAAAAAACACTGGTTTTGGATATACGTTATCCTTAATAGGTGGTAAATATAAAATGATTATTTTGTATTGGTTGTCTGAAAATAAGGTTATGAGGTTCAATGAGCTGAAGCGACGTATTGGGACTATTTCCTTTAAAACACTAAGTGTTATGTTAAAAGAGCTTGAGGAAGATGGTCTTATTATACGCAAAGAATTTCCCCAAATACCTCCAAAAGTTGAATATTCATTATCTGAACGTGGTTGTTCACTTATTCCATTGTTAGATATGATGTGCGAGTGGGGAGAGAAAAATAATTTTCAAGCTCTAGAAGATGTAACAAAATAGGCATAGCGTAAAATGGAAGTACCTTCTTGTTTAGGAGGTACTTCTTATTTTAACTTTTATAAAAGTTACCCATTACATATTATCAATGAAATTTAAATAATCTTGAGTGCTTTTTTCTATTTCACTTACAGATGGCTCAAATTCTGCTCCATAAAACGCAAAGAACGAACGATAATCTGCTTTGCAATAGATGGCTGTCGTCTCAAACGGACTCAACACTTGTTCAAGTGTATAATGGTATCTTCCAGTTTCACTATAATCCACATTTTTGATCCCGGCAGATACCCCTAAAGCAATTTTACGATTCTTTAATTTATCTCTTTTTGAACCATAAGCCCATCCATAAAGGAAAACATCATCCAGCCACTTTTTTAAGAGAGGAGGACAGTTGAACCAATATACAGGAAATTGGAAAACAAGGTTTCCGTGAGTTTCAACCAATTTTTGTTCTTTTTCCACATCTATGTTCTCATCAGGATAAACCTTATACAATTCGTGCACAGTATATTTTTCTGGATATTTTTTTAATTCTTCTACCCATCGCTTATTAACAACAGATGTTTCTAAGCTTGGGTGTGTTATGATAACAAGAGTTTTCAATGTTTCTTCCTCCTTAGGCTGATTTCATTTTTATTGTAAAGTCCAAACTAAAAATATGTAAGTACGCACTTTTATTACAGGTACTTACATAAAGGTAAGTACCTTCAAGTTTAAATCCATTATCCTAAAGTTTATTATGCTTTACTTTAACTTTTAAACGTGATAATTATCATCCGCGGAGCAGTAACTCAAGAATTTATGAAATTAATTTAGTCGAGTAATGATGTTCTTTATAATACCGATAACTGGTTTTATGTTAACTAAGGATGTGTATCATATACATCTAAAAAAGAAAAACCCACCTGATTTGTCAGAGGTGGGCTTTTCTTTTAGCTAAATATTAAGGGTGTAATTGCTTGTTACTTACATATCATTTAATATTTTTGTAGATATTTATTATAACCTATCAAATCATTTTGAGAAAGTAGAAAATGAAAACGGTTACTTAATATTAAAACTAAAAGGGGTCTTTTCTATTTCATACCGATAGAATCCATTATGAGAACTTAACATGTATAAAATATAAGGACACAGACAGTAAGATAATACAGAATGGAATACATGTATAAAGTCAGGAAGTGTCTGTTGTTTCCATTAACATTGATAAGTATTCTTTTAAAAGTTATAGCAAAAAAAACGCCCCTTATTTGGGGCGTACTCTATTATCATTATAAAACTTAACCTAAAAAAAGTCTACAATTTCATTTTTTTATATATTATAGTTTGATTACTGAATTCAGTAATGCCCATGGGTAAATATAAAATTGAAAGGGAAATTTCTATGACACACAAACATGTTCCTGTTTTAATAGTGGGGGGAGGTCTTAGTGGACTCACCTCTGCTCTTTTTTTAGCACGTCACAACGTTGATTATTTACTCATTGAAAAACACGCTGGAACAGCTATGCATCCAAAAGCCGGAGGGATTACATTTCGTACGATGGAAATATTTCGACAACTTGGACTAGAGGCAGCTATCCGTACTGCTAGTGAACCGTTAGATAATATTCGTGGAAGGATTGCTGTAGAGACAATCAAAAGCATGGACCTCGAGAAATTAAAAACTGCGGAGAACTCCCAAAGGGCTATTGACAAAGAGAGAATAGAAAGTTTTGAAAAGGTTAGCCCTTCAAAGCCAGCATCTTGTTATCAAATGGAACTAGAACCTATCCTTCTTCAAGCTGCTAAAGAAGCAAAGGGGCATATACGCTATAATACTGAACTTATATCGTATCAACAAGACGATTTAGGGGTAACAGCCACTATAATGAATCGAGCGACAGGAACGAAGGAAACGATTCGAAGTGATTATTTAATTGCGGCAGATGGCGCTAAAAGCACAATTCGTCAACACACAAAAATTCCAACTACAGGAAGAGGCGTCATCGGTGGACATTATATTAACATCTATTTTCAGGCTGATCTAAGTCATTTTCTGAAAGGCAGCCAGTTTGGTTGGATTCAAATCCTAAATCCGAAAGTATTTGGTGCGCTTATCACTGTTAATAATCGTGATGAATGGATTTACCACGTGGCTTATAACCCCTCACACGGGGAAAGTCCGGAAGACTTTTCTGAAGAGCGATGCTGTGAGATTATAAAAAAAGCTATAGGAGTTTCAAATCTTGATATTGTCATCTTCAGTATTTTACCTTGGGCAGCTGCAGAACAGACAGCCACTCGTTTTCAAGATAATCGAGTCTTCCTAATTGGAGACGCAGCTCATCTTATGCCACCTACTGGAGGATTTGGTTCGAATACAGGTATTCAAGATGCTCATAATTTAGCTTGGAAGCTGGCTGCAGTGATACATAAACAAGCTCATCCACGATTGCTCCAAACTTATCATGATGAAAGACACTATGCTGTAGAAGTAACAACGAAATATGCCAGTAATTTGTTATTTAGTATTATAAATAAAGGTGTAAGCACTCTCAATAATATGGACCATACTGCAGTTACCGTAGGGTATAAATATAACTCAACAGCCATTATCAAGGAAAACTCCGATACAACACATCGAATGGATCAATTAGAACTAAAAGGAAGACCAGGCACACGTGCTCCACATATGTGGTTGAAGTATCAAGATAAGTGTATATCCACCTTAGATTTAATAGGTGAAAATTTCGTCTTATTTACGGGAGAAGATAGTAGCCTTTGGCGCACTTCTGCCCGGAATGTATCTTCTCACTTAGGTGTCCCTATTAATGTTTATGGCATCGGTTCACAAGGAGATTGTGTTGAGTGTGAGGATAGCTGGGAAGAATTGTACGATGTTACCTCTCAAGGAGCTGTATTGATAAGACCAGACGGTTTTGTAGCATGGCGTACAAAAGAGGGAGAATCAAATCCTCATCTACTTCTTAAACAGGTCATGACTAGCATACTATGGTAAATAAACTAATACGCCTGATTTAGAATTGGTTAAAATCCTTATATATAATAAATGGGTAATAAATATTAAAGAGAATATAGGATAATTAATAATGGGGGAGAGTTATGCAAGGATATTTTGCAATCATATCATTACTTTTAATGATGATAATGGTTATAATTCGTGCTAAACAGTTGAAAAAAAAAGGAATTAAAGCTTTTAAATTTGGTGAGCTAGATAAAAAAGATTTCTTTATTATCCCATTTGCATTACTGTTTTTTTATCTTATTTTCTCTAGTGTTTTTGATTTGCCAAAACTAGGTACCAAACTATTTAGCAATGAAGTCTTTAGTTGGATAGGGGTAGTTTTATGCACGATGGGCTTAGTATTATTCTCGTTAAGCATAATTTCATTTGGGAAAAGTTTTAGAGTTGGAATTGATGAAGAAAAACCAGGTGAACTTATAACAACAGGTGTTTTTGCAATTAGCCGTAATCCCATTTATACAGCTTTTGGATTTGTTTTGATAGGGACATTCTTGATTTTACCAAACTGGATATTATTATTGTACGTATTTGCTGGAGTTTGGCTTTTTAATCGTCAGGTTCAACTTGAAGAAAAATCCTTGAAAAAGATTTACGGTGAAGAATACGAAGCGTACTGTAAAAAAGTTCGTAAATACCTTTAGCATTAGTTGTTGATGGAAAAGGATACGTCTTTCATACATACTAAAAGTAAAAGTGGAAGATTAACATAGTCAACAAAATAAAGAATGTAGAAAGATGTACTTAACCAAACGGGTGCTTTAGTTTAAGATGATAGTATTTGAGGATCTGAAAGTTTGAAAATAAGAAGGCAAAATAAAACCCTAATTCTTCTACTCAGCGTAGATAAATCAAGGTTTTATTTCTAAAAATGTCTTAACGTGGGTTTTGGAAAAAGGCTGTTTTATTGGGACAGAATTTTACTGATCAGCATGCAGTTGATGATTTAAAAGAATTGCTTTCATCAATTGATACATTTCAAAAGTTTAATTATAGATGAAAAGAGTCCTCATGGAATAAGGGCTCTTTTTGTTATCTCGGTAACTCCCATTGTGGTAACTAAAATTGAATATGACATATCGTCTATAAAGGTTAACTACTTTTTGTGCGTGAAAGAATGTCTATTTTTAAAAATTAAATAGACGTTTCATCATTGATTTTTTCGGCATCTAGAACCGTGTACCTTTTCGGACTGTGTACAGGGAAGCTTTAATCAATCTAAAAAATAATATAACATACGGCTTCATAAAGATTTGTAGTGAAATTTACTCTATTTCTGTAACATTATCTTATTCACCACAAGTAAATACAAAAGCCGGTGGAATGTTCCACAGTACTCTTTCTATCTCAATATTTACAAAGAAAGACTGAAAAAATTGTTGTTTAAGGCGTGTATATTGGAACAAAATAAATTTCCCATATAGGAGTATGAGTATGAGTTCTTTTACTGACATATTTATAGCCCATGGCAGAGGACTTATACATAAAAAGCACTCAATAGGTTATCTTAACAAATAATGTTTTAAATAAGGGGATGCTTATGAGACGGATGGTTTTGTTGGTAGGAGTATTTTTATTTACCTTATTTCATAATGAATGGAAAAAAGTTAACGTCTATTCATTGATGAGTCCGTCATTTTCTGTTTCTCTACCTCAAGAGCAGATCATTGATTCTATTCCTATCCAAAAGAAGAAAATAGCTCTTACGTTTGATGATGGACCAACATCAGATGAAACGGTTCAAATCTTAGATCTTTTAAAAGAATACGATGCAAAAGCGACTTTTTTCGTCGTAGGGTCTCGTGTAGAACATTATGCATCTATTGTTGAAAGGGAGATACGAGAAGGTCATGAAGTTGGAAACCATACATTTCATCATTTGATTTGGACTCGCAACGTTTCCGAGAAACAATTGATCAAGGAAATTGAATTAACTCAGGAAGCTATTTTTAATATAAATGGGTATCAGCCTTCACTATTTAGACCCGTTCAAGGATTTTATAACCAAAAGCTCGTGGACGTGGTAGAACGCTCTAACTTGCAGGTTGTGTTGTGGTCTCAAAAGCATGATACGCGGGATTGGGATCGACCTGGAGTCGAATATATTGTCCGAAATGTATTGAATGATATAGAAAATGGAGAAATCAATCTTTAACATAATATAACCTAAAAAAAACGCACGAGTGTTTTTGTTCAAAGGTTCTTTCCAAAAACAAACGACGTTCATTTATTAACACTTCAATATCTCTTTATAAAATACAAAGCTAACAGACTACTATATACTTCTTTTGAGTAAATGTAATCTTTTTAACGGTTCTGGTGCAAAAAATTCAAAGCATCTGTAAGTGATCTCCCAAACTTGGAAATACTGATACTATAAATCTAAAAAAGGGATGGTGTTCAGTTATGAAAAAGGAAAATATATTATCCTGGAATTGATTCGTATGAATGCGGAACACAGCAGTTGGATAGAGGTAATTATTTCTCAAACAGACTTTAAAGAAATGAATAGGGAGAGATCCCCTGAAGTCCCACCTCCACATGTTGCAGTGCAACGGGTGATAGAACCTCTGTTTAAAAATATGGACAGCATGGAGGATTCATTCTTTCGGAGTACACTGATGGCTTGGAGTTTAAACCCTATGTTAATTCGGACATTTTTTGAAAGAGGATACTCTGAGGAACAAATCGCAGAGCAGTTTGCACAAGTTTTCTTACGGGGTAATGACTAGTAAGTCGATAGTAATAGCCTAGTGTAGAGTGTAATTTTTGATCATACGAAGAAAGGTCTCTCTTTATGATCAATTTTCTATAGTGCTTATTAAAAAATAGCATCAGTAAACCTTACGAATAAATTATTTTTAAAGTTTGTTCGAAAATAAAGAGCCACCTTGAATTTCAAGGTGGCTCTTTATTTATATAAAACAGAGAGAATAAACTATTTTTTCTATATTGTGTACTATTAGCATATAAAATTTTAGAATCTTTATATGAGTATATTTGCGAGAAGCCAACCGATCTACGTTACCTGATGAAAGAAAGTAGAGTAATCTCTCCTTCCACAGAGATATGCTGTTCTAGTTAGGTAAATATGTATACAACATTCTCTGCATTTACGTAAAAGGATTATTTTAAAGTTATTCTGGTTTTTCTACTAGTTGCATCTGTTAAATTTGCGTTTCTTGAATACCTGCTCTTTGGAGTTCCTCTTTAAATGATTCTCCTTCTTTTAGTTTAATGATTATCTTTGAACCATCACGTAACGTGTATACTCTAAAATTGTACATGAATGTACCTCCACCAAAATAAATGCTTCTTATATACGATCTCTTCAGGAACTAAGCCAAGCGAACATAGATGAGCTCGCTTAATCTCATTTTATTCTTTAACTCAAATACGCCATCAATGAAAATAAATAAATCCCCAAGAGAATCAACAAACTTAATGAATCCTGTCTCTGTTATGCATTCTAGATACTGATTAGGTAATGAAGTCGTAATTCTTTAGATACTATGTAGCTACTGCAGGAAGCTCGCCTGTCCATTCTAAAAATAAAAAAGAACCCTTACCGCAGTAGGGGATCATTAGATGGTTATATAAGATGATTTGGATTTTTTAGATGCTGAGGATTATCCTAGATAATTAAAACCCATTTTGACTATATGGATAATGTGTGTTATAAAAATATAAATAACTGAAAAATTAAAAATTTTATTCGTTAAGTAAAAGGCAGTATAAGAAGAGCCTCTTTTTATTAGTAGTCTTTAAATAGAGTGTTTGTCATTCAAATAACTGATCAAGCAAGGGTGTTTAGATTTATTATTTCTTACTAAACCTTTAAAAACCGATTAGGAGGAAGTAGCTGTGGCAAAAGTAGATGAGGAAAAAATCAACTATATAATGACTGTATTAGAAAAGATTCAGTACGGATCCTTAAATATTACCATTCACAATGGAGAAATCACTCAGGTAGATTGCAGTGAAAAGCATCGATTTAGATTGCCTGAGAAGCAGTTTTCTCAAAGTAAAGAAAGCGCGAGTTTAACCGCGTTACGTAGATAAAGTTTGAGGACTAAAAATAGCAGCCTTTATGGGTTTAATGCATTTATACGACAACAAACAAAGATATATAGGCTGATATAAATATCAATATAAAAATCTATATTTATTATTTTTTAATCTGTAGTGTTTCATACTTAGACATTAGGAGGAGAGAAAAAGTGCGAGTTGGCGCTGTGGTTCTATTTAAAGGAGAAGAATACAAAGTTGTATGGATCTATGATAACGTTACATGTGAGATTAGGAAAATGGATGGTTTAGGCAAGGTGGAAATCGCAGCAATCTCTGAATTGAAAGTTGTTTTGGATTGTAGAATAGGATAAAAAGGCACCCTACCTAAAAAAAGATAAGGTGCTTCTTTTATGTACTTAGTAATTTTCCTTCATGCTCATCATAGATGTCATCATTTCATTGCATTTGTGCATTTTAGACATTATCTGATCCATGTCCATGTTCATCTCCATATTCATATCGCATGCTTTATCCATCATCATTTTCATGTTAGTCATTTCGCACATCATTCTTTCCATACACGCCATCATCATCATATCCATACACATTTTTTCCATTTTCCATTCCTCCATATTGAATAATTTTTGAATAAAAAGGAAAATAAAAAACGCTTAAAAAGTTTCTTGTCTGTATTTAATAATTGAGTGCTTACAGAGACATGGATACCATGTTGTGTAATTCAAATTACTATCATACGGAAGAATCTTTTTAGCGCTTCTTGTCATCAAGTCAGCTTTTCCTTTTTTATACAAGTTAAATTATATAACTCCAATTTATTACTTTCAATCTTTTTATTACCTATTTTATATAAAATTTACAATTTAACTTGAAGTTAATATATTACTATTACATTTACACTCTATTAACCCCCACTGCAATCCATTGAGTGCTAGTTACACTAGGCGGACGTAGCTTGTATTAACGCAGTAGCGCTACTGAAATAGATACTGATTAGTAATGAAGCTGTAAGTCATTAGATACTATGTAGCTGCTGCAGTAAGCTTTCCTGTCTACTTCTTGAAATAAAAAGCAATCATACCGCAGTAGGTGATCGTTAGAAGATTACTGAATATGTTATAGAGAGCAACATTATAAATCGGGTACCTCAAGTTTTAAAAATACACCTTTGCAATAAATATAATCTCTCAGCCTATACGATTTGCAAATTGGTGCTAATTCATTTGTATCATTTGTATCATTCACTCATATAAAACTTTAATTTTTAAGGAGAGAGAAAATGGGAACATTATTTAATCAAACAACACGAAAAGATTATTTTAATAATGATGCTGTTAAATTTCTTAATACAGTAAAAACTCTTGCAAGAGATCATGGCCTGACAGTCGAGGAGACCTGTCGTGTTTTAGAATTATCTATGAAAATTGATGATTATGATCGCAAAGATGAGCAGTTAGCAGTATTGGGGCGATTAATAAAGGATTTAATTGATGAAATTTCTATGTTAAGAGAAAAGTTATAACATGATAAATTAGAAAAAACACTTAGACATTATTGAATCTCTAAGAGAGGAACTTCAAAGAGCAGGTATCAAAGAAACAGAAATATTTCAAATGCAGATGGCAGAACGTAAATAACAAAAATTTCAGATAATAAAAGCCATCTATTATAGATGGCTTTTTACTCATTTAGTATTATATCCTTTGAATTTGTATCCGTAGATCTTTGCTAATTCTTGAAAACTCTTAGGTGAGTTTGTAATTTTAACAGGCGTACCCACTTGCACTTTGTCATAAAGCTTTTCAATGGAAGCATTATGCATTCGTACACAACCTTGACTCACATATTTACCAATGCTTGATTCATTTGCGTTACCATGAATCGCATAGGTATCACCATTTGTTCCATTTGCATTTAATCCTAACCAACGTTTCCCAAGTGGATTACGTGGATCACCCCCTGGAATGTGTCCTGTATAGTATGGGCGGTTTTTAATTTTATTTACAATTTTAAAGTGGCCTACAGGCGTTTTCTCCCAACTTTTCCCCGTAGCAACTGGTTCAATCATCTCAACATACCCATTATGGTAGTAGATAAGTTTGTTGTAGTGTTTGTTAATAATAATTAAATCATCATTTTTTGTTGCGGTTGCTTCAGCTGTAGCTCCTAAGCTCCCGAACAGGGTTACAAAAGCAAGTGCAAATACTGTTAAAGAATTTACTAAGAACTTTTTCATTGACCTATATTCCCCTTTTTTCCTGTTTAGTATATACATAGCACTAATTATATTGGTCATATAACCAATATAAGTAATATATGTAATGTGTACCATTATAACCAACATAAGGCTTATGTTCAATATCTGTTATAGTGGGTATACTACTTAAAAGGAGGGATTTATTTTGGTAGTTGATAAAAGTAAAAACAAACAAATCCTTGTTACCTTCCCACTTGAACAATTAGAGGAAATAGAAGATTATTGGCATGAAAAAAGATACAATAATCGAAATGAAGCAATAAGAGCATTAATTAAAGAAGGTTTAAAACACAGCAATAAAACAGAGAATCAAGAAAATCATTCAATAGATTAGAATATATTTGTAAAAAAGTAGTTGAATTAAAAATAGGAAGCCAGCAAGTAGCGCTATAAAAGAAAACCTATTAGTTATGTATTTTTTATAATTTTTTTACTCTCTGGGATAGAGGACAGAATATCTTATAAAATAAAAAGGAGATTGCTAATACATACTCTCATACAATTCCAGGACAGATCTAAATTATAAATTGCATGTCTTCAAGACGAGGATGTATTAAAAAGACCGGTAAGTCGTGTTATAATAGCAATGGGAATAATACGTGAATTATCTAATGTATTCAACGTAGCAAAAAGCCACTTGTTTCATACAAGTGGCTTTTTATATTGCTGATATATTAAATAAAATGTACTAAGACTAACAAGATAGATACTGTGTAGCTACTGCAGTAAACTTTACTGTCTACTTGTAAAAATAAAAAAGAAAATATACCGCAGTAGGTGATCGTTAGATGAGCATAGCATACGTGATCTATTTTATATGTTAGGGATTGGCCTAGTGAATTATATTTTTTATGAAATGGACGAGAGATTCAAAGATGTCCTAAAGATTAAAGTAGAGCATAATGAGAAGCAGGACCAGCATGAATAGTGATAAGTGAAAAAGGAGTCACCCTTAGGTAACTTCTTTTTTTATTCTAGTATGCATATGTAATCAACATTAAAAAGAAAAGAAGGTACCAAGCAGTCCTCACAACCATAAATGAGACACGCATAAGCTTGCTGAAACCTTAAATATTTTTTCAATGATAATAAAGAGGAGCTCAAGTATCCATATTTCAGGGGTCGAACTAATTTTATCATATGGACGCTTCCACCCGGCATAAATAATAAAAAGTCCAACTAAGATCATGCAACAAACTTGCAATATACATGAAAGCTGAGTGAAAACTCAAAAAAGAGAACCCTTCTTTAGATGGTGTTCTCTTTTTTACTTCCTTTACGGAAAATCGGAATTAAATATAAAAATTTACAAGGTACTCTTTTTAGATAGATTTAACTCTTCAATTTTAGGTTTTTTCCATAGCATAGTGATGGCTAAACCAATGATGATTACAACCGTACTGAAATAGTATGGGTAATTAATATTAATATCAAATAAAATGCCACCCAAGATAGGGCTAAACATGTTAGCCAAAGAGGTGAAAAAAGAGTTCATTCCTCCAACAAAACCTTGTTCGTTGCCGGCGATGCGTGATAAGTATGTTGTTATAGCTGGACGAATTAGGTCTGCACCTATAAATACGGTAAATGTGACTGTCATAACTGTCCAGTACGAGTTCACCAATGTCATGGTAAAAACTAAAATCGCAGACAATACCAATGACCAACGAATTACATTAATTTCACCCATATACTTTACTAACGGTTCGAATAGTACAACCTGAAATATTGCACCTATAATGGCACCACCTGTGATTGAAATAGCAATATCCAATGGACTAAACGCGAATTTATGATCAACATATAAACTAAAGAATGACTCAAATGCTGTTAACCCAAAGGTCGATACAAAAATGACTACAAAAGCAATAAGAAACATAGGCAGAAATATCTTCTTCAAGCCACTCTTCTTCTCTACTAGCCCTTTGGTTTCTATATCCTCTTTAGGAGAAGCTGGTTCTTTTAATAGCATAACGGATAAGATTGCAGCAACAAATCCAAGGGCTGAAGCTGAGTAAAAGGGTACTCGCGTGCCAATCTCAGCTAAGAAGCCGCCGACACCAGGCCCGATAATTAGTCCAGTGGTAATAGCTGCCGACATATACCCTAGCATCTTTGGTCGTGTTTCCAATGTTGTTATATCTGCAATGAAAGCTGTCACAGCAGGCATAATACAAGCGCCACTGACACCGCCTAAAATACGTGATATGAATAATAACTCTATTGTTTTCCCCATTCCAAATAATAATTCTGAGACACTGAAAATAAATAACCCTATCACTATCATGATTTTTCGGCCAAATTTATCAGCTGCTTTCCCTGCGAATGGAGAAATAATTAACTGTGTTAGGGCAAATATTGCTGTTAAATAGCCAACCGTTGTACCACTAATGTTTAATTCATTCATAATGCTTGGTAATACAGGTATGACTAAACCAATTCCTAAAAAAACAATAAATATGTTTATAAGTAAGAGGTATAGTGTACTTCTTTTTGTCTTACTCATATGTAAACCTCCGTCTATATAGATTGCTATGCAAAAGTTTATATAGCTTGATGTATCTTTATCTTCCATGCTATATAATACAGCGTTCGCTTATGATAAAGTATGAAGTATGGAGTTAGTCTATAGTCAAGAGGAGTTTTTATCTTGGAGAGAAAAAATACTAAAACTTTAACTACAGGAGAATTTGCTAGCTACGTGGGGGTGAAGAAAGATACATTATTTTATTACGATAAAATTAATCTTTTCAAACCTGCGGGCAAACTTTTAAATGGTTATCGCTATTATACCTATGATCAAATTAAATCATTCTCCACACTCCAGTCTCTGCGAAAATTGGGCGTATCAATTGAGGAATTGAAAGAGTACCTTAGTTCTCAAAACAAACATAAATTTGTTCAAATGGCAAAGCAACAAACCGTTATAGTGGAAAAAGAAATTGAAAAATTACTTCAAATCCAACGTTTCTTTAAACAGATTATTTCAACGGAAGAGGAACTAAAAGATGTTAAAATTAGGAAGGTTTATATTCGAAAAATGGAGAAAAAGTACATCATTCTAAGCAATGAAACTGCAAATGAAGGCATGAACACTGTAGAAGAGTGGTCAGAGCAATATAAACACTTTGGGAAGCAAATAGGTTTGCATGTTCCGGTTCCTATTGGATCTCTATTGACAAAAGATACCCTAATTCAAGAGAGGTTTGAGAGGGTTGATTATTTATTTTCTTATAGTGAGTTGGAAACAGAACATTCAAGGCCAGAAGGTCTTTATGCCATTTATTATCACGAAGGCCCCTATAAAAATATTGAGTCATCGTACCTTTATATAACTAATTTTATTAAGTCAGAAGGCTATGCTATTGTAGGACATGCGTATGAAGAGTATCTATACGATTCACTAAAAACTAATGACGAAGAAGAATATCTTACCAAAATTAGCATACAAGTTAAGCAACAATCAAAGGAGCAGTAAAAGTCACTCTTTATTCGTATCTATGCAGTTGCCCAAAAGGGCTGTTTTGTACGAAATAGTACAAAACAGCCCGCAGAGAAAAAGGAAGAATGAAACTCATTCTTCCTTCTGCCATCGCTTTATGAAGTTGTATTAGAAATGTCCACCGCCAAGTTGTTGCTCAGCCATTTGTACAAGACGCTTAGTGATTTCGCCACCTACTGATCCGTTTGCACGTGCAGTTGTGTCAGCACCAAGGTTTACACCAAATTCGCTAGCGATTTCATATTTCATTTGATCGATTGCTTGTTCAGCACCGTATACTAATAATTCGTTGTTGTTACTACTTTTGTTGTTTGCCATGTTGTGTCACCTCCTTGTTTCTTTTAAGTTTCCTATTGTAGGAGAAGTGCATTCGTGGTAAATAATAGATGTATCATTTCCGTGCCTGCTCCCTATACTAATTTTTAGAAACAAATGACACTGTAAAAAGTGGGATTAGATGTTTCATTTCCTTGTCATGAAAATTAAACATTTGCCATGTTCGAAAAAAGAGCCGTATCTTTTAGATACGGCTCTTTTTTATATTTATTGATGACGAAGCTTTTCAATTTCTTCTATAGAAAGCCCTGTTAATTTACTTATTATGTTGCTGGCTATACCTTCTTGAATCATTCCAATTGCCATTAACTTTATAGCTTCTTCTTTCCCTTTTCTTTCAGCTCTTTTTAAAGCTGACTTCTCATCTAATAATGCTTTTCTTCGGGCTTCATAAGCTAATAATACTTCTGGATCTTGGCTTACGCGTTCCCACTCATCTATTGCTTTTTTTAGCACGTGATCTTCTTGCATTGCAATCTCCTCCAATACTTGAGTGATTTCTTCATCTTCCGATGCTTCAAGCAATAATAACCATCGTACAAGCTGATCTTCTCGTGGATCTACCTCTCTGTTACGCCATTTAATTAATAACTTAGGTAGCTCCATAAAATGAATTTCTATCATATCCGTTAAGAGTAATTTTTGTTCACGTTCATATAACTGAAAGGTGGAGTGATAATGATTAATATGAGATAAATAACGGAAGTTTACAATGTTGATGGTAATGGTTTTACAAAGCTCTCCGTAGTCCATGCCTTCTTTCATTTGGCTGCTGTACATTTTGGACCAGTAATAAAGTGTTCGCTTTTCCATGTCATGCTTATTATTAAGCTGAATTTCAATATTAACACGGCTTCCATCTTCTAACTGTGCATGTACGTCTAGAATGGAGCGTTTATCTTCTTGGTTTTCTTTGTTAAAATGCGGATCCAATAATTGGACCGTTTGAATTTTCTTATCATCTGGAAAGCGAAGCGCTGCATTTAAAAAGGCAGCTAAAATGGATTCATTTCCATGTGTGCCAAATAACGATTTAAACGCAAAGTCGACACGTAAATCTAACCGTTTTGTCATAATGCCCTCCGTCATGTTTATGTTTGTTATTAGTATATCACGACTAGATTTCTTCTTCCTATATCACACGTTCTAATTCGATACGATCACATTGAAAAGCTTGTTATTCCTGTTAGGTACAAGATTTTCTTAATAACCCATTATTGAATATAATTAGATAAATAATAAGAGGGTTTTCTTTTTGTTTAAGTGCTGCAAGACATTAATAAGGTGATCAACATCATCTTGAGAAATGGGCAAAAGCGTTGCTAGAGCATTTTTAATATCTGCTAATATACATAAGTCATGTAATTCATGATCAGTGAAGATAGTTTGAAGGGGGTTCAATCTGAATAGTAATGGGAGATTGTCATATAGGTCAGTTCCACACTTAACAAAAAAAAGTTGTCGCCATAATTCTCCATATTGTGTGAGCATCTCGTGTTCGATGATGTTTACTAGTGCTATTTCAATTGAAAATACATGTATAAAAAGTGGATAAAACAATGAGAAGTCGTGCTATGAAGATTGTTTCTTCGCTAGCTATAGGGATAGGGATTGCTATAGCTCCAGCTTCATCTTACGCAGCAACACCAAAAACCATGAAAGTGCACTACATTGATGTAGGTCAAGGAGATAGTATCTATATTAAAGCTCCTAATGGTGAGGACATTGTTATTGATGGTGGAAACAAAGGAAAAGGAAACGCAGTCGTAAGTTATTTAAAGAAGCAAAAAGTCGATGATATAGAGGTTTTAATTTCTACTCACCCAGATGCTGATCACATTGGTGGGTTAGACGAAGTGATTAATGCGTTCAAAGTAGAAAATGTGTACGCACCAAAAGTAAGTAATAACACGCAAGCTTACAAAGACTTTTTAAATGCTGTAAAAAAGAAGAAATTAACGATCAAAACGGCACAAGCAGGCGTAAAGCTACCTGTTAAAGATGTAAATGCGCAAATTGTCGGTCCTACTAAAACATATGCGAATAGTGATTTAAATGACTGGAGTGCTGTCGTGCATATGGCTTATAAAAAGAATACATTTTTATTTACAGGTGATGCGGAAACTAAAGCAGAAACAGACATGATAAAGGCGAAGAAAACATTACGTGCAGATGTGCTTAAAGTAGGTCATCATGGCGCTAAAACTTCCACTAGTAAGAATTTCTTAGATGTTGTAAAACCTAAGTATGCAGTGATTAGCGTGGGTAAAAATAGTTATGGACACCCTACTTCTCAGATTGTGAACTTACTAAAAAATTCGAAAGCAAGTATTCTGCGAACAGACCAAAGTGGTACGATTATTATCACTGGTGATGGAACGTCTTATTCTGTTAAAAAATCGAGGTAATTATGAAAAAGATAAAAGGGATTATTGATCGATTTGAAGAGGGATTTGCTGTTGTTGAAATTGAAGGCATAACAAAAGATTATCCAAAAGATATCTTCCCTGAGGATACACAAGTTGGAGATGTCGTTTACATTATAGGAAATAAAGTAACGGTTGATAGGCAAGAAACTAAGAAAAGAGAAAAAGAGATTGAAGACCTGATGAATGAACTGTGGGAAGATTAAAAACTAGTTCCTATTCATGAAGTATTCTTGCTCTCACATAAGGAATAAGATGACAGTCTCTTACTTTGAGACTGTTTTTTACGAATTAATTATTAATAAACTGCTTCGAAAAATTTATAATATTTCATTATTAAGGAATAAAACGTTGCTATATTAGCTTTTAATATTGGTAAAATACACATAAAATTAACAACTTTTAGAGGGGGAACAACTATGTACAAAAAAGGTGTTTTTTTATTAATAACGATAACTTCTTTACTGGTTTCTGGCTGTCAACAAGAAGAAAAAGTCGATTCAAAACCAGTAGAAACTGGAGAGGTTAGTAGCCAGGAGACCAGTGATAACAGTGCTAATAAAGCGAATCAAGATAGTAATAATGCTAAAGAAAACAATACTGGAGAATCTTCAACTATCAAAGGTAGCGATCACGCGAGTGCTGTTCACAAAAATAGTAATCAGCAAAACGCAACTAATCCAAATACAGTCTCAAATGACGATTTTGTTACTAAAGATACGGCAGCTCTAGTAATGGCTGACTACATAAATGGACTAACCACTGCAATTAATACTGGACAGTTCAGTAACGTTTCACATGTTTTAAGAGGTTCATTATATAATGACCAACAATCATTGGTAAGCAACTTATATAAGAAGGGTATTAAAGAGAACTGGGTAGATTATTCTGTAGTGAATTTTACGAAAGCAGGTAACTCTTCGGATGGGCCTCTTTATAAAATACAAACTGTAGAGACTGTATCTGTTATACAACCAGATGGATCTCAAAAAACAAATAAATACAATTGGATGTACACAGCAGTGCTTATCAATAATCAATTATACTTAACTGATATAGCTAAAAATGGGCCGATTACTACTGTTTCAAAGACTGGGCCAACTACAAGCACTCCATCAACAAATAGTTCAGGTACAACGATAACTAATAGCAAAAAAGCTTATTATTTAGATTTACTAGAGCAAACTAGAGCTAGTGAAGTACAGCCAGTTAATGATCAGATTGATGGTGACAGAAGACAAGCTTCTGGAGCCAATTATCAAATGTGGGATCAGGTGTTGAACGATATCTATGGTGAATTAAAAAAACAATTATCTGCATCAGAAATGAATGATCTAAAAATCAAACAACGTCAATGGATTAAAGATAGAGATGTTGCTTCTCAAAAAGAGTTGAAAGAAGCTGGAGGAGGAACTTTGGCTTATGCTGAAGAAGCTCGTATTTTACATGAAATGACTAGAGAACGTTGCTACGAGCTAGTTACTTATTATATGAAATAATGAGAAAGTACTATATTTACATGGTGGAACTTTATATATTGACTATTTTCATTATTATGTGTGTATATGCCATACTATAAATCAGACATATAAACATTTGCTCTTGCTATTTCTTGCCGTTATTTCTCTTCCATTTCTATCTGACTATTATTAGCTAACACCATTCTTTGCAGATTCATAAACTTCTCTCATAGTGATGGGAATGATTTAATGTATTCAACGTAACAAAGAGCCATTTGTATGAAACAAGTGGCTTTTTATATTGAGTATGTTTTAGATAAAATGTACTAATCGTAACAGAATAAAATCTTTGTTTTCGATATATCCCTTCCTGCCCTCGGTTTACCTTCCCCTCATTGCTAATTCTTGAAAACTCTTGGGTCAATTTCAAAATTATTGCTAGATTGACTGCATAATTCGTGTGAGTTCTTTTTCTAAAGCATCGGGCTCGTTTGAGTAATTATAAATCCCTAAAAACTTCTCTATAGCCTCTGGATGAGAACTGATTAGCTTATTGACAGCATTCTGTTGTTCAGAGATGCGTTCATTCTGCGAAATTTGACATCCCATGTGAAACCGAACCATAAACTCGTCTTCTATTGCCTTTTGATATTCTTCAGATATTTGATTTGATTGATTGGATTGTCCCTTATATTTTGAGAGAATATTGGATAATATACGTGCTCCACATATAGCATCATGGATACCTTGTGCCATGCTAGGATCTTTAAAACAAACTGCATCTCCAACCAACGCCCACCCTTTTCCCATTCCTTTGTACCAGTAATTATCATATCTGAGAATGCCTTTAACCGGTTCTACTAATTCCGCATTTTTTAAACGCGTCCCTATTGTTGTATTCGGAAAGTTATCTGTTAAGAAATTGCGTAGACAGCTTTCTGGATTTAATTTCAATCGTCCTATCAATTCCTTATTTTCTAATGGGAAAATGCCGGCGATAACATATAAATTATCATTCGTTGGAAAGAGAATGGCTGTGTTATCTTTTATCTTGTATACTTCAAATTTAGGGACATTGTCATGGCGAAATTCAGAGAAGTACCCGAAATAGATGCCGACTTTTGCCGAAATGCTTATTTTGAGTTCACTTTTTACCAGCTTGCGAATAATTGAGGATCTGCCGTCTGCCCCGACTACCAGGCGAGCTAAAAATTCTTGTTTCTCGTTATTGCCATCTAGACCTTCCACCCCTACTACTGTATCGTCAGCATGAATAACATCCGTCACACGAAACCTTTCTAGAACGGTTACATTCATTTGTGATTTGGCTTGTTCAAGTAGGATCTGATCGAGATAAGTTCTTCTAATGCAGTAACAACTTTCTTCTCCGTCAACCTTAGGGATGAGTCCTTCTATCGCGGTATCCTCAAATTGAAATTTAATATCCTGTACCGGTGGGGCGTTTGTTTCCAATAGTTTGTCCATGACACCGATTTCTCGAAGAAGAGCGACAGTATTATTGAAAAAAGTATGGGTTGATAATGTATCCTTTGGAAAGGTCGCTTGGTCTACTAACAACACATGGAAACCTGCCTTCCCAAGATAAATAGCAAGAGTAGAGCCGGCAACTCTAGCACCGGTAATGATGATATCATACGTCTTATTCATCGTATCGCTCCGTTTCCAAGTCCAATTATTAATTTGCGTATCCATTAGAAGGATTCTAAAACTAATGCTCTTACGAGTTAAAGCAATGAGGTAAATTGATAAGGGTATGCTACATATATAAAGTATGGAAGTTAAAACGAATTAAGTACAGGGAATTTCCACCTGTTAAACAATTAAAAAGAATTTGCGCTAAAAATCGAAATGATATTTTAAGCATTAAATAAAAGCTCATTTACAAGAAGGTACAATAGCTGGATTGAAACATAGATATGAATTCTAGACATATATTCCTTTTCCTCTTTTATTCTTCGACTTCTAATTAAGGAAATTTCCTGTATTTTACATTAATTAAGTTGAAAAAGGTTAAATTATCCACTCATTTTTTATATACTAAAATAGAAAGCTACTCAACGTATATAGGGGAGTGATCCAATGCCAAGTGTAAAAGAAGCTGTATATATTCATTGTGGAACGAAAATGGGCGTTTTTAAACCCGAGGAAATCACAATATTCAGCTACATGCATTCCAGAGGATTTTTTGCTTGCCCAGGTTCTGGTGTGAAGGTCCTTCATAAAAATCAAAGGGGACAACCAACATTTATTGTCTCATCCACTAATACTCATGACTATGATTGTCTTTATAAAGAATAGTAAAAAAGTAACCTTTGCTCAACGGGAGAAAAGGCTTTTTTAAAACTCAGGGATTGGGAAATATTTTATCAGTTTAAGCCAAGTTTAATATATACATACATGTTTTTAAAACAATATAGGGCTGAATTTTTTAGGGAATGAATCATTATCTAGCATGAACGAGTTTCATTTTGTCACAGTGCTAAACTCAGGCATTTTTTTATAATGCGTTTTTATAATTACTTGATAAAAAGAACATACGTTTGACTAGTATGAAGAATATATGATATATTCTTCACCTATACATACTATATCCAATAAGAAATGAGGTAGTTAACTATGAAAAAAGCTGAATTAATCGATGCAGTTGTAACAAAAACAGAACTAACAAAACAAGATTCTAAAAAAGCAATAGATGCGTTGTTTGAAACGATTTCTAATACACTGGCAAAAGAAGAAAAAATCCAACTACTTGGATTTGGTACATTTGAGGTACGCAATCGTGCAGAGCGTACAGGTCGTAACCCTCAAACAGGTGAAGAAATGACAATTCCGGCTTCGAAGGTTCCTGCTTTTAAACCGGGTAAAGAGTTAAAAGAAGCTGTTAAATAAGTATTTTAGAAAGCTCTTAGATTTATTCTTTGAGCTTTCTTTCTGTTGAAAGTTCACAAAGTTTACACAATAAAATGTAAGCGTTTCCTCCGAAGTTGTTGTATACTAAATAATATAAAACAATATAACTTATAACTTGTATGATTTTCTCACAAATTCTGCATGATAATTACTTATTTGAATAACAAATTCCTACATTAGTTATTAGGAAGAAAGGAGAACGGAGCATGATATTGAAAGCATTAAGAAAGAAAGGTGTCATTACCATTAACTATTATCAAAACGGTTTATTACAAACATGTAAGGGACGTGTAAATGATCTTAATCTTCATGATCAAACTCTTTCTCTAGAGGATGAACAACACAATATATTCTCTATTCGTTTATCGGGCATTACTGAAATTCATTAAGTCTATCATCTTGTAGTTACATTATTTAATATGCTTATTACAGGGAATGTTAATGATAACGCTATAAAAAAGAGGAAGAGAGTTCTCTTCCTCTTTTTTTATGATTTATTTACCTTATTAGTATTATTTCTTGTTTCATTTGATTAACTGCTTATGCGAAACAAGGGAACACCTACTAACCAGGAAGTTCCCTTTTTATTTCGCTAGATAAAAATACATCAAAATAAAGATTAAAGAAATAGGCTACAGTGGGGGGAAAGTTTTTTTAAACGGACTACTGTCACATGATCTATAGGAGTTGCATTGGAGAAATAGCGCTAGCTACAAGCTCTTACGACTAAAATGTTGTATTCGTAGCTCCCCCATACTACTCCAGAATTAATCATAACTCCTCAATAATCTAACCTCTATAAACACTAGCGCATGTATCAGGTTTTGGTTCATAATAACAATGATTTTTAAATTGACCAGATGCAGGTTGACCGTACCATGTTGGAGGGCACGGAGCATGTGGATTAAAATACCAAAGAGCAAATTTCGCTGGGTGTTGTCTCCAATAATCCAAATTCTGCTTTGCTAATCTTCTTTCAACACCTCTCGCTCTTTGATAAAATACATTCCCTTTTTGAACAGCTTCAAATGAATAATTCCCCCCCTGTACTTGATAAATAACTTGTGAAACGCTTCTTAAATTTTTAAAGTCTAAACAATTCGCTGCTAGACGATTAACAATTACATTTCCAACATATAACATCCCTAGTCTTCCTTCACCTTCAGCTTCTGCTCGCATCATCCTTGCCATTAAGTTAATGTCTGCACTTCGGTAACTTACTCTTGCCATTTATTCACCCCCAAAATATAATATGAAAAAAAGCCTATATTGATGTCATTGTTTATAAGATAGCAATGCTTAGTTTTTACATATCATCGCGCATATTTAATCATTATCATTAAATAAATAGATACTGATTACCAAACGAAGTAGTTATTCTTTTGATACTAATTAGCTACCGCAGTAGGTGATCGTTAGATGCTTATCGAATACGTTATAGTCAGTAACATTGTAAATCGAATGCCTCAAGTTTTAAAAATGCGCCTTTGCAATAAATATAATCTCTCAGCCTGTACTAGTTACAAATCTGGCACTGATTCATTTGTACAATTTACTAATATTAAACTTTTAAGGAGAGAGAAAATGGGAACATTATTTAATCAAACACCCCGAAAAGATTATTTTGATAATGATGCTGTTAAATTTCTTGATACAGTAAAAACTCTTGCAAGAGATCATGGCCTGACAGTTGAAGAGACCTGTCGTATTTTAGAACTATCTATGAAAATTGATGATTATGATCGCAAAGATGAGCAATTAGCAGGATTGGGACGATTAATAAAGGATTTAATTGATGAAATTTCTATGTTAAGAGAAAGGTTATAACATGATAAATTAGAAAAAACACCTAGAGAGTAAGGCGTTTCTTCTAATTTAAGATGGCTAAAACACAGTTAAACTAAAAAAGAGAAGGTTTTTAACCTTCTCTTTTTCTATATCATCTATGTTTAAATACTCTTTTTCATCCCGCATTCTCGACATTCACGTAAGAATACGCCGCCCTTTACAGAACTTTTGAAGTAAGATGAATTGCAGTTGTCGCATCTGCCACTGACCTTATCTGGATATTCATCATAGTCTTACACTTTATCAAGATCTATTTCTTGCTGCTGTTTTTCTTCCATGTTGATCATTCTTTTCTAGTTGACTTTTATTAGATTACCACAAAAAGTGAAGGTGAAATTATTTTATGTAAAACGAGCATCAATTAGCTCACTTAACCTCATTTTGTTAAACCTTTAATGATTTTCTCGCTCTATTTTACATAAATTATCAAATTTAATTTTAGAAAATTTATAATTTTTTTGTTGTTTTCTGTATGATTATGTAGTTCCTATTATAGATTAAAGCTATGTTCTTGTTAGAAGAAAATGAAAACGCTTAATTATATCTATATTTTTATTAATTATACTTTAATGGAGGAATTTCTAATGGACAACTAACTATAGAGAAAAAATTGCTTCCATATTATTAGTATTATATTACTTACAAATTTTCTACATACATAAAGGAGACAGTTAACTATGAAACTAAGAAAAAACTTAGGAATAACCATTTTATCTGCTGCATTATTATTTTCAGGAATTGGCCTATCTGCTGATGCAACAACCAATAATGCCAAAACAGTCGTAAACCATTCGGAAAAAAAAGATTTACCTAATATAAAAATTTTAGCTACTGGTGGTACAATTGCAGGTTCCTCTGATAGTGATACAGCTACAACTGGATATAAGGCAGGAGCTCTTGGTGTTGAAACGTTAATAAAGGCTGTTCCTCAGATGAAAAAACTAGCAGATGTTAGTGGAGAACAGATTGCAAATATCGGAAGTGAAAATATGGATAATTCAACTTTATTAAAGTTAGCAAAACGAATTAATACTTTATTAGCATCTAAGGATGTTGATGGAATTGTAGTGACACATGGAACAGACACTTTGGAAGAGACGGCCTACTTTCTAAATCTTGTAGTAAAAAGTGAAAAACCTGTTGTTATTGTTGGTTCAATGAGACCAGCTACGGCTATAAGCGCAGACGGTCCATTAAACTTATACAACGCAGTGGAGATTGCTTCTAGTAAAGAAGCGAAAAATAAAGGGGTTTTAGTAACTCTGAATGACCGAATTGGTGCAGCTCGCTACATAACAAAAACAAATACTACAGCAACGGATACGTTTAAATCTCCTGAACAAGGATATGTTGGAGAAGTTGCTGGGGGTAAGGTATTGTTTTATAATGAACCTACTCGTAAACATACGACAAAATCAATTTTTAATGTTTCAAAACTTGATAAACTTCCTCAAGTAGACATTCTTTATACATACCAAAATGATAATAGATACCTTTATGATGCTGCTGTAAAAGCAGGGGCAAAAGGAATAGTAGTAGCAGGATCCGGAAATGGATCAATGTCTGCTGCTGCTCTATCGGGTGCTAAAGATGCTGTTGAAAAAGGGGTAGTCATCACTAGATCTAGCCGTGTGGGTAATGGGACTGTGACTCATGAAGCTTCAGATGATAAAGATAAGTTTGTCACGTCTGATTCATTGAATCCCCAGAAAGCTCGTATTCTCTTAATGCTTGCTTTAACTAAAACAAAGGATCCTAAAAAAATCCAAGAATATTTTAATGAATATTAATAAGCAAAAAAGAATCCTTTGCTATAAGTAGCAAAGGATTTTCAAATTTATCGAAATAGGGGAACATGTTATTAGTTTGGTCAGTTTTATAGATCAATATACAGAAGAGAGTAAAAATCCAATCTTTCACATATAGACTCAATCATTTTTAAGTTGTCGCTGTGTGGAGAAAACCAATTCACTTCATCTTTGTAGTTTGCTTGTTCTAATAATTCTGATATGCCTAAGGGGGGTGTTCAACATGCCCATTTATACACTTCTCTCCCGTTCTGAACCACTTTGCAACTAGAACTTAAAGGTTGGCTATGCATAATTCAAACAAAAAATATTAAATCTTATAAATACTATATTTGCCCTTTTGTGTGTTCCTGTAGATTTCTGTCGTATTCTGTAGATGATATTATAGACTAGACTTAACCTTCTATTAAAACAAAAATGAATACCTTGTTTTAATGTAGCAGGAAATGAAAGGGGTTACAACATGAAAAAATTCGGATTAGCTACACAGATTTTTATTGGCCTTGCGTTTGGGATTGCGATAGGTGCTGTTTTTTATGGAAATAATACAGTGATGGCCATTCTTCAACCTCTAGGTGATATTTTTCTTCACCTCATTAAAATGATTGTCATTCCTATCGTTGTATCCGCACTCATCGTATCTATAGCTGGCGTAGGCGATATTAAAAAGCTCGGCAAGCTAGGTGGAAAAACGATTCTTTATTTTGAAATCGTTACCACAATTGCACTTGCTATTGGTTTATTAGCCGCAAATATATTTCATCCAGGTACTGGTATAGATATGGGGAACCTTGAGAAAGGTGATATATCCAAATATGAAGAAACATCTAAAACAACTGAGAGTACAGGAATAGGAGATCAAATCGTTCATATTATACCAACTAATATCTTTCAATCTCTAACTGAGGGGAATTTATTAGCGATTATCTTTTTCTCAGTCTTATTTGGTCTAGGAGTTGCAGCGATTGGAGAAAAAGGTAAACCTGTTTTGAATTTCTTTGAGGGTGTATTAGAATCCATGTTTTGGATGACAAATTTGGTAATGAAATTTGCTCCATTTGGCGTATTTGCATTAATCGGTGTCAATGTAGCCAAATTTGGAATTGGTTCATTAATCCCTTTAGGAAAGTTAGTACTCGTTATATATCTGACCATGATTTTCTTTGTTTTTGTAGTATTAGGTATTATTGCAAAAATGGCTGGAACTAATGTTTTAGTGCTTATAAAAATTTTAAAAGATGAGTTAATTTTAGCGTTTACAACCGCAAGCTCTGAAGCAGTATTGCCAAGGTTAATGACGAAAATGGAGAACTTTGGTTGTCCGAAAGCTGTCACATCATTTGTTATTCCGACAGGATATACGTTTAACCTTGATGGATCATCCATTTACCAAGCAATTGCTGCCCTTTTCATTGCACAAATGTATGGCATTCATTTATCTTTCATAGAACAAATTACACTTTTACTTGTGTTGATGTTGACTTCTAAGGGAATGGCAGGAGTTGCAGGAGCATCATTTGTTGTTGTATTAACAACACTGGGTTCAATGGGATTACCTCTAGAAGGTATGGCATTCATTGCTGGTATTGATCGCATTTTAGATATGCTTCGTACATCTGTCAACGTAGTAGGTAACGCATTAGCTGCTATTGTGATGTCTAAGTGGGAAGG
>NZ_JBHZOX010000012.1:0-65347 GCF_042787905.1 Priestia sp. YIM B13551
GCCCGTTGGTCAAGCGGTTAAGACACCGCCCTTTCACGGCGGTAACACGGGTTCGAATCCCGTACGGGTCATCAAAAGAGCAGTTTGCATATGCAAACTGCTCTTTTATTTATGGTAGATAATTAACTGATTTTAATGGAATAAGGTATGGAGTTTTAATAGGAAAACTTTGAAATAATTGCAGATAATTTTTCTAATGTTGAACTTACTAACACTAGTAATCTAAAAATGAAACTAACATCCCGTGCTATAATAGATAAAAACTAAATACTAGGGGCAATGAATGATGGAAGAATTAAAACAAGGAGACCAAGATGCAGGTAAACTGTATGAGAAAGGGTTTAAGTGGATGCGTTTTGTAAGCTTTTTTATGGTTGTGAACCTCATTTTCACCGTAGCTTTAGTAGCAGTTGCCTTAGTAGCCCCTCAAATTCAAGAAACTTTTCGATGGGTAGCATTTGGTGTATATGGGCTTACAGTACTTTATCTTATCTTTATGCGTGAGGTAGCCTTCAGAAAGACATATGGATCTTTGGTAGTTTGGATGCGAACTGTATGGAATTTTAGCTTTATTGCTAGCGCGTTTGGGGCAG
The DNA here is from genome assembly GCF_042787905.1 of Priestia sp. YIM B13551. Classification (NCBI taxonomy): domain Bacteria; kingdom Bacillati; phylum Bacillota; class Bacilli; order Caryophanales; family Bacillaceae; genus Priestia; species Priestia sp. YIM B13551. The sequence continues at coordinate 594 of NZ_JBHZOX010000012.1, forward strand.
TCACTATGTTCGTAGTTAATACTCACTGGACTCTATTTTAAAGGGATAACTGTTTATGTTGAAAGTAAAAATAAAGGAGGAATACATATGAACCCATACGAACAATTTCAATTAAATAAAGAGGTAGAAGAGATGGCTAAACAACGAATTGAAATCCATAAAAAGAGAATACAACTATCTGAAGAGCTGGAAAACAGCTTGGGTAACGAAGAACTCCAAGATAGAATCATCGAATTGGAAGAAGAAAGCCAAAAACTCAAGAAGAAAATTGAAGCTTTACAGGCTAACTTTTGAGCATTGGTATGTTCCCAATATAGTGGACCAGTAAAAGAAAGAAACCTATTCCCACACAAAGGAATAGGTTCAATGAAGTAAGATGATATAGGTGTATATAACTATTTAACATCAAATGCATTTCTATTATAATCTATATTGGAAAATAAAGCACTTACATTTTATAAAGAGCGTAAAAAAAATCCGTAACCACGAAGGGTAACGGACTCGTTGGAAGTTGATTTTAAGAACCAATATGCATCTATTAGTTTACCATATTATTCATCTGAATGAAAGCGATTTCAAAGACTGATACACAATACAAAAAGGCATATAAAAGACACAGACTTATCTGCATAAGATTTTCAAAGGTACATTAATACCCAAAATTGCATCACATTAAAAAATATCATTGTCTTTTAGTAGATAGTTTAAGTGTGATAAAGCTGAATATTTAAAATAAAAGGCTACATCATTTTAAAATGATGTAGCCTTTTATTTTGAATATTAGATGAAATTTGTAAAAAAATAATCAGTTCCTCTACAAGTATATCACATTCATATGAATGATAAATGAATTTTTTGGGGGATGTGTGTATGTACAAACGTACCGTTTTTTATGCATTACGTATCTTTTAGATAAAGCTCATTTTTTAGTTATGCTTCGAAAAGAGTCTGCATCCTTTTTGGTGCAAACTCTTTTTATACTCATGATATAAAGTAAGGTACATAAGGCAATAGATTTGAATATCTTAGGGAATACAAGTTCCACTTAATTTGCATAATTGTTGATATATGTAATGTTTTGTAGATAATTATGTTGCTCCCACATCTTGAATATTTATCCTATATCAAGTACAATAAGTTGAATATAAGTTCAACTTAAAAAATGAGGTGTTTATAGATGAAAATTTCACGCTTTAATAAAGACTGCGGTAACTCTGTCGATATGAACATTATGGATGGATATCTATTTGATTTCCCAACGAATGTAGTCGAACTGCAAAAAGATGCTGCTGATTCGTTCTTTACAGATGCGGTGACAGCTCCAGAAGAATTTAAGAAGCGCATTTTACTTTCTACAACCATTGAGGGAGAAGAGAAAGAGCGTTATTTCTTAGTAGGTGACATTGCAGCTAGTCAATTGCTTGCCAACAATCACATTAATAAATTACATAATAAAATTACAAGTCATATTCCATACATCACTTTTTTAGCTGCGATTGCGTATTACCATGCGTTACATGCCAAAGATAAAAAAGACAATACAATTGAAATTGACTATTTTTCTACCATGTTACCAATCTGGCTCCTTAAGAAAGAAAGCACATTTGGCGCGGCTCAAAAAGCCATGGCCAATCGTTTCTTAGGCGATCATACGTTTACCGTGCATACGCCTGGTTTTGAGAAGACTTTAAAGGTAGTAGTAGAAGAAAGTGCATGCTTAAAAGAGGGAGAAAGTGCACGTTTTGCGTTAAAAAAAGACTTAACGCTTCAAGATCGTGAAGATGCGAATGAGTATGTAGAATGTGAAACAGTCATGGTGGACATAGGCGGTGGTTCCATTGATGTGGTTATTCTACCAGAAGGGTTGAAAGCTGCCAATAGTCGTGAATCGTTCCAAAGCATTGAAGGTATTCCTTATTTAGCTCATATTGATAAATTGCGTAAAGAGAAATTTCTAGAATTATTTACAGACTTACGTGCCTTTGATCAATTTATTCTCGATAACTACAGCAAGCAAAAGTTTGTATTAAAAAACGAGAATACAGGTGAATCTATTGATTTAACAAGTACAATCAAATCTTCACTACGAGAATATGTGGAGATTTTATTAGCTAAACTAAATGACGTCGCACCACCACCAGCGAATAAACTACGTAAGTATGTATATTGCGGCGGAGTAGCTCCCACTTTAGAAGTAGCTATCATGAATAGTATGCGTGAGAAAATTGGAGAAGAACGTACGGAGAAGTATCATAAGGTTCCCCAAGATAGCCGCCACTTAAATTTATTTGGCTTGGAGATTCGTAGTATTGGTTATGTTCAAAAGAAGCAAGCAGCAGAGAAGAAAACCGTTAAATCCTAATAACGTAGGTGATAGGGATGTCAGAGCGTCAAAACGCCTTTACGATTAAGACAAATCGATTGAGTGATGAAGTTTATAATAAACTAGCTAAACATGCTAAATCGCGTAAGTTAGGGGACTATATTTCATCTTTAATTCTACGTGATCTAGATGATTCATCTAATGGAAGAAAAGCAATAGAAGACAAAAAAACCTACGAAATGCTTGAACATATCAAGAATGAGTTAGCTGATTTAAAAACATTAGCAAAAACGACAAGTTTTGTAGGAAACGATTCCTTCCAAAAAGAAGAGCCTTCGAAGGTTCCACAACTGAAAGAAGGAAAGGTTGCAGATTTAGAAAATATATCTGGCTCATTAGACGATGACGACTTAGAAGAATATAACGATTTTTAAACAGTAAAACCACTAGAATCCATCCTAGTGGTTTTTTCTGTTTTACATATCACTACTTATAAGGTGGTGATTCATTCATCTTAGGTAGGTTGCTCAATTAAGATATAAACCATTTATATAAATATTTCTCTAGCTATGAAACATTTATATAGCAAAAGCAGGCTTAAACCTGCTACTACTTTGGCGAGTTCCTTTATTTATCATAGGATGTAGTATTTTCGTGTGATAAAGAGAATAAATTCTTTAAGTCAATGTTTTCTATGTCAGTCACATAAGCTACAATCAAAAAAATAAAAATAATCCAGTATATGATTTTTTTCAATCCCCCCAACTCCTTCACTAAAAACAGTATTATGAGAAACACTCAGAATTGCAATAAATAGACATTTAACCGCGATATAAAGGATATTTTTTCTGGTAGCTTTTTAGTAACAACATTTCAACACTTCTGCACCAGAATCCCCTAAACTGTGTATAGTTAATTTATGATTGAGGTTGTTCAATATAGATAGTTCGAAAAGGTACATCTATTTAGATGGTTGGAGGCAATAAAATTTTACGTGGCAAGCGAAGAATAGAGATACAATGATAAGGCTATTACAAGGAAGTAACGCCCTTATTCCTTTTCATTTTGTTGAACATGTTAGCAAAATAAGTGATATTTTTCGATTGAAATTGATTAACTACAGTTAATCAATTAAAGGTTAAAAGCCTTCTAAAAAAGCCACTCTTTTAGAGTGGCTTAACTGAATTTTTATAGAATGTGCAGAGGTACGGTTTCTTCAATGCAACGGGTATAATTTAATGTTATGTCATGGATATAACATCTCGTATTTTTGTTAGTTTTAAAAGATGGCGTACTGCATAGGCAAATCCATCTTCATCATTTGTTTTAGTTATTAAATCAGCTTTTTGTTGAATGTCTAGAGGAGCATTTCCCATAGCAACTGAAGTAGTTGCTACCTCGAATTGAGCAAGATCGTTGCCTCCATCTCCGAAAGCAAAAATTTCTTCAAAATTCAGATTCATCATCTGTTGGTAACGCAATATAGCCTTTCCTTTATGAGCTTCGTTTGAAGTGATTTCTACGTTATTAGGAAAAGAAGAAGCCATCGAAATATCAAATTGATCAGCTAATGCCCTTTTTACTTCTTCGACTTTTTCCAATTGCTCGTACTGTACCAAAGCAATTAGTTTATAGATTTTAAGGTTGTCTTTATTTAGAATTTCATCGTAATTGTATTCTTGAAAAAGAGTGGCGAGCTCTTCCTTGCTTTTATTATGTAATGGAGGCAAAGTTGAAGGAAAGCCACCATAATTAGTGTATACAAGAATCCCTACACCAATTTCATTTAGAATTGAAAATATTTTTTTATATGTAGAAACAGATATAGTTGCCTCATACAGCAATTCTCTTGTTTTTGAATATAAAACAGAACCATTAATACAAAAAATAGGAACTTCCATATTTTGTACCGCCTTTAGTTTAATTACGTCTGCATAGGCTCGGCCTGTATTCAAAATAATGCTATGTCCTTGTTCGTGCAATTCTTTTAAGGTTTTCACATTTTCTTCAGATATTTCATGTTGAGAGTTTAATAACGTACCATCTAAATCAATTGAAATACATTTCATTGTTTGATCTTAATTCCTTTCTTCTCTTTAGTCTTTTGTACGAACTAAAGTTACCTTATTTTTGTTATTACCTAGGATAGCTATATTAAATCATACCTTCTCTAATTATAAAAATTCGGTATGAAACGTTTAATCCCTGCTTCGGGATCTGCTACCAATGAATCAGAAAGAGTATTTCTATAATCTATCCCATAAAAAAAACCTATAATTAAGAAAAAGAATTCATTTGCAGAAAGCGTTTTACTTTATAATCGTGGTAATTTCAGATAGTATAAAAGAGGCTCGTCAGCTATCTTGAAGCCTGGGAAAGTATAGATTTCATACATATAACTCTATTGTAAAGAAAAAATACATTTTGACTTTCAAACTATTGGAGGAAAGAAATCATGAAATTTTTTATTGATACTGCAAACCTTGAAGACATTAAGAAAGCATACAAAGTGGGCGTTTTATCTGGCGTTACAACCAATCCATCTCTAGTAGCAAAAGAAGGCGTAAGATTTGAAGATCGTATTGAAGAAATCCTTCAGATGGTGCCAGAAGTTGAATCTGTTTCAGCAGAGGTAACACCTGATGCAATTACAGCCGAAGATATGATTGCTCAAGCTGAAGAATTAATTAAAATTAATGATGGCGATAAAAATATTACGATTAAACTTCCTATGACGTTAGCTGGATTAGAAGCTACTCGTTATCTTTCTAAAAAAGGTGTAAAAACAAATGTAACTCTTATTTTCACAGTGAATCAAGCTCTCTTAGCTGCTCGTGCTGGTGCAACCTACGTATCTCCTTTTTTAGGGCGGTTAGATGATATTTCAGAGGATGGAGTACACTTAGTATCTAGAATCGCAGAACTATTCCGTGTTCAAAACATCGATTCTCAAATCATTGCTGCATCTGTAAGACATCCAGATCATGTAACTCGTGTAGCAATGGCAGGCGCTCATATCGCAACAATTCCATACTCTGTTATCGAGCAATTGGTAAAGCATCCTTTAACAGAACAAGGAATTGAAAAATTTGCAACTGATTGGGAAAAAGCTGTTAAAAACTAAAACAATTTGAATTTTAACATCAAGTGTGAAAGCTGATTGAGTTTAATGTTGTAGATATATTTTATTTTTTGTCATATGGATGCCTGCGGGCATCCTTTTTTATTTCTCTTTTCTTTCCCAGAGTAGAACAATAATATAAATTTTTCGATACATCTAATTAGGAATCTCTTTAAAACAACTATAGTAAAAATAGTAATAATTGATATAAATTAATTAATAAATATTTTTTATAAAGTATGAAATTAACATTATCATTAACTCAATAGATAATAGATAAATTTATATCATGAATTAAAGTATTTAATAAATCATTTTTATTAAAATTCTTTTAACTATTACTCAACTTGTAGAAAAATAACTATTTTGTCGTCATTAAGAGTAAAAGTTAAAACTATAATTTTTATAAGGTAGTTTTAACTTTTACTTCTTTATATAAAATAAATTAATTTTGTATTTTTGGTTGAACTTATATCATTGAAAATATATTAAATTTAAATATTTATAGATTGCATGTTAAGTTACCATGGATATAACAATTTCTTAAAAGGGAAATGGAAGATAGATTGGTATATTATAAGAAGTAAAAGTCTCTATTTGTCGTCAGTAGGAGTAAATAATAAAACTATAATTTTTATAAATATGTTTTTTAATTTACTTCTTTATATGAAAGAAATTAATCTTTTATTTTTAAGTGAATTAACCTTATTAAAAGCAAATTCAGTCCCTAACCCTTTTATCCAATCAGAATATATAATGTGTCTTATTTTAATATCTTTAAGCTTTTATTTTCTTTCCCTTAGATTTAAAAAGTTAAAATTATCCAATTTTTTCATAATATCTTTAACTAACCTCATTTAGAGTCTTTATAGACAAATTTTTTCATTTAAATTATAGTTTGTATTAATAATTAATGAATAGATTTTCTGATTTCATAAAGAGGAGGGGCGGTTTATTGGATAAGTTTATCTCAGGAAAGATTGCGTTAAATGAATATATTCAACGTACAAGAAGTAATGGAGTGTCTTTTTATATTCACTACTGGGGAGTTATGCCACAGCATTATAATAATTTGCCTCATAAACATTCATTCTTTGAGGTGTGTTACGTACTCGAAGGACGGGGAACTTATATAGACCAAGGATGTACATATCAAATAGAAGAAAATACAATGTTTCTTTCAAGACCTGAAGTTTTACATCAAATAAAAAGCGACACCGGACTTTTTCTCTTATATGTCGGATTTGAACTAGATGAATCAGAATCAAGTGAAAAGTGGGTAACAATAATTGAAGAGGCGAAACAATGTTCGGAAGTAGTCATAGATGTAAAAGAAGATGAAGCTGCACCGTTAATGTGGAAGTCTCTTTTGATTCAAGCAGAAAAAAGTGAAAGCGCTCTCTTTGAGGAGATACTATCAAATTTAGCTCATTCCCTTATTCTTTTATTAATACAAAACTTTGTTGTGACTTCGAATTACCATAATCAGAAGTCTGTGCAAAAAAAGTCTTCTTTAATTCTGACCCTTGCGAAATTATATATTAAAGATAATCTATCAAATTCTATTAAACTTACGGATACAGCCACCCATTTACACCTATCTAGTCGACATCTGTCTCGTCTATTTAAATCAGAATTAGGTATCAGCTACTCAGAATATGTACAAAATGTACGGATTCAGAGAGCTGCTACATTGCTCAAAACAACCGATTTATCTATCAGAGACATTGCGCAAGAAACAGGATTTCCAGACGTTCACTACTTTACACGTGTTTTTACTGCTTCGATGCGTAGCTCACCAGGACGTTTTCGCGCTCTATATACAAAGTTAAAAACAGTTATATATAAAGATTAGTCAACTCTTCTCTACTTAATTTCATTTATGAAAAAGTAGAGGAGGGTTATTTTATTAAATAAAATTAGTAATGTTTCGATAAAATTGTCCTTAAAAGATAAAAAGTAGTCCTCTTAAAACAAAGACGTTTAAGATTTTATATCTTATACTAATCACTATAGCAAATAAAGCTTATTGAATAATCAATTAAATAAAAGCGTTTCCAATTACTTATTTTTCAACATATTAAGATTATCTTATAAAAATGTATAGGTTTAAAAGCAAAATATTTACCAACAGAGATATTGCTAAGTTATAAACAAAGGCTTTAAAGTAATGAAAGCTGTTGGATATATTTGTCCTATAAATATAATCTTGATGAGTGATTGTAAACAGATTTTAGGGGGAACAACCATGAAATTATCTTACGTGACGGACAGTTTAGGACATTTACCTTTTAAAGAAATGTTAGACGTAATAACAGAGATGGGAATCGATACGATCGAAATGACCACAGGAGGGTGGTCACCAGCACCTCACTTGAAACTAGATGAACTCTTAGAAAGCGATTACAAAAGAACTGAATTCTTAAATGAATTGGAAAAACGTAATATTAAACTTTGTGCATTAAATTGTTCTGGGAATCCATTAGACCCTGGGGAGTTGGGCAAAGAGCATCGAGAAGTGACAAATAAAACGTTTGAATTAGCCAAATTGTTAGGTGTAAAGAAAGTAGTCATGATGAGTGGATTACCAGCTGGAAGTCCTGAAGATAAAATTCCAAACTGGATCACCTATACGGTAAGCTGGCCTCCAGTGTTAAAAGATATTTTAGATTATCAATGGAATGAAGTAGCGATACCTTACTGGAAAGAACTGGTTAAGAAAGCTGAATCCTGCGGTATTGAAAAAATCGCCCTTGAAAATTTCAGTTCTCAATTAGTTTATAATCCTGAAACATTATTTAAATTACGTAACGCCGTCGGACCTATCGTAGGATTAAATTTAGATCCAAGCCACTTAATCTGGATGGGAGCAGATCCGATTTTGTCAGCTAGGGAATTAGGAGCAGCCATTCACCATGTTCATGGGAAAGACGTCCGCCTTGAGCGACATCTATCAGGAGTTAACGGCGTAATGGAAACAAAAGAAGTGACGGATGTAGCAAATAGAGCTTGGAATTACGTAGCAGTAGGCTGTGGCCAAGATTTACAGTGGTGGAAAGAATTTTTCTCCGTTGTTAAGATGATGGGCTATGATGAAGAAGTTTCTTTAGAAATGGAAGATTTAACAATGTCAGTAGAAGCAGGAGTTCGAACTTCCATTGATGCATTAAAACAAACGCTTAGCTTTTAATTTAAATACTGAATTACTTCAGATATCTTAGAATTTAATATTACTGAATATTCAAAAAACATAAAAGAGAGGAAGTCTACTATGTTAAATGGAGAGAAAAAAATTGCAAGACCGTTACGATGGGGTATGGTTGGTGGAGGAAGACTAGGGCAAGTTGGTTATAAGCATCGAATTGGGGCACTTAGAGATAACACAGCTTTTCAACTGGTAGCTGGAGCATTCGATATTGATCCTGCTAGAGGAAAAGATTTTGGTGTCAACATTGGGGTTTCTGAAGATCGTTGTTATCCAAATTATGAAACGATGTTTGCAGAGGAAGCAAAACGAAAAGATGGACTTGAAGTTGTATCAATTGCTACGCCTAATGGTACTCATTATGAAATTTGTAAGGCGGCGTTACATGCAGGTCTGCATGTAATTTGCGAAAAGCCTTTGTTTTTTACGAGTGATGAGGTACTAGAGATCAAAGCACTAGCTGAAGAAAAAGGGAAAATCGTTGGGGTAACGTATGGATTCTCTGGTAACCAGTTGCTGCTTCATATGAGAGCAATGGTTGAAAAGGGAGAAATCGGTGATGTACGAGTAGTCGAATTACAGTACACGCATGGGTTTAATGCCACTGATGATGGAGACAAAGTGAATGCTGCGCAAAAGTGGCGCGTGGATCCTAAGATTGCAGGACCAAGCTATGTGTTGGGCGATCTTTCTACACACACTTACTATATGTCACAGCTAATCATGCCAAAAATGAAAATTAAAAAGTTATTATGTGATCGCCAGAGCTTTATCGGCAGTCGTGCTCCCCTAGAAGACAATGCTTACGTTTTAATGCACTATGAAAATGGAGCTGTAGGCAGACTATGGACATCCTCTATTGACGCGGGTTGTATGGACGGTCATCGAATTCGCATTGTTGGTTCTAAGGCAAGCTTGGAATGGTGGGACAGTAAGCCAAATGAACTACGATATGAAGTGCAGGGACAGCCAATCCAAACGTTAATTCGATCAATGCCTTACTTAGATGAAAGCTGTAATGCGGATGAGCGTTTAGGCGCTTTACACCAGGAAGGACTTTCAGAGTCATGGTCAAATATTTACCTGAAGTTTGCGATTGCAATTGATGCAAAAATGCGCGGTGATCAAGAAACGTTAGATACACTTGTTTACCCAGACATTAATGCAGGACTGGAAGGCGTTCGCTGGATCGAAAATTGTGTACGTTCAGCAGATCAAGGATCCGTATGGGTGGATTTTGAAAGTAACAAAGAAGCTGCATTGGTAGGAGAAACTCTTTAAATCTAGGTAGGATCGATAACGATTAAAAGTACCGAAATATTGAGCAAAAGCCGTGGGGTTGGTTGTGAAAGCTAATGTCACGGCTTTTAAATAAAAGAATATATTAATGAATCATGTAGATTTTGATTATTAAATTATTGAAAAATAAAGGTCACCACTTTCATTAATTGTTTAGTGTTTTAAAGGAAATAGTGAATTAAAAAATTTAAAATAGTAGAAAGGAAAGAGTCCTGATGATTTTGAGGGAGGTACTAGATTTAAGTAAAAGTATAGCAAACTACCGTTTAGATAAGCATGAATTAGCAAAGAATAAAGGTTTCTCAGATCCAGATGTGCTAAAAATCAACCAACAGTTGGATTTTAAAATTCAGAATATTAAAAATATAGCAAAAGATATCCGTTCCTTCTAAATATGCCTACTCAATTATGAGAATAAAAAACATGATTTAACTTTGCAGGCGTTAATTAAGGTAACTTAACCAAATATCTTTAATAAGGATAAACAGAAATAAAATTATATACTATCTTCTATATTGAAATTTAATCCAAAACTATGTTGTTCCGATCTTTTATCCAGAATTTCACTATCTTTAAAGGGATAGTGGAAGGCATAGTCAAAAGGGGATAAATGAAAGCGCTTTTAAATTGGTAACTCGACGCATAAATTTTTATTTACAATAAGCCTCAATTGATAACCTTTATGCAGATGTGAGGACTTAGGTTACCTATCTTCATTAAAAGGGGGGAGTTTCCTCTGCAATCATACTTAGCAAAAAGCTTGATGGATAAGTATTACGTTAAAACAAATACGATCAATAAAAGGGGAATTTAACGTGGAAAATCTCAAGTTACCTAATGATTACTCAGCTCAAACGGAACAGGCCAAGGAAAAGGACTCAAAAAAGTTTTTAAAATTGGTCACCGTTGTATCAACGTTTGGAGGACTATTATTTGGATATGATACAGGGGTTATTAATGGCGCGCTTCCATTTATGGCCCGTCCTGATCAATTAAACTTAAATCCTTTTACGGAAGGTTTAGTAGCAAGTTCTTTAGTATTAGGTGCTGCGTTTGGTTCTATATTTGGAGGACGCTTATCTGATAACAAAGGACGAAGGAAGGTTATCTTATATCTTGCGATATTATTTTTCTTTTCTGCAGCTGGTTGTGTTATAGCACCAAATACAACTATAATGGTTGCTTTTCGTTTTCTATTGGGACTTGCTGTGGGTGGATCTTCTGTAGTCATTCCATCATATCTTGCTGAAATAGCACCTGCAGACAGGCGTGGTATGTTGGTTACGCAAAATGAATTGATGATCGTTACGGGTCAGTTTCTTGCCTATATATTTAATGCAGTTATTGGGAATGTCTTTGGAGATGCAGGACACGCTTGGCGTTATATGTTGGTGATTGCGACATTGCCGGCCCTGGCGCTTTGGATTGGAGTACTTATTTTACCTGAAAGTCCTCGATGGTTAGCTTCAAAAGGAAAAATGGCTGACGCATTAAAAATACTTCAAAAGATTCGTAGTGAAAGTATTGCCCAACAAGAATTGAAGGATATAAAAGCACATATTTCAGAAAAGCAAAAAATAGAAAAAATAAGTTTTAAAGATTTAAGGAAACCGTGGATTCGCCGTATTGTGGTTCTTGGTATTTCTATTGGCTCTATATCCCAATTAGTAGGTATCAATTCTATTATGTACTATGGAACACAAATTCTTGAAAATTCTGGATTTGGTACAAAAACAGCATTAATTGCAAACGTAGCAAACGGATTAATTGCTGTTGTTGCGGTTATTGTTGGCATGTCGCTACTCAATAAAGTGAACAGAAGGCCCATGTTGCTTACGGGTTTAACAGGGGTAACTATTGCACTTATTACGATTGGTATTTCTGCTTTCATGCTTACGGGGTCTCCAATGTTGCCATATGTAGTATTATCAATGACAGTCGTATACTTAGCTTTTTTCCAAGGAGCTATTGGCCCGATGTCATGGCTCATACTCGCTGAAATCTTCCCTGTTCGTTTACGTGGTATTGGTATGGGATTGGCTGTATTATGTTTATGGCTTTGTAACTTCTTAGTAGGCTTATTCTTCCCTATCCTTATGGATACAGTTGGACTTTCAGGAACATTTTTTCTATTCGCTTTATTTGGTATTGTGGGAATAATATATGTGGCGAAATTCTTACCAGAGACGAGAGGGCTTTCATTAGAACAAATAGAGGCTAACTTTAAGAGAAAAAGCTGATGAAAGAGATCAAATAACGTTACATATATACCAATTCATTTTGAGAAAACTTCACCTTGCCGTGGAGTTTTGCTTTTTAGACTGTATAGAATATACAAAGTTAGTTAACATAATGTGCTTTCTGGGTAGAAATAAAAGAAGCCTTTTATCTAGGCTTCTTTTGTCTGAATATAAATATGTAGTATAGATTTCTTGAATTAATCAAAGAAGTGGAAATAATATTTATCTAGGAAAAATAAAATTGCACCTGGTACGACATAAAATAAAAATTCAAATTTATGCTCTTTTTTCTCTTCTTTCATAATTACTTAACCCTTTCCCTACCATGTTTTCTTATATAAGAAATGTATTTAACAAATAAACACAGTGATTATACATTTAAAGGTAATTATATCATTAATTTCAAGTTAACATAACAGCTCTTCTCGGTAGTTAAGGTATCTGTAAGCCTCTATACTTTATATGCCTGGTGTATTATTCATAAAAAATATATATGTGTGCGTCAACTACAACTTCTAGTGAGAGCCTAAAAAAATTATGACATCTTTGTTAACAACAAGGTCTTTCTCTTCTTTATCTCGAAATAACCTAATTGTAGAAAAAAATGGTAAAGGAGACAAAGTCTTATGCAAAAAATAAAATCATCTCTTACAGGTCGCCTACATGGTTATACGAAGGAAATGATGAAAGATCTAAATGTGCCAGGGGCAGCAGTGGCAATCATAAAAGATGGAGAAATTATTCTTTCTGAAGGATTTGGGTATCGCGACATTGAAAATAAAAAACCTGTTACACCAAATACACTGTTTGCAATTGGTTCATCTACAAAAGCATTTGGTACACTTTCTCTAAGTTTACTTGCCCAGCAACAAAAGTTTAATTGGGATAAATCTATTCAGACTTATATTCCTGCTTTTTCACTCCATGATCCTCTAGTAAGCTCACAAACTACAGCTCGTGATTTAGCCTCTCATCGTTCTGGTGTTAGTCGTCATGAACTGCTATGGTATGGATCTTCATTAACACGAAAAGACATTGCGGAAAAAATTCAATATTTGGAGCTAGATGCACCATTTCGTACAAGTTTTTTATATAATAATTTAATGTATGCAACCATTAGCTATATGGTAGAAGAAATTACAAATCAGACATGGGAACAGTATGTAGCCGAACATATTCTGCAACCTCTTCATATGGAAGATACAAATTTCTCGGTTACTACTTCACAAGAAAAAGATGATCACGCACTTCCATACATTGAAAAAAACGAAGATATAGTCAAAGTCCCATTTCGTAACATCGATACAGTTGGCGCTGCAGGATGCATAAACTCAAATATAGAAGATATGTCTAAATGGATCCTATTCCATTTAAATCAAGGAAAAGTGGGAGAACATGAACTTATTACACCGGATATGTTACAACAGATGTATCAACCGCATATCCCAATTCCAGATGAACCACTTTTATCCACATCAGAAACAACACTAAATTGCTATGGACTTGGCTGGTTTATTAGTGCATATCGCGGTTATAAAGTAATCCATCACGGTGGGAATATTGATGGATTTTCAGCGCTCGTATCCTTTATACCAGAAGAAAATATCGGACTTGTTATATTAACAAACACTGGAACAACGTTATTACCATCTTACCTTGCGAATCAAATTTATGATGAACTTCTAGGATTAGATGCAATTGATTGGCATAAAAGAGCTGTCGAAGATACAGCTAAATTTAAAGAAATGATGAAAGAATTAGATAAACCTCTTCCAAAAGTAAAAGACACAACTCTTACACATGAATTAGAAGAATATACAGGAATATTTGAGCATCCTGCATATGGAAAAATCGAAGTGTATAAACAAAATGATACGTTATATTTAAAGTGGGAATCAGTTGATATAGAGATGAAACACCATCATTACGACATATACACAACAAAGTGGAATCTTTCCCACACAGAAATGAATATATTAATTGCCTATGAGATGGACGTAGAAGGAAAATTATCTCAGTTAAAATTAAATTTACCACCCATGTTGAGTACAAAACCAATTGTATTTAGTAAAATCACAGATAGGATTTCATAAAATTAAATATAAAGCTCATGATTTAAAAGTTTTAATAATAAAGAAAGTATTAGCCGAAAAGCATCTTCTCGTTTAATACTTTCTTTTTACTTTTTCATATGAATATAGTGATAGGTGACGGTGTCCAACATAACCCTTAACCATTTTTTCTTGAAATAAAGGTGAACTATTTGTGTTTAATTTACATAAAATGGGTTATGATTATATTTTTTTTCAAGAAGCTGATTCATATTCCAAAGAGTAATCCCCGCAATCTTATAGGATAACTTCGATAATGCAGCTGAAGCTAGAATCTAATGTCAGCTTATTTAGATATAGCTTATAATAGCCCTTAAATGAGATCTAACTTTGAGAGTAGTATTTAGAAACATTAATTAATTCAAATCTAGGAGAGAACAATGTTAGTTAAATTAAACGACTACTTAAAAGATTTAATGGTGTATATACCTGAAGGAGAAGTTTGTCTACGAGATTTTCGTGACGAGCAAAAATGGATTAGTTCAAACTATAAATTTGGAATGCCAGGTGTTAGAAAAAATCTAAAAGAAGTTATTTGGAACGTTGAGATCAAGCCGTTTTACCTTGCAAAATATACCGTAACAGAAGAACTTTATACAACTATTACAGGGAAAAAATTTTCAACAACGACTGAGGCTAGAAAACCGATTATTAATGTTTCGTGGCTAGATGCAGTGAATTTTTGCAATTTACTGTCTGTTGCGCTGGGTTATGACCAATTTTATGATTTTGATAACGGAAGTAAATCAGTTATATGCAATTATAATACGAATGGTTTTCGTTTACCGACAGATGCTGAATGGCAATATGCATGTAAAGCAAACTCAAAAGGGTATCGGTATGGTGGAATAGATGAAATTGCTTGGTATAAAGGTAACTCTAACGAACGATTGCATGAGGTTGGTGAGAAAAAGCCTAATGAATGGGGATTGTATGATATGATCGGGAATACTTGGGAGTGGTGTTGGGACTTATACGATGAAGAGGTATTTAGTAATTATAGAATAATTCAGGGAGGAAGTTGGGCGGAAGAAGAACGTGGATGTGGAGCCACTTGTCGTCGCAAAAGTATGCCGGATTTTTATATAGATGATATCGGATTTAGAATTGCCAGATCAATCGTTCAATAAATCATAAAATTTGAATTGGTATCCATTATTCGCATTAAGGAATCCATTTTCATGGTTCATTAGTTAACATAAAACGGCTTATCGGCACCTTTTGATTTTTATAGATTCTGTTGATACTTGCTTAAAAGGTAATTAACACATTTTGTAGTATATAGAATGTTATATACGTCGAAAGGGTTGAAAAAATGAGACAGATTATAGCAATGGGTGGTGGAGGTTTCTCAATGGAACCAGAAAACTTTCTACTGGACCAATATATATTATCTCAGGCTAAGAAAGAATATCCAAAAGTATGTTTTGTTCCTACTGCAAGTGGAGACCAAGATAATTATGTTGAGAGGTTTTATAAAGCATTTAATACAGTGAAATGTAAACCATCTCATTTATCATTATTTGAGCCAAACTTTATAGATTTAGAGGAATATATACTTGAACAAGATATAATATACATTGGTGGTGGTAATACAAGAAATATGCTTCTTTTATGGAAAGAATGGGGCTTAGATAAAGTTTTAAGAAGAGCATATGAAAGTGGGATAATTCTGTCTGGACTAAGTGCTGGTTCAATTTGCTGGTTTGAACAAGGTCTAACTGATCCCTTAAATGCACCACTACTAAAATTAGATTGTTTGGGCTTTTTAAAGGGAAGTAATTGCCCTCATTATGATGGTGAGAATAAAAGAAGACCCTCATATCATAACTTAATCTCTACTGGAGAAATGCTAGAAGGTTATGCAGTAGATGATGGGGTTGCTCTACATTTTATAAATGATTCTTTATTTAAAACAGTTAGTTCTAGACCTAAAGCAAAGGCCTACTTTGTTAATAATAAAGAGAGTGAAATTATCGAAACTGATATAAAAACAATTTACTTAGGCGATTTATAGAATGTTTTCTCAAAAATCAATATGTATACCACATACAACCTTAGTTAACATAATCACGATTATCGGAAACAACATGGTGAAAGGCTTTATTTCTTCTATGATAAGGAGCTTTTTATTTGTGAATCTATACTTTTACAAATAGGGAAAAGTATACGTAATTTTGAACGGTACATTTCTAATCTATAACTAATTACATTTAAGTTCAAAGGCATTTCAAGCAGAGAAAAAAAGGAAAAATCATTTAATAATTTTTAAAAAATAGGACTATGAGAAATCATCTTTTTTTACTATAATCTATCTGTATGATCTTACGATGCAAATTTCACACTTGATCCATGTAATACAAATCAGTTTTTACTTTTTATTTTTATGACTATATCTAAGTCAAATTAAATATAGACTGAAGGAGCGTAAACAACCCTTGGTATTCGCAATTATTTATGAATTTTTATCCTCATTACTAATAAAGCCTGAACCAAAAATTAAAAAACACGTTAGTTAGGTTCACAATTTATATAGGAAAGATAAAGCCCATCCACTTAGGTCGATGGGCTTTTTTATCTATTTCATACTATGTTATCTCCATCATCCTCTTCTTCTCTTTCTTCTAGTATGGCATAGAAACGCTTTTGTTTACTTTTACATAAAAATTCGATTAGTGGTTAAAATATCCAAAAATGAGAAAGTGCTGAAACTATGTCTTTATCCTTTGAAAATCAAACAATAATAAAGAACTGTCACCATGATACTACAAATCAATGTACGGATTATACATTAGAACGTATACAGGATTCATCATGAACGAATCTACATATCATTAAACAGTTCAGACTTCGCCGTTCGTCAAGTGAAAGTGCGGAGAAGTTCCAGTGTTAAAGGATTCATTATGCGTTCAAACAAAGATCGTGAAGAAGGTGACAATAATGAAGCGTAAAGGATTTTTTCTTTTGTTGATGATGACGATAACCATCTTGCTCACCAGTTGTTGGAGTAAAAAAGAGTTAACTGACCTTGCCATCGTGGCAGCTATGGGCGTCGATAAAACAAAAGATGGAGGGTATCACTTAACACTCCAAATTATAAATCCAGGGAACGTGGCAGGAGGTATGCAAGGAGGAGGAGGAGGTACCCAGAGCCCTCCTATTACCATCTATTCGGCTTCAGGAGATAATCTAGTCGAAGCAAGTAGACGGGCTTCGGGGAGAATTTCTCGACGATTGTATTATGCTCATGCAAACTTGATTGTAGTTGGAGAAAAGTTGGCTAAAGAAGAAGGGCTTGATACATTAATTGATGCTTTAGATCGTGATCCAGAATTTCGAAATACTTCAACCATTGTGATTGCAAACCATTCGACCGCAGCCGATCTTGTTAAAACGTTAACTCCAGTTGATAAGATTCCAGCGAATAAGGTACTAAAAACCTTAGAGTTTACGGAAAGAAAATGGGGAGAGAATGTAAAAACATCGCTCCAAGAGGTGATGAAAAGTCTTGAATCACCTGGTAGAGGAACCGTCGTATCAGGATTTCGCCTAGTTGGGAGTCCCCAGCAAGCACAAAAGCTGGATAACCTTCAAGAGAGTGCACCTGGAGCAACGCTTCAAGCTTCTGGAATTGCTGTTTTAAAACAAGGAAAGTTAGTGGATTGGCTGTATGGAAAACCAGCAAGAGGAACGGTATGGATTCTCGATAAAATCCAAGGAACGGATATTAATATTGATTGGAAAGGAAGGAAAGAAGCAATTGCTTATCAAACTGTACGACAAAAAACAAGTGTGTCTGCTCAAGTGAAGAATGGTCAACCTCATATTTCTGTTCATACACGTGTTGAAGGAGATATCGGTGACATGGAGGTACCTGTTGATATCACGAATCCAAAGGTCATTACAAAAATCGAACAATCCCTTAGGAAAGAAATTAAAAAAGAGCTAAAGGCAGCTATTGAACGTGCGCAAAAAAATAAAACGGATATCTTAGGATTTGGCGAAGTGGTTCACCGTACTAGACCGAATCAATTTAAAAAATTAAAGACGGAATGGAATGATGTGTACTTTCCGAAGTTAAATGTAGATATAAAAGTGGAAGCCTATGTGCGTCGAGCTGGCTTACGAAATAAATCGTATCTTTCAGGGATAAAAGAGAATCAAAAGTGATAAAGATGATGTAATGTGGGTTATTCTAAATGTCATCTGTTTTTCTCAACACAAGATGAATGATCGAATTAAACCCCTTTTCATACATGTGAAAAGGGGTTTGCTTTTTTATTTTTTAAATTTATAAGGCAATGTAGTTACAATGACATTTTTCCGATAAAGAAGGTGTGCTCTTAGTAATAAGCTTGATTGGTTATGCAATGCGTTATGCCAGCTTTTTCTTGTGATAAATTGCGGAATTAAAACGGTGACAGCCATATGACTATCATCAGCTCGCTCTTCTACACGATCAATAAAGCGTAAAAGAGGCCCAACTAGACTTCGATATTGTGAGTAGAAGGTAACTAAGCGTATATCAGGATATCGTTCGTTCCATATCTCTTCCATTCTCTTTTCACTTTCACGGTCAAATGCCACATGGACCGCAATCACTGTGTCTCCAATAATTTTTGCATAGTTAATGGAATTCTCGACAGCCCTTGTTAAGCCTGCAACCGGTATAATGACTACATTTCCTTCTAGTGCTAATGCTTCTTTGTCTCCTGGCTTCATGCGAAGTTGCTTTCCTACCTCTACGTAATGGTTCTTAATACGGTGAAACAGATAGACAATAAGAGGTAAGAAGATTAAAACAGCCCATACTTGTGAAAATTTTGTTGTAAAGAAAATAATCAGTACCGTGAAGCTAATAAAAGCTCCTATAAAATTGGTCACTAATTTCCCTTGCCAGCCAGCTGGCTTTTCTCTTAGCCATTTTACAATCATGCCCGTTTGAGATAGCGTAAATGGAATAAATACTCCAACCGCATATAAAGGGATTAACCGTTCTGTATTACCTTGAAACGCTATAATGAGCGCAATAGAGGCAATTCCAAGTGTGACAATTCCATTTGAATAGCCCAAACGATCACCACGTATCGTAAACATACGCGGAATATACTTATCTACAGCTAAATTAACAGCCAGTAAAGGAAAGGCTGAAAAGCCTGTATTGGCAGCTAACACTAAAATTAAAGCCGTCGTACCTTGAACAAAATAATAGAAACCATTTCGTCCAAATACTTGGGAAGCAAGCTGGGAAACAACCGTCTCCTCAGCTTTAGGTACAATTCCAAACCAATAAGCCAAGAACATGACACCTGAAAACAGAATAGCTAAAATAATACCCATCGCAACAAGTGTACGAACTGCATTTCGTGCAGCTGGTTCTTTGAAGTTCGTTACAGCATTAGAAATAGCTTCAACACCTGTAAGGGCTGAACACCCCGATGAGAAAGCTCGTAGTAGTAAGAATAAGCTAATCCCTGGAACTACAGTTCCCAAGGCTGGATGAACGTCAGGAGAAACCTGACCAGTCGCTACTTTCCATATGCCTACACCTATTAATAGAAGTAGTGCAAGAACAAACAAATAAACAGGATAGGCTAAGGCTGACGCAGATTCTGTTACCCCTCTTAGGTTCAAAACCATAATAAAAATAACCAATAAGCAAGCGATGATGACTCTATAGTCATGAAGAACAGGAAAAGCAGACGTTAATGCATCAGTTCCAGATGAAATACTTACAGACACCGTTAAAATATAGTCTACTAATAAAGATCCTCCGGCAATAAGACCTGCATTTTCTCCGAGATTATATTTCGATACAACATACGCCCCTCCCCCTTCTGGGTACGCATAAATAATTTGGCGATACGAAAGAATAAGTGCCGTTAAAAGAATAAGTACCCCAATACCAATTGGGATGGAGTACCAAAATGCGATCATTCCAATGGTAGCAAGCACAATTAAGACTTGTTCTGGGCCGTACGCCACGGATGAAAGTGCATCAGATGAAAGAATAGCTAATGCCTTGACCTTATTTAGCTTTTGTTCACCTAACTCTTTTGATTTAAGTGGCCTCCCAATTAATAAACGTTTTAGGGATGAATAACTCATCTAAACTCCTCCTGAAACCTTTGCCATTTACCTATATTAGTTTACTCTCATCATTCCCTATCTCAGAAAAAAAACACAAAAAAGAACACTAAGGTTCTGCTTAGTGTTCTTTCCAGGACAAATAAAAGCAAACCTTCTCTCCAAACGCTGATGAGGTTAGCTGTCGGGTTCGGGCCTTTAGAGTAGTCCTACCTTCTTTTCGAAGGATTCACCCCAAGTGCAAGTGCACACAAAAATGGGTCCCCCATTCCTTAGTGGATTAAGCGATAAAAGGTATGAAAATAGCAAGATCATATATGTATGGTAGGTACTATACGCCTGAATTTTACATTTGTAAAGAGCCGTTTCAATTAAAACTAATTTTCATATAATTTGTTTTTCTCTTTTATGTAGATAAATAAATTTTGATATCTTGAGCAAACTACTCAAGACGCCGTGAGGCTTCAGTCCTTTGGTTAAATAATGTAGCAGAAAAACCTACCCTATCACACACCAGGGTAGGTTTTTCTGTTTTTCAGCTGCATATCATATACACCTCTAGTTTATATAATCAGCATTATCGGAAATTATAACTTACAAAAAAGTAGTTAGAATAATAACCAACTACTTTTTGTAGGATGTTTTAATTTTCTATGTTATTTACTTTAAAATTTCTTGATTATCCCAATTTTTCAAAGCCCATACTACCTCATCATTTTCATTGAGCGTGACTTCATCTAAACCTAACTCTATAAAATTCCTGTTTACAAAAACAGCCCAATGTATATTTTTCTTTGGAATTGAATGGATACCATTTATAGATATAATATTCCCTTGGGATTCTTCTATGTTAAAGGCCCTTTTTGTTACTTCGTATAATGTCTCACCTTCTTGAAATGAAACTTCTTTTGAAGCAATCGTCTCGTTTTTATCATTTACAATTCTGAAAGTACTCGTCATCTCTAATGCGTGCGTAGGGGAATAAATAACAAAAAGGAATATTGGTAAAAATATCAGTATCTTTTTAATAAGCATTTTTGTATCTCCTTTTGACGTATTTACCATATTATGAGCACTTTAGTGAAAATTATAATTTTTAAATATAGTTCAGTGTTTAATACGCAACAGAAAAATTTCCTGGTGTTAGGGAGTTTTTTCTGCTTTTTTAATAAATATCATATATGAACTTAGTTACCATAATGGATTTTCTAGGAACCTAATATCTAAAAACACTTTTTATCTCATGAAGGATTTTTAGGTATTTTAAACGTGTAAAACAGAATAAATATATCAAAGTATGTTAATTATGGATTAAAGATGTAAAAAACGTTTTTTTCACTCCCCTAATAATTCCATAGGAGAACATACATGAAAAACTATACAAACGATAACACAGCAAGACGCTATATAGCTCACGTTAGTATATTTGGAACCACTCAGATTCACTTAAGAAATCCCTACATTATAGCCTGGTGGTCAGCAGCCTTTCCTGGCTTCGGACATTTACTTTTATCTAAATATCTTCGAGGATTTGTTTTATTTATTTGGGAAGTTGTTATTAATCTCCAGTCAAATATAAACGTGGCTATGATTCATTCCTTTCAAGGGGACATAGACATGGCGAAAGAGTCACTAAACACTAGGTGGCTTCTCATTTATATTCCTGTTTATATCTTTGCCATATGGGATAGTTATCGAACGACGGTTGATTTAAATAAAATATATCTCTTAGCTGAAAGAGAAAATCACACCTTTAATTCCTTTAGTATGGGAGCTATGGAGATTAACTACTTGGATAAAAGAAACCCTATTATGTCTATCCTATGGTCCTTATTTATGCCAGGTTTAGGTCAGCTTTATATTCATCGAATAATCGTTGCTTTTTTTATTGTTACTTGGACCGTCGTTTTCTTTTACTATTCTCATCTTCTTGAAGCTATTTCTCTTCTCTTTTTAGGCGAAATCCAGAAAGCTACCAACATATTAAATCCAGAATGGTTACTGTTTTTCCCTTCTCTTTATGGGTTCGCCACTTATGATGCTCATATCAATACAGTTGAAAATAATAAGCTTGCTGAAAAAGAACAAAAGAACTTTCTAGAGAAAACCTATCAAAACCCAGAATTTTATATCGAAAAGGGAAAAAAGTGACAAGGTGACATGCAGATTTTTGCTACATTTATATGAATTAAAACATCGTAACCAGAGCAAACTACCCAAGATGCAAGCAATGGCATCAAAAGGACATTCTGTTAATAAAAAGAGAAAAACTCCTGTTCAGACACAGCAGGAGTTTTTCTCTTTTTAATCTGTATATTCTATACAAACGTAGTTAACATAATACCTCTTTCCGGAAGTGAGCCAGCAAAAGAACCTTTACAGGTGAATTGCGCACTTTTATTGAATAGGAATTTTCTTCGAATATTTTTACTTCAGTAATGTATATTTCAGTAAAGGCTTTTTATAAAATGTCACTTACTTATTTGTTACCAAGTTGTTCTGCCAAACCGATTAGAAGTCCTTCGATTCCACGAATGTAGCAGAGCCGATACGAGTCCTCGTACTGAACCACTTCGCCAACGAGCTGAGCACCATACTTAGTGAGTCTCGATACCATTTCGTCAATGTCTTCAACGGTAAACATGACGCGTAGATAACCGAGGGCGTTTACAGGAGCAGTCCGGTGATCTGATATAGTAGGTGGGGTGAGAAATCGCGAGAGTTCAAGTCGGCTGTGGCCATCTGGGGTAACCATCATAGCAATCTCTACGCACTGAGAACCCAATCCGGTTACGCGACCAGCCCATTCACCTTCGACAGTGGCTCGCCCTTCGAGGTTCAAGCCAATCTCCTCAAAGAAAAAAATTGCGTCATCAAGGGATTCTACAACGATGCTGACATTGTCCATTCTTAGTAAGTTGTTTTTTGCCATAGTTTTATCTCCTTATGTGTAAAAATTTATTATCTGACCATCTTCATAATTATTCTATTAAAAAGTTTCAAATCCCTTTCAAACAAGAAACACCTTGTCACAATATAGGGAAATGTGAAACTGGGTTTTCGGATATGTCATATAATATCTTGTTAACGAACAACATTTCATAAACCTCTTAAACCTTCTACTATTGGAATATTTGCCAACCTTATTTCGTGAATGCCATCATGTTTAAATAGTTTCAAAAATTCGATACCGTAGTTGCTATTCGGTAAAACAACTTCGACTTCCCCACAAAATATTTCTACCTGTCACTAGGCCATATTTGTTGTATATTGTAGAAAAAGACGCTATTTGTCGTCATCTAGAGTAAATAGTTAAACCAATTATTTTTATGAAATACTTAACGATTTACTTAACATCAGGAACCTATAAACTAAAAGGGAAGCTCACAAATGTGAGCTTCCCTTTTTCTGTATTAGATATATTCAATACGTGGCATTAAGGATATGTGATTTCTCATTGTCCTTCTTCAACTCAAGTCCCATTAATTCAAGAAATAATTCATATCTATTAATAAATTAGTAAATAATACGCAAGAGGTGAGAAAATGAAAAATGATAATTTAAAACTTACATCTTCCGAAATAGGAACACTTTGGGGGGAGTATGTAAACGGAACAATGACTGATATAGTAAATAGGTATATGTTTTCTATTATTGAAGACGAATCAATAAAAAACCTTTTTTTAATTGCCCTTGAGACCTTCGAAAAGCAAAAGAAGCAGGTTGTTTCCTTCCTTGAGAAAGATGGATTTCCCGTTCCAATTGGATTTACTGAGTCCGACCTTAATAAAAGTGCAGAGAGATTGTTTTCTGACACATTCTGCTTAAATTATTTGCATCTTATGACTGTGCATGGTTTGTTGGGACATACAACTTCTTTAAGTGTTTCTGTTAGAAAGGACTTACGGGAATTTTACAATTCATGTGATAATGATGCAAAAAATATGTACGATTTAACCATTGAGTTATTGCTTGAAAAAGGAAAATTCCAAAGAGACCCCTATTTCTATCCTAACGAGAGCCCTGAATTTATATCTACCAAAGATTTTTCTGATGGATTCTTCGGAAAAGGTAGAGTTTTATCTGCTACAGAAATGATCAGTAGTTCTCTTAACATTAAAAAGAGCATTATGGCTAAAGCTCTTTCAATCGGATTCAGTCAAGTCACTGAATCGAAAGAGGTAAGAGAGTTCTTGGAGCATTCTGAAAAAACGGCTGATGAAAACATACAAGCCTTAACAAAAATTATGCACAAGGATAATTTGCCAGTTCCAATGTCGTGGGAATCAGAAGTTACAACGTCAAAAGACTCTCCTTTTTCGGATAAATTAATGTTGTATCATATTGGTTTCTTGACTCAAACTGCACAAATATATCACGGGACAGGTCTAGCATCAGCCATGAGAACAGACCTTGGTGTAGCTTATGAAAAAGCCATTCTAAAAAATCTAGTAATCACCAAAAACTGGTTTGATATTATGGTGAAAAACAAGTGGCTAGAACAGCCACCACTTGCTCCTAATAGAAAAGAAATTGCAAAAGAAAAACAATAAATAATAACTCTAATATCTTGAGCAAACTATTCGAGATGCAATGAAGCATCAGCACGATTCCATTTGCGCTATAGAAAAACTACCTCTTTCCGGTTGGTAGTTTTTTTTATTTCTTTAAGCTGTATACCATACTCAAAGCTAGTTACCATAATGTTGTTTATCGGAAATCATGTGTTAGAAGAACGTGTTGAAGGGGTACATATAAAAGATAGGGATAGCATCAGGAGGAGAAAATATGCTCGATAACTATGAACATTTCCTATTCTATAGGGAGGTTAAATGTCTACTTGCAGATTATGATAACTGTAGACATTTACCTACTAAGAACGAGTTGCATAATCAGATAGTACTTCTAACAAAAGTTCTTAAAAATGAATAAGTTATTATTATTCGAGCAAACTACCCAAGACGCCGTGAGGCATCTACCACTTTTCTTATTTGAATTCTCAACAGAAAAAACTCCTGGCCAACGACAGGAGTTTTTTCTCTTTTTATGCTGTATATGGTATACATCTTTAGTTAACATAATCAACGTTCTAGGTACAAAAATAAGTAATGCCTATTAATTAAGGCATTACTTATTTAATGAATATTGTTAATGAGTAATTGGCAAAGAAATCTTTACCGGTGATGGGTACTATCCTTTTTATTACTATATCGGAGAGATTTAATCGAAAATGTGTTTGCCCAGGATAAGTAGGTGTACGCTAGGGCAGAGATGATTATTGTACATAGTATGAAATACTGTATAACGATTTCCTTTGGAAGGAGATCTAACATGATAGAAACAATCATCACACTTAAAACACTGCCCATTTGACGTGCAAGATTTACTAAAGAGGATATTTCATTATGGTACATTTCATCAGTTGCCAAGAAGGCTGCATTCATTAATACAGGAGCAATTGCTCCAGAAAAACCTAGAAGGATAAAGCTGGCTGGAATAAGAGGAGGTACTTTTGTTATCGAAAAGTAAACGAATAAAATTATACTTCCACTTATAATTGCAAATAAACAAAGTTGTTGTGTTAAAGTTTTCCCGAACTTATTAACTAATATGGGTGATAAAAACGATGATAACAACATCGCAGATAATGTTAATGGCAGAAATTTAATACCGGTTTCAAGGGATGATAGATGCAAATTTTCTTGGTAGTAAATGGAGATGAAATATATAATTCCATATATTGAAAAGTTATAAGTGAAACCATTTATCAAACTTGAAATATTTAATCTTGAAAACATTTGTCGTTGTACAACGTGAGTAAGATTCTGTTTAAACTTTTTACCATAGTTCCACCCCAAAAACAGTAGCGTTAGGAATCCTGTCATAAACAGAAATGGAAATTGGATCATCATTTTATATTCATGAGTTATATATACAAATGTAAAAATAAGTAGTACTACTGTCATTTGCTCCTTTATAAACATTGAAATATCTTCTTTTTTAATATCTTTAATAGCTGTAAATGCTGTTACAATAACAATCAAAGTAAAAGGTATATTGATAAAAAAAATGCTTCTCCACCCCCATAATTCATTGAAAAATCCTCCAATCATAGGGGAAAATGCAAAACCTATGCCTGATGTACCTGACCAAATACCGAATGCAAGGGCACGTTTTTGTGGTTCTATTACAGTTGAAGATAGCAGTGTGGTAGCAACAGGAGCAAACAAAGCTGCCCCAATTCCTTGGAGAATTCGAGAAATAAGTAAATTATTATAAGTTACTGATAAACCACAAAATAATGAACCTATCATAAAAATGCTAATTCCTACAATAAATGCATTTTTTGCTCCAATTCGTTTACTCAATCTAGCAAAGAATAGTATTAGTGAAGCGAACGTCAAGACATAACTATTCACAATCCATGACGTTTGTGAAATGGTTAAATCGAGTTGTTGTCGTAAGGGTGGAATGATGATGTTTACGATATTTGTATCTAAAATAATTAAAAAACTACCGATACAAATGCTTACTAGGCTAATAATTTCTTGTCGTGTGAATCTCATACAGAAAATCCCCTCATTTCAAATAAATTTGAATTATTATCATTATGATTCAAATTTATTTGAAATGTCAATAACCTAACGATTATAATAAATTTATGATAAAAAATAGTCATGTAACCGATACATTTAGAGTACTTCAAGATCCAATACGTATAAGAATTATTGAGATGCTACAATTTGATCGTGAAAGGAGAGAATTTTTACCTGATACATTTGAGGCAAAGGATGGATTTTGTCCAATGGATATTTTAACGATTTTAAATGAAGAAGGTATCAATATTTCAAATACTAAATTGTCTTACCATCTCAAAGAATTAAAGAAAAATCATCTTATTAATTTGGTGAAAGAAGGCAAACGTTATTTTTATCTGTTTAACAAAGATGGTTTAGAAGTGATTTTAAGCTGGATTAAAAATGTAATGGAAGAATAACAAACAGTAAATTGAGCAAACTACTCAAGACGCTGTGAGGCATCCAGCAATCCAACACGAATCTCTTCTCCAAGAGCAGGAAACCAACTTTTAGGACTCAGAGGTTGGTTTTCTGTTTTTTAAGATGACTATGATATGCATTTTTAGTTCACATAAAACGTGTTATCGGTCGTGAAAAATAAGCAGTCCTCTTATTAAGGACTGCTTATTTTTCTTATAGGTCTTTGTATAGTTCTCCTGATTTAGAAGGAACAAAAACAATCGGATAGTCTATACCTAATTGTTTTTTTACTTGTCCAAAGAGCTGTAGACCTTTTTGGTTATATTCAGTTTCCATTTCTATTCCATTTTCCCTTAAAGAATCGGTATCAAAATCAATCCAGTTTCCATAATCATCAATCCACTCTTCAAGCTCACCTTTAAGATTTTCAGACAAAGGAAATTCTTCAAGATCAAGGTTTTCTCCACAATCATTACACCAGATGGGATCTGCGGAGAAATCAGCTTCTAATTTATATGTATTATGTTTGCATTTTTCCTTATTAAATAAGTTTGTAAAGAACATAATTTGATTCATCAATGTCTAATATTCTTCCCTGATTTTTTCTAACTAAATTGAAGCATATATCTTTAAAATGTTTCTCATCTATTTCATTCGGTTTATTATCTATTGAACTATGAAAACCGGTTACTCCATTAGGAAGGTTCATTAAATAACTCCTTTAAGGACGCTTAGTTACGTATATTTTATATGTATAAAGTATTTAATTCTCCCTCTTAAAACTCACGATTCATACTCCTTTCCTTCATCAATCCATCTATCTTCAGTCAATAGCCCACACTTAGGGCATTTATATTTCGGATCTATTTGAGTTGTTATTTCCTCAACATTACAAGGTTCACATAAATGAATTAAAAACAAATATCATCACACTCCCAATAAATAGCAACCACATCATTATTATTATGGGTTTCATAAGTGATAATAACATCTTTTTCATACTTTAGAAGGTTACGTAAGATCAAATTAGCTTCTCCTTTTAAAAAAGAGAGCATTAAACGCGCCCTTTAATAGAATAACTGTTTTTTAATAATTTTAGGTAAACCATCTTTATTGTTTGACAAAGGCTAAATTTTCCATTATCATCAACTCAAACTTATTTACGGGGAGAGCTAAAGATGAAAATTTATGTTGATGCAGATGCTTGTCCGGTAAAAGATATCATTATCTCTGAAGGTACGAATGCCGAAATTCCTGTTATCCTTGTTACTAGCTTTTCTCATTTTTCTAATGTGGAACAACCATCAGGAGTGGAAACCATTTATGTTGATTCTGGAGCAGATGCTGCGGATTACCGGATTATGAAGTTAGCAGGGAAAGGAGATATAATCGTTACGCAAGATTATGGTCTTGCTTCGCTAGGTTTAGCAAAAGGGTGCGCGGTACTTCACCATAATGGGTCTAGCTATACAAATGAAAACATTGACCAATTATTACAAACACGTTATTTGAGTGCAATGGCTCGAAAAAGCGGAAAGCGTACAAAGGGGCCAAAACCATTTACATCTGAAGATAGGGAGAAATTTAAGGGGCTTTTTAAAAGAGCCATTTCACGTTAAAAAAGAACCATCCATTTTTAAGAAAAACCTAAAAAAATAAATTGTCCCAATATTAAACTAACCTGCCCCGTTAGCTTAAGTACATTTCTTCACAATCTTCTCTATTTATTTTAACAAAATTTACCTAATTCTCTCATTAAGTATTATTCCACAAAAGGGCCCTTAACAAAAAAAGAGCAAAATTCTCGTTAAGATAACCACCGTTATAAGAACCTGTAAAAAAAGAGAAGATCATATTCCTAATCTTCTCTTTTTCTATATTTAAACTGTTCCTCTTTATAAATAAAATTCATTATTAAACAAAATCCTGCTAGAAGCCAACCAATAATAGGGGAATAAATAAAAACATTTGTTAATAATAATCCTCCACAAATAAAGATTACCGAAAACATTAATAAAAAAACGTTAGTGCCTTTATTTCTATTCATATAAAACACCTCTCTAATTAATCAACTAAGTGAAAAAATAAAAACTTTCGAAAGAATTCCATAAAATTTCCTAAGCAAAAAAGGACATTTCTTTTATGCCCTGTTCCCTCGTATCAGCCCCACCTACGCTAAATACTATGACAGCCACTCATGCCATCCAACCTACACTTAGTATAAATGAAAGCGATTACAAAGTAAAGTAATTAATAAAATATTCTGTCTATTTTTATTATATTAAACTTGCCTATTTCGAATAATATTAAATACAATGAGCAAACTACCCAAGACACTATAAGGTGTCAAATACATCTATTTAGACATTCACCAGAAGAACTATCTTACTCGCATAAGGTAGTTTTTTCTGTTTTTAAGGTGTATAAGATATACAATTATAGTTTACATAATCACCATTCTAGGAAATAAAACGGAAAAAGGCTTCAAATAAGTATGAAACCTTTATATTTATAAAGAAAAGCTTAATTCTTTAGAATATGATGCTTTACTAAACTTCGATAATAGCCATAAATAATAAAATACGCTATTAAATAACTGATAAAGGTTCCTATAATATTCCATCCATTAAAATATTCTACTTTTCCTAAGACTAAACCGATGCCTTCAAAACCTGTAGTAAAGAGAGTAAAACAAAGTAAAAGGATAATCGTATTAATCTTCTTTTTTATCTTAAAATAAATTAAAAAAGAAGATAAGACAGGATAGAAACCAATATTTAAAGGGAGTGCTGATAAACTTAGATCTCTAAAAGTCGGTTTGAATTGCCAAAAGTAATTACTTCCCCAATCATTTAGTATAAAAGCTACTGTCATTCCTATTGGTGCAATTAAAAGAACGATTATAGGTTCTTTCTTGTATAATATGAAACCAAAAACCCAAGGTACAAAAAATCCCATAATAATATTTACTAATATTTTCTCTCTTCTCCTCTCACTAAGATTACCTTTTAACAGGATTGTCCAAAACTTAAGAAAATAGTATGGACTAGTATTATATAACTTGCCCAACATGAATATTTTCTTATATAGTGAGCAAACTACACAAGACGCCGTGAGGCATCTACGGACTTTCTTATTCGAATTTTACACAGAAAACTTCCTTAACGCATTGGGGGAGTTTTTCTGTTTTTACGCTGTATATGATATACAAAGCTAGTTTACATAAGGTCTCTTTCCGGAACACACCACAAAAAAGAACCCATGCAGGAAAAGGGTTCGGAGTAGGATGACTTTTATCGGATATGCAGCTTTTTATACATCTTTGACATACCAACGCTTTAGTAGGAGACGAACGAGAAAAAAACGTATAAAAAGCGCATGTTTTATACATATGCAATAGAATAAAAATACTTTACTTTATTATCCAAATTATTTATAATTTACAAGTCGATTAGTAAGTTAATCACCACTTACTGAAAAAGCTATCTCATGGAATGAGATAGCTTTTTACTTTTATTTTTCACAGCATGCTTTCGATGACTTCAAAGGCAAGGAGTGAAATTATATCAAGCCCACATCTATTATTGAATCTAATAAGCCACAAACCAGCTAATTATAGCTGGCTTATATTATTAATCAGATAATTCCTTGAGGATATCTCTTTTCGATAAGTACATTGCTGGAATTAAGGTTGCAACTATCCCCATTATAGGAGTAGTAATCAAACAAATTAATATCATTTTCAAAGGGAGAGTAATACTATTATGATCAAGTGACAACAATAGTTGGTTTAATAATACAGATCCGAAAAGAACTCCTAGGATTCCACCACCTAATGTAACCATGGCACCTTCTACTAATGTCAAACGAACTATACTTTTGGTCTTACTTCCTAAAGCGCGAATTGTAGCAAACTCTCTTGAGCGTTCTTGAAGGCTACTTGCCATACTGTTCATTAGGCCTATCATTGCTAACAAACAAATCAACAACACACATGATAATAAAATAACAACCCTTTGATTAAATTGGTTATATAACGTCTGTAATTCAGTTTGACGGTTATATAATATAACTTTAGACGAAGGCTGATTTCCTATTAGGGTTTCAACCCTACTTTCTATGTCACTTTGGGATTTTTTATCGAGTATTTTATAATAGACTTCATTTATACTATCTATATTGAAATGTTTTTTCATAAATTCAGGTGAAGTATAGATGCCTATATCAGGACCTTCTTGCATAGGATAATCTTCTATAATACCAACTACTTTTAGACTGAGTACTTGCTCTTTAGATTTTCCATCTTTATATTCAAGTTTATCTTCTTTAAAGTTTAATTCCGTATCATGGATAACTTTAATGTAGTCTCCTAATTTATAGCCTAACACTTTAGAACCACAATCTGTTATGACCACTCCACCTTGGTTTAATTGGTTTGTGTTTATGCTTCCTTTAGTCACTTTTAAGGGTAAACTGCTCTTCATCTTATTAAAGTCTACACCTTGTAGACCTGTCATGACTTCCCTTTTTTTATTTATATTGTACAACATAAGTTTTGAATTCTTTTTGATATTAGATTCGTCAAAGTTTTGAGTAAATACCGTAATATCTTTATAAACTGGGACTGATTTCACCCCGGGAATGCTGTCTACTTGATTATAAAAAGTTAACGGTAATCCAGGTCTGTCATACTCTGAATTAGAGTCAATTACATGACTTAGAGGGTATTTCGTTAATATTGATTTCTCCGTTGTATCTCTCACTGTAGTTAATACACTTATTCCAACAATACTTATGATAACACCTAGCATTATTACACCTGCTATTTGTACGCTTCTTCGTAACTGCCTAATCGTATTACGACTTGCTAATAAACTATATTGTTTTAAAAAAGGTTTGATTATAAAAGATAATATTTTAACAGTACATCTTAACAAGAAAGAAATACCAACAAATATAGATAAAATTAATATGGCAGCTGACAGTATATAGATCTTAGGATCGTGGATTTTTATATAATTAAAAAAGCTTAGAACAATAGATAAGAAAACTAAACAAACGCTAATAAAAGGTAAAGCAACCCTTGCTTTATGTTCCGTGTCAATGGATTGTCTATATGCTTGCATAGGAGATAATTTGCTGGCTAAAGTTGCAGGGATTGTACTTGCTGCTATTGTTATAAAAATACCTAATAACACGCTATACATAATTGAGGGCCATTCAATATAAGTATTTTCTACTGATATACCACTCACTTTTGTTATTACATCCTTTAGAATAAAAGAGATTCCTATGCCAAAAATGACACCTAGTAAAGCAGATAAAATTGCAATAATTACTGACTCAGAAATCACTAACCAGGCTATTTGTATCTTCTTTGCCCCTAATAACCTTAGAGTAGCTAATTCCTTTTTCTTTTCTTGAATCGACATTTGCAACGTGCTAATTAACAAAAGAGCACTTCCAATCAATACAGCTATATTTAACCCTTGAACGACAGGTTTTAGTCCTCCTAATTGCTCTCGCTCTTTATCCATTTTAATTTGTCCATCAATAAAAAATTTAGGGTCAATCTCTTTTAATTGGTTTATTACTTGTCCTTTTGCATGCCAGTCATTTAATTTGATCATTAATGTTGTAACATGATTGTCTTGAGAAGTAGCTTTAGATAACCAATCATATTGAAATAAAACAACTGAGTGAAGGTATTCACTTTTCTTCATAATTCCTGAGACACGTACAGTTCTCTGTTCATTTGGTGGAAATGGAAAAGTTAATTTAGAGCCAAGTTTTAAATTCTTTGCTTTAGCCCAGCTATATGGAATAACTACTTCAGATTTTCCAGGTAGATGACCTGAAGATAGCTTTGTGAATTCATGCTCTTTTGATAAAGAATCACTTTTCAATCCCACATACGTTGGCTGAATTTCCATCTCTTTTTTATAAGGGTTATCTTTACCGATATATGGATAAAGAAATGGGCTGGTTTGTTGAACATTTTCAAGCTTATTAATTTTATCTACATCGCTATTATTTAAAAATAAACTAGATTTTTGATAACCCACTAATAAGTCATAATTACCGTATTTCTCCTCAACTATGTTTTCATTTGATTTTTCTAAAGTACTCATTAGTATATTAGAAGAAATAAGTAACATGAAGCCAATTGAAATCCCTATAATGGATAAGATAGTTCTGCTTTTTCGTGATTTAAGAAAACTTTTTGCTAAAGAAAAAATTAAACTCATAATGAAATACCTTCCACTCTTTCAGTTATTTTAGTAACTTTTTCTTTAGCAGATAAATTTTCATTCTTTAATATTAGTTCGTCTTGAATTACTCCATCCTGTAAAAAAATCACTCTATGTGCGTATGATGCTACATTCGCATCATGGGTAACCATTACGAGGGAATGATTTAAGTTATCACAAAAATGTCTCAGTATATTTAAAATTTCTTTTCCTGTTTTAGAATCTAAACTTCCAGTTGGTTCATCAGCCAATATAATTTTAGGTTCTGTCACTAATGCCCGTGCTATTGCAACACGTTGTTGCTGGCCACCAGACATTTGAGAAGGGTATGAATCTTTTAATTGACTAATTCCTAAAAGTTTTAAAATTTCTTTTCCTTTTGTTTCTGCTTTTCTTTTTCCTGCTAGATCAATGGGTAAAGTAACATTTTCTATAGCTGTAAGAACGGGTATTAAATTGAAAAATTGAAAAATAAACCCTATATTATCTCTTCTTATAGTTGTTAAAGCAGAATCTTTTAAATGATTTATTTTTTGACCATCCAAAGTTACTTCCCCTTTAGTGGGTTTATCTAGACCAGACATCATATTTAACAGAGTAGATTTTCCAGAACCACTAGTCCCCATAATCGCTAAAAATTCGCCTTTTTTTACTGTCACACTTACATCTCTTAATGCGTAAAACTCATTAGAGTCTTCGCCGTATATTTTAGTAATATTTTCAACACTTAATATAGTTTTCATATTTAATAACCCCCTTATAGGGTTTATGTTAAGGAAAAAATCTAAAAATATTATTCAATAAATATCAAAAAAGTATCAAATTTAACAAAAATAAACATCAAAAGAATTTATTGTTATAATTAATTGTATTTTAATTAATGAGGAGAATCTATTATGGATAAAAACGTTTTAATTGTAGATGATGAGGAAGAAATAGCTGAATTATTGGAAGATTTTCTAAGCATTGAAGGCTATAAAGTCTATAAGGCTGCAAATGGAAAAAGGGCAAAGGAAATTCTTTCTAAAGTAGATATTAATTTTATATTGTTGGATATCATGATGCCAGAAGATTCGGGTTTTGCTCTCTGTAAAAGCTTAAGGCAATTGTATAGTATGCCAATCATTTTCCTCAGTGCTTTACAAAACGATACGGATAAAATTAGAGGATTAAACATTGGAGCAGATGATTATATTGTAAAAGACGCTACTCCAGGGGAAATCGTAGCAAGAATTAAGGCAATTGAAAGAAGACTAAATAATTTTAATAATCAATTGAAAAATAAAACAAACGAAGTTATACGGTTTAAAAGTTTAGAATTGAATACACTGACACGATCTTTATTTATACGGGATGAA
Organism: Priestia sp. YIM B13551; assembly: GCF_042787905.1. Taxonomy (NCBI): domain Bacteria; kingdom Bacillati; phylum Bacillota; class Bacilli; order Caryophanales; family Bacillaceae; genus Priestia; species Priestia sp. YIM B13551. The sequence continues at coordinate 35,587 of NZ_JBHZOX010000012.1, forward strand.
GAAGTTCCCCTAACAGCGAAAGAATTCGATCTTATCAAGCTTTTTTTGACTAATCCTAATCAAGTTTTTACATATGACCAAATTATTGAGAAAATCTGGGGCTATAACCAAGGAGATTTTCATAGTGTGAGAGTCTATATTGGTAAATTAAGAGATAAAATTGAGGAAAAAACAAATGATTTTAAAATATCTACAGTGTGGGGAGTAGGTTATAAAGCAGAAGGAGTTTCAGGTGACTAATTTTCAATTATCTATAAAGAAATGGGCCTTAATCTTTTTAATTTTATTTTTAGTCATTCCTTTGTTTATTACAAGATTAACCGTTCATCTGTATGAAGATTTTTATTCTCCTTATAAGAATGTAGAATTGGATAACTTAGATACATGGATGAAGAAGCATGTTTTAGATGATGTGAAACAATGGAATAATTTATCATGGCAAAGGTCAATTAATGAAAAAACTAGTACATTAGGAATTAAAATAAGACTAATAGATCGGAAACAACAGCAAATATTTTCCAACATTAACAATTCTAATAAGTATGAATTAAACTCAGATATTTCAAAAACTAAGATGGAATTGTCAAGTTTCTTGGAAGAATATAAGGTTTATTCGAATGGCGAGCTACTAGGCGTAGCCTATGTACAAGATAATCGTACTTTTGAGATGAAACATACCCCTAATAGATGGATATCTTATGTAATCAATGAATGGGGAGGAGCGTTCATTTGGTTATCTATCTTTGTTTTAATTTTAGTTATTAGTGTAAGGTTTATTAAAAGAAAAATACTTTTTCCATTAAAGGAATTCAGGAAAGCTACTGACTCAGTAAGTAAACAAAATTTTAATTTTAATGTACCCCATACTCCAGTAAAGGAAATAAATCAACTTTCTGAAGCTATAATAATTATGCAGGAAACATTAAAAGAGTCTCTAGATAAGCAGAATGAAATGGAAAAGGAAAGAAAAATTTTTATATCCTCTATCATACATGATTTACGGACTCCTCTTTTTTCTATTCGCGGGTGCTTGGAAGGAATAAAAAAAGGAGTAGCTAATACGCCAGAAAAAATTGATAAATATGTCGATATTAGTTATAAAAAAGCGAATATCTTAAATGAACTGATTAACGATTTACATACTTTTACTACTGTTAATTATATTGAACCTACACCTAAATTTACAGAAATTAATATAATTAATACAGTTGATATTACGGTTAAAGGATTCTATCCAGCAGCTTTAACAAAAGAGATAAGCTTACAATCTAATTATAATAATGGAGAGGTTATAATTATAAATGGAGATCAGTATCTCCTATCTAGAGCTTTAGAAAACATAATAGGAAATGCTATAAGGTATACTCCTAATAAAGGAGAAGTATGTGTCACGGTTACAACATTAAACAGAGAATATTGCAAAATAATTATAAAAGATAACGGTATGGGAATTTCACCTAGCGAGATTCCTCATATATTTACGCCATTATATCGTGGAGAAAAATCCCGGAATAGAAAAACAGGAGGAAATGGATTAGGGTTGTCTATAGCTAAACAAATTATAGATCAACATAGAGGTGTTATTAAAGCTTATAGCAATAATGGGGGAGGAACTATTTTTGAAATTGTCCTACCTATTGAGACTACATCTTAGCAATGTAGTCTTTTTATTTTTACTAATAATTAATTTTATATGGTGTTTTCTTTCCGAAAATGAATTTTGGTTAATGAAATGTAACGATAGCAAGAAATCAAAAGTTTCTAAAACACTGAATTTTGCATCGGATGATCTGTTATATGTAAAATCAAACTTAATTTCCTCAGAGAGCATTTCTCTGCACATTAAATGCAGGTGTTTGATGTTTTTCTCCCTTTATCTAATACCTTTAAAGAGAAAACTTCATTAATGATTACCCACACATCTATGCAACTATCTTTTGATAAAGCCATTTTTAAATAAATCGTACCATTCTTCTAGTTCTTTCCCTTTTAGAACCTCTAATTTATTTAAAATGTCTCTCGAAAATTCTAGTGCACCACTTCCATTAGCTGTAATTAGACAACCATCACTAACAGATTGTTCATCTATATATTTTTCATCCCCTCGATAATTAGGTGCTCCTTCTTTTAAATAAGGTAATGAATTGCCTGTATGTTTATGGTGATCAAGAAACCCATAATTCCCTAAAAAGGTAGTTGTATCACAAATTGCTGCAACTGGAATGTTATTTTCAAGACAAAAATTCACAAGCTTCTTTACCTGATGATTTTTCTCTTCTCTCCATCCAGTGCCACCAGGAATAATTAACATGGCAAATTCCAACTTAAAAGAAAAGTCTTGTAAGCTGTAATCCGGAAGAACAGTCAATCCTCCCATTGAAACTTTAGGATTTTTATCAATTGCAATTGTCTGAACTTGAAATTCTGTTTCCGGTTTATTTAATTCTGCAGTCACATAACTAGCTTCCCAATCAGCAAAACCATCTGTAATAAAAACTAACACTTTTTTCATTTATATGTCCCTCCTATTTCTTTATCAGAAATATAATCAATTACATTATTAATCTTCTAACTTAATTTACCACATTATATACATTCCATAAAATAGAAAATAATGTAGTTCGTAAAAGTATACGTTTACGGACTTTTCTTTTACATGAGAAATCTATATTTTTACCGTTCGTTTAAGTTTGAAGTGAAATTGTGAACGTCTATCGAAAATCATACACTTTTACGAACGTTTTTGATAAAGTAAGAGCAAGGGAAACATAAAAGGAGTTTAAACATAGTAATCAGGAAAAACTCTATACTTATCTACATTAAAATAATAATAAAAAAGAACGCTTACCGAAAGATAAACGCTGTCATGAATTGATCTATGAAATTTAAACTATTTGTAGTAAAGATAAACCACCATATAGCTTTACCAACTAAAGGTATTTCTGACCATTTTTCTTTAACGACTACTTCTTTAATGTATATTTGAAAGCATACTCCGACTAGACTAACAGCACCGAAGCTTAGTAGCATATAATCCAAGTACGCAGGATTTTTCTCAGATATGCATAGGAATACCACAGTTGTTATTACACCAATTGCTAATAAAATACCGAAAACTATTAATGCTTTACTTGTTCTTGCTTTACTCATAATATCCTCCTATAAAAAAGGTAGGGCATCGAACCTTATCTTTGTTATTATACAGTATTAATTAAAAAAGAAATCTGTAATTTTACGATAAATACATATCAATCTTGATTAGTCATATAAAAAAGACAGCTATTATAATAACAGCCATCTCCATTCGACTATCTATACAGTTTTTTCTTATACTAGGTATTTCTTTCTCCATCATTTGCATTTAAAAAATATCTGATTCTGTTATACCTAGCTTCCTCATTTCGCCTTGCAAATACGAAAAGAGCAACCATCAATACTGGCTGCTCTCTCCTAGCAAAAATGCACTCACAAAAATGTGTATGTGAACGTATTAGTATCATACTACCTCAGTAATAAAAAAAGAAATAATTTCTATTTACCTTTATACATAATTAATCGTTCTTTTGCTAAATTAATTAATTCCTTTAACTCTCCAACGGATTTCTTGTTATTACAATCACTTAATAAATCTATTGTGTCTTGCAAAAATTGTTCTCTTCTTTTTACCCTTTTATATTCAGCCCTATATTCTTCTGCCATCCTTGCTATTCGAGTAGAACCCTCACGAGGAGTCGCAACTCTTTCAAAATTTGAGGTACGAGGCTTTATTCCTTTTTCATCAAACGTAGCGTTGTCTGGATTCCTATTCCTCAATCCTGATTGACCCAAAATACTCCTTGCCGCCCGTTCTCTTCCAGTGGCCATTATCATTTCCCCTCTCTGCAATTGAGATTTGAAATAAACCGTCCTGTATAGATTCAATAACAGTAAAATAAATCCTTCTTTAAATATTTAGTTGCAGTTAAATAAAATCTTTGTTATTTTTTGAGTGGATAGGCAAGCTTACTGCAGTAGCTACATAGTATCTAAAGAATTGCGACTTCGTTACCTAATAGTAGCTAATTCAGTAACGTTACCGCGTTAATACAAGCTTTATATGCGTAATGACGCCCTTCATGTTGCTTTCTTTATTGGACCCTTCACTAGTTATAGATAATAACCTCACTTTTCCTTTATAGAAAAAGCAGGGCCGTCTAAAATGTTAGGTATTTTTTTCAAACGTTACAACATGTATTTCATTATCTATTAATTGAAAATATGACTTTGGATATGATCCAATATAAATAGGTAATCTTCCTTTTTCGTTCTCCGTATAAACGTTATAACCCAACTCATCGACAGTCTCAAATCCGTAATACTCCTGCCCTTTTATAATATTCAAGCCTTCAGTCAAACCATCTAAGACACATATAATTTTTATAAATTCAATTTCTTTATTTTTTTCACTCATACTTCCACTCTCCCACTCAAAATATTTCTGTATATTCAGAATTATATCGTTTTAAAAAGTGTTACTCCATACGCCAATCGGCCCTATTAAATTAAATATCGATGTTTTTATGCAAAAACTGCAATCTCTAAAACTTGGATATGTACAAGAGGCCCATAAAAAAGGCAGCTTTTGTTCAATTGTTCGAAGTTGAGACAAAAACTATTGTAGAATGGTTTGTGGATTGTTGGAATAAGGCAGATGGAAAGAGCATTACGTCACCTGTCAATTTTAGTTTTCATGATTATGATCCATGCTATGATTTACATAAAGACAAATGGATTACTGATGGGGATAAATGGGATGATTTAATTATGTTTTTATTCTTTTTTTAAATAAAAAACACTTACCAAAAAGGCTGTTATTTAAAAGAAATAACAGCCTTTCTTTCATTGGAAGTCATTAAGTCTTCAAATCGACTTAGTACTTCTATACCTAACTCTGTAATCTCTGTACCTTGTTTTCTAACTCCAACTTTAATACAGTTAACCTTATTTAACATAGATAATCGATGTTTCAATTGTGAGTCAGACAGGAAATAAGGAAGCATTTCTTGTATAATACCTCTTCCTACACTTGTTTCTTGCTTTTTATAAATTGTTAGTATTTTTAATATGGCTTTATAATCTTCTGCGAAACTGCCTCTTTTTAAAAAGATAATAGCCTCTTCGATCTCAGACAATGAATCATTTGTTAAATTAGAAGTCTCTCGAGATAACAAAATCTGATCTGGCATATGATCTTTAAGTACTTTATTTCCTTCCACAATAACCATTAAATAATGAATGAAATTTTCAAGTTCACGTATATTTCCTGGCCAATTATAATTTATTAAAAGATTTTTTACATATGAGTCAAATACTAAATTTTTCTTATTTAACTTAAAAAAGAAGTCTATTAGTGTAAATAAATCTTCTTTTCTTTCTCGAAGTGGTGGAATGTTTAGTGGTAAGACGTTGAGACGGTAATATAAATCTTCTCTAAACGTACCTTCCTTAATCATTTCCTGTAAGTTTTTATTGGTTGCAGCAATTACCCGTACATTAATCGGTATAACTTTATGACCGCCTACACGCATTACCTGGCGTTCCTGAAGAACCCGTAAAAGAGATGCTTGAATGCTTAAGGAGGCATCTCCTATTTCATCCATAAAAATAGTTCCATTATGAGCAAGTTCAAATAACCCCATTTTCCCTTCCTTTTTAGCACCTGTAAACGCTCCACCCTCATAACCAAATAGTTCACTTTCTATTAATGTTTCAGTTAAACCTGCAAAGTTTACTGCTACAAATGGGCCTTCCTTCCTTTCAGAGCTATTATGTATTGCTTGAGCAAACACTTCTTTTCCTGTCCCATTTTCTCCAGTGATCAAAACTGTATAATCACTTTTGGCTAGACGACTTGCTTTTTGTTTGGCAGATACAATCAAAGGGCTGTTTCCAATAATATTGTCAAATGAGTATTTCGTTGTTAAACCTAACTCTGTACTTTTCCGTCTAATTTCTTGCTCCATTCTTTGAACCCTTGTTACATCTTGAAACGTAATTACAAGGCCTATAAGTTTTTGATTAAAGGTTAAGGGAACTTTTGACACCAGCAATGACCGGTTATTTATTTGAAATATGCTATCTAGTTGTTCTTTTTGTTCATTTAAATTCTCACTAATCTGAAAATTAGGTATAACCTCATTGTAATGCTTTCCAATACAATTTATAGAAGAAAGTTGTAAAATTCGATGAGCATCCTCATTAATTGAGGTAATGAGTCCTTTTTCGTCTAGCCCTATAATTCCTTCGTGCACTGCATTTAAAACAGATTCTAATTTCTGTGTTAGTTCTTTCTCATTCTGAATAGATAATGATAAATTCCTTCCCATTTTCACAAAATCTCTAAAGAATTCTGCTGTATAAAAATGAGCTTTTTCTAAAGATAAATTTAAAAGACGAGCAATATCAAGCAAAGTGGTTAAATCAATAGGTCGGTTCTCTAAATCAATAACCTTCTTTATATGCTTAGGTACCAACTCAACTTGTCCAAGCGTAATAGCAAACTCGAAATTTTCAGCCTCTTGGGCATTTGTAACCTCAGGAACGTAAGGAACTAATGTTAAATGCCCAAAGCCAAACGAATGCAGAAGATGAATAGAATCTCTAACATTTTTTATATCATTAGTAACCAATAGGATTTTTGTTTTAGGAGCCAAATCTAAGAGTGGCTCGAGCTTTGCAATTCGAATAGAACGTCTAGCAACCATAACAGGAATATTAGGTTTCAGTGCTTTAATAGAATCTTCTAGCACTGGGCTTGATAATATAACTAAATCAGCTTTATTAATCATCTCTTTATTTAATTGTAGAGACTCATAGCATGTTTCAATAGAGATTTTTGAACCAAAAAACATCCTTAAATTTTCTTCAAATGTTTTGCATACTTTTTTACTGATAGTGACAAGAAGTATAGTGGGTTTTTTCATTCTTTTCTCCTTACTACACAGTTGCATTTTGCTCTTATTCTATCAGATTTTAAATCAAACTAGAAAGGGCCCCATTTAATTAATACACCAATGGTTAAAAAGATAGCAGCTAGGATAGACCAGATAATAGTTAAAGGAATCATAAATTTAAGCCATTTACCATATGAAATACCACTGGTAGCCAATATAGCCATTAATACGCCCGATGTTGGGTTAATACAGTTTACTACTCCCTCACCAAATAAAACGGATTGTACTGCTACTTGACGGGTAATGTGCAACAAATCTGCCAGTGGTACCAATATTGGCATTAACATAGTTGACTCCCCAGAGCCAGATGAAATTAAAAAGTGAATAGCTGCACTACCTATGAACATTCCTAACGTTCCAGTAATCGGAGAAAGTGGCGCTAAAAGAGTAGAAAGACCATGAACAATTGTATCTAAGAGTTGTCCTTGTTCAAGTAAAATAATGACTGCACGTGCCATCCCCACAATTAGAGCTCCATATACAAGCTTTTGACATCCATCCATGAATGTTTTAGCGATATCATTAACCTTCATACGAGAAATAAGTCCCGCACCTATAGCGATAAAAATAAATAAACCCGCCATTTCGTTTTCAGTCCATTTAAAAATAAGTGTACAAATAATAAATGCTAATAGGGAACCTCCCGAAAATAATAAAACGATTTTATGTTGCAGTGTTAGTTTCTGTGTTTTTATCTCGTTCTCGTTTGTACCTAAAGAATTAGGAAAGCGTTCTAAACCCAGGATACTTTGGCTAATGTCTTTTTTAATTTTACGTGCATACCAATAGATATAACAGATAGTACATACTAAGAAAGTCAAATAAATCACAATACGAAAGCTCATTCCAGACAATAGAGGGAGCTCGGCAATTCGTTGAGATAATCCTAAGGTTTGTGGGCTTATCAATGAGACATTCCATCCTGCATAAGTACCGAGATAGATAAGAGATACACCAAAAATCGCATCCAATTTTAATTTACGCGCAATCATTACTCCTATTGGAATAAAAGCAATAACAGAATTAACAATGATACCTGTAGTGCCAAGTATAGAAAACATTAAACAAATAGGAATGATAAGAAGAAGAACTCGTCCTTTACATAGATTTATAACATTACGAATAAACGTATCAATGGCTCCAGTCTTATCAATAACAGCTAATGCGCCACCTGTAAATAAAATAAGAAAAATTAGTGGAGCACCTGCAACCATTCCGGCTTGAATTGCTGTAAAGATCTCTAGAAAATTAACCGGGGTAGATTTTACCAAGTGATAACTTCCAGGAACAGTCATCGTAATGTCTCCTTTTTTCACTCGATCAAATACTCCTGATGGAACAAGATAAGTAGCTATCGTGCAGATGATTAAAATATAAAATAAAAGGACATAAGCGTCAGGTTTAAATAGTTTTCGTTTAATAGGTTTATGAATTGTTTTTTCAGCTGTAGATTGCATAAATATAATTCCTCCTCCAAAGTAAAATGTACAATATTAAGAAAAACCATTATCCCTCCTTTAACCATATTGTGATTATTCAGAAATCTTTCTCCTAAAAACAATTAATACTATACACTTAAACACAATGCAAAAATCGTGCCAGTTTCTCAGATCAATAAAATAACCCTTTAAAATAGTTTACATCAAAAAAACATATTTATAGGTTTATTTATAAGTTGTTAACGACCTATAAATAAACCTATAAAACAATAAAAATGCAAAGAAAGGTGATTTAGTAAGAAAACAAAGTTGGCAAGGTTCTTGCAATAGTATTAAGTGAGACCATACACACTCAGCACATATATATTGCAGAATTCAGAGGAGGAATTATATTGAGTCAGTTGTTAACGAAACAAACCATTTATAGTTATTTACAAGACCACGAACGGGATATGCTAGATGATTTAATCGAATTTGTAAAAAAAGAATCGCCCTCTTGTAATAAAGAGTTAGTAGACGAATGTGGTACATATTTAACACACCTTTTTCAACGCCGATTAGATATAGAACACTACGAAGTAATAAAAGAAACTAAAGTCGGAAATCACATGAAGTTTACAATTGGGAAAGGAGAACAACAAATTTTAATAATTGGGCATTTTGATACGGTTTGGGAGAAAGGTAGGCTTAAACTTAAAAAAGAAGGAAATAAACTATTTGGTCCTGGCATATTAGATATGAAAGGTGGAATTATTCAATCTCTATGGGCAATTAAAGCAATTCAAGACCTGGAGCTTCCTCTCAACAAAAAAATCGTCTTCCTTTGCAATTCAGACGAAGAAATTGGTTCAATTGCCTCTAAAGAATATATTGAGGAAGAAGCGAAAAAAAGTGAGGCTGTACTCGTAGCTGAGCCTGCTGTAGCTGGTTCAGGCGCCTTAAAGACTTCTCGTAAAGGTGCAGGAATTTTCAAGTTAAAAATATGGGGACGCGCAGCTCATGCGGGTAATCATCATGAAGACGGTGTAAATGCGATTGAAGAATTAGCTAAGCAAGTAATTTTACTACAAAAATTAACTAACTATCCAAAAGGTACAACTGTTAATGTTGGCACGATTACTGGAGGAAGTGGCACAAACGTGGTTCCAGAATACGCTGAAGCCGATATTGATTTACGTGTTTCAACAGAGGAAGAGGCAGAAAGAGTAACGGACATTATTTTAAATTTAAAACCACTATCAAAAGGAATAAAGCTTGAAGTAACCGGTGGTATGAACCGACCTCCAATGGTTAAAACTGAACAAACACAGGAATTATTTGAATGTGCTCAAGCTATTGCTAGTGAACTAGATATAGACTTAGAAGAAGCAGCTGTTGGAGGAGGAAGCGATGGAAACTTCACAGCAGCTATAGGTATTCCTACTCTCGACGGTTTAGGCGCTTGTGGTAAGGGCATTCATGCAGCGCATGAACATATACAAATCGATAAACTGGCTGAACGCTCATCTTTATTCGCTAATTTATTATTAAAATTGTAATAACAAGAAAAAGGTGGTGTTTTTTCACCTGAATGTCGATATGGAAAAAAGAGAAGGGTTTACGCTTCTCTTTTTTTATTTGTCTCTCGTTACTTCTTTTTAAAATCTGGAACGTACAAGTTGTCCTGCTGCCCATGATCCCCATTAATTTCTAATTTATATGTTAGGGAATTTTTGATTCCTCGTCCATTTTATGAAAAATATAATATTTCAGGTACTGCACAAGGTTGTAAAACTTTAAAAGTACGTAGAATAAATCCCTAACTTTCTTCCTTACCACCTCGACGAAACGATAGCCGGTGAAAGGTATTGATATACACAAACAGTTCTTCCCCAGTTGTCTTTCTTGAATCAGCAATGAGGGGAAGGTACATGGCACGATAGGTTTCCGGCACCCAGACGTAGTGATGAACATATTCTGTGAGAAGGAAGCCACATGATTGCCAAAAGCTGATACGCCTTCTATTATCTAGTGTTTCCTTTGATTCCACCTCAATAATTAATTTCGGATATCCCTCAGCAGCAGCTTTCTGTCGCAGGTAATCAACAAAATGTTTGCCAAGTCCGTGTCCTCGCTCTTTTTCGGATACGGCCAAATAGTCAATGATCAACACCTGATCGGATACAAGCTTCCCCGTGAGAGACATAACAACGGGTATTGACTTGTTATATCCTACATGAAGCTCGGCAATTCCTTGTGCAAACATACTTTTGATAATCTTAACCGATTTAGCCCCCTTATCACCGAATGCTTCCAAATAAAGAGGACTCGCGTTCTTCCAAAGTTCATCGTCCCATGTGCAAATTGTTCTAATTTCCACAATAATTTCTCCTATCTAACTTGTTGTTCTAATTTTAAACCAGATAAATTACACCTGACCCTTATACCTTCTATTATGCCAATGAAGTATCTTTTTATCTCTGGTCCAATTTATGAAAAAGGTAAACAACTGGACAAGCCCCAGCATATAAAAACCCAGCACTTCTTACATCACCATCTACCGACCACCTACTGCAGTAAGGATTCTTTTTTATTTTTGGAATGGACAGGCAAGCTTACTGCAGTAGCTACATAGTATCTAAAGAATCATGCCTCCATTACCTAATCAGTATCTAGTTCAGTATCGTTACCGCGTTAATACAAGCTCTACATGCGTAATGACGCCCTTCAAGTACCTTCTTTTTTATATAGCTATGTTTGTTTTTAAAAATCTGGAATTTAGAATGCCTGACTAACAAAAGAAAGCGTTGACATTTTCTTATTTCATAAACTATAATAAGCGAAAGAAACCGGTTCCAAGTTGACTTCTTATTTAACGAAATTGGCTCCTATGAAAGGAAACATTTAATTATGTATATGTTGTTTTTTTAGCTTTTTTGGAACCGGTTCCTATTCGTTCGGGCTATATCTTTTATAAATAGCAAGAAATATAGTCACAGTCGAATCAGAAATATTAGTTTTTTTCTTATCACAGTTTCATTATACTATCATCACCAAAGGGGTGTTATCATCAAGTGGAAAAGGGTTACAAAGACATAGCTAGCAAAGTAGTTGAGGCAATAGGTGGAAGAGAAAACATTTCGTCATTTGCTCACTGTGCAACAAGATTGCGTATTATGATACATGATCAAACAAAAGTAAATCAAGAAGCAGTCGAAAATATAGAGAAAGTAAAGGGTGCATTTTATAATTCAGGACAATACCAAATTATCTTTGGCACAGGAACTGTTAATAAAGTATATGAAGCAGTGAATGAGTTGGGTATTAAAGGCACGTCTACATCTGAAGTAAAAGCAGAATCTAAGAAACAAGGCAACGCTTTTCAACGAGCTATCCGAACCTTTGGTGACGTTTTCGTTCCAATTATTCCAGTTCTTGTTGCAACCGGATTGTTTATGGGTTTACGTGGGGTATTAACGCAAGAAGCAGTGTTAAATTGGTTCGGTTATACACCAAATGATATCCCTGAAAACTTTATAATGTTTACACAAGTTGTCACAGATACAGCTTTTGCATTCTTACCAGCATTAATTGCATGGTCAGCATTTAAAGTATTTGGTGGAAGTCCTGTTCTAGGAATTGTCTTGGGATTAATGTTAGTAAATCCAGCACTTCCAAACGCATATGCAGTAGGTTCAGGAGACGCACATCCTATTCACTTCTTTGGATTTATTCCAGTTGTAGGGTATCAGGGTTCTGTTTTACCGGCTTTCTTTGTAGGTCTTATAGGGGCAAAATTAGAGCGTTGGATTCGTAAAAAAGTGCCCGATTCAATTGATTTAATACTCACGCCATTTCTAACATTATTGATCATGATTACATTAGGTCTCTTCGCTATCGGACCAGTCTTTCATTCATTAGAAAATATAATTCTAACAGGTACAAAAGCAATTTTAGATTTACCATTTGGTTTAGCTGGTATTATTATTGGTGGCCTACAACAAGTTGTTGTAATTACTGGCGTTCATCATATATTTAATTTACTTGAAATTCAATTATTAGCTGATACAAAATTTAATCCATTCAATCCATTAATTACTAGCGCAATCGTAGCTCAAGGGGCTGCAACGCTAGCAGTTGGATTGAAATCTAAAAATAAAAAATTGAAAGCATTAGCATTACCATCAGCATTTTCAGCCTTTTTAGGGATTACAGAACCGGCTATATTTGGAGTAAACCTAAGGTTCTTTAAACCCTTTATAATGGGCCTTATAGGAGGAGCAGTAGGGGGATTCTTAGCCTCGATTTTTCATCTAAAAGCAACAGGAATGTCTGTTACAGCTATTCCAGGATTATTATTATACTTGAATAACCAGTTTTTTATCTATATTTTCGTTAATTTGATTGCCTTTGCTGTATCATTTATTCTGACATGGCTGTTTGGTTATAACGATAAGATGCTTAAGAATCGATAATTATATATAAATTATAAATTGTAATTAATAAACTATAATGAATGACATTAGAAAAGGCTTAATCATTGATGTTGTAGGAAAAGAGAAGATTAAAGACCTTCTCTTTTTTATATAATTTTATTTACTTATTTTTAAAATCTGAAATATGCGATTCTTCACGCTGCCACTGCTGCTCATTATGTTCTACTTTAGACGGTGTGACATCTTCCGACCTCTCGTCCATTTTATAAAAAGAGAAGCCACTAGACCAATCCCCAGCATATAAAAAACCCTTACTTCTTACATAATCAGCTACCCCTTACCTACTGAGGTAAGGGGTCTTTTTTATTTTTCGATTGGACACGCAACCTTGCTGCTGTAGCTACATAGTATCTAAGGAGTTACTACTTCACTCATTAATCAGTATCTATTTATTTAATGTTACTGCATTAATACAAGCTTTATACGTTTAGTAAAGCTCTTCATGGAATCTGTAAGGGAGCTGAGCCGAGGAGGCGAAGGGGGCGACCGGATGTGTTGAGCTGAAATAATTGAGACATGAAAGGCGAAAAAATAAAAAGAATGAAAGTGGGTACCAACATGAGAAAAACACAATGGTTTAACTTTCGAAACTTCTTTCATAAACCTTCTTTAACCTCCTCAATAACACCTCGTCCTTTTAACGCTTATTCGTTTGTTCCTTTTAGTCCATTTGCCATGCTTGATCCTACCATTCTAACCATAGGAGGTATTGTCTTAGGAATTGCCTTCATTGAACAGATATTAAATCGATGGGGTGTAATAGATCTTGCCGATCAGTTTGAAAAAGTGATGCGGTTTATCTTACCTGTCACCTTTTATGGAGCCTTACTTTACTTCTTTGCGACATTTATGTTTTGAGGAGGGGTTTAGATGTTTGAGAAACTAAAATTGCGTGGAAAGCTTATTAAAGCGTTTCGTACAGCAGAGATTTATCGGGTCATAAAGCGTGGGGATCGCACCTCCTATCAATTTCCGAAGATCCATCGGATCGATCATCAGCACACCTACACTCGGTATGCTTTTTCCTTACTGAATGGCATTGATCCTGAACTTTTAAATAAAAAAAGATGGGCCTTACGCCAAGTATTAGGCAGCAATATTGAAGTGAATGGCAGCTTAAAGAACTTTAGTATTACCGTTCATCACAAAAGCCTACCTAAGATGCTCAATTATAGGTATGAAGTCATTCATCCTCATATTGAGAAAATGGAGCTGCCGGTATGCATTGGTCAAGATATCTATGGAAACCCCGTTTCATGGGATTTTGCCGACTTAGAAACCTTATTGATATCTGGCGAAATTGGAGCCGGAAAAAGCAGTCTCATGCGTGTGATCCTCACCACATGGGTGAAGTATACCTCTCCTGAAGACTTGCGCTTAGTCTTAGTGGATTTGAAACGAGCTGATTTAGGGCTATTTCATGGGATTGAGCATGTGGAAGCGCTTTGTTTTGAGGCAAAGGATATGAGAAAACCTTTTGCTTTATTACGAGCTGAAATGTATCGAAGAGGCGATTTATTGTTAGAGCATGGGGTCACGCATATTAGGAGGCTACCTTTTAAGCTGCCTCGTATTGTTGTGGTAATTGATGAAATGTCCATAGTGAAGAGAGAAACGGATCTTGTAGAGATGATTCAACAGTTTGCCAGCCAAGGTCGTGCGCTAGGTGTTCATACGATTATTGCGATGCAGCGTCCAGATGCCGATTTGTTGAATTCAGCACTAAAAGCAAACTTACGGGTTCGGATCTCTGGAAGGCAGGCCGATGCGATAAATGCGAAAGTAGCCGGAGTAATCGGCGCAGAAGAAATTGATGCCGCAGCCAGGGGGCGCATGAAAATTAAAATAGATGAGGTGAAAGAGTTTCAAGCCTTTTTCTTAGATGAAGAAGCTTGTAAGGAAATACTTTCGCCTTATAAAACGCTCGTGAAAGATCCTAAACCAGAACTAGAAGTAGTATCACAGTCCATCTTTGGATTATTAGAGAAGGAGGAGCAGCGATGAGTTTCCGTTTATCTCAACGTGATAAAGACATCATAGCGTTTATTAATCAATTTAGAGCCGTGGATCGAGACTCATTGGTTGACCTATTTTTTAAACAACTGAAATCGCCCGTAAATGCATGTAATAGTGTCATGGTACGTTTATATCGATTAGGGCTCATTGAACGTACACAACAGTATTCTCCGACGGTCTACTTGCCTGTAGATGCCAAAATCAAAAAGAACTCTCAAAAAATACTTCATTTCCTTTCAATTCTAGATGTCTATAAGCAAATGTGTACGTATAGTGTACCTAAACACGTCATTGTAGAAGATAAGCCCACAGGAAGAAAAGGAGGCATTGAACCAGATCTCTTTTGTGTTTTTAAAGGATCTCCCTTTTGGATTGAAATTCAGAGAAATCAGTATTCCGAACAGAAAATGCAAGCGAAGATTAACTTATACGAAGAGTTTTTCTTTTCGGATGAATGGAAAGCATTGCATTGGCAGCCAGAAGATCGATCAGCCATCTTCCCTTCCGTTATTCTGGTTACGCCTGTTCGTTATGCTGTTACTTCTGAGCACATTAGGATTATACAGGTATCAAGTATTCATGAATTAATGGAAAAATATAAGGGTCCTGTCAAACAACAAAAAGAATCGAGAATAAAAAATAATTCTTCTAATGGAATCAAGATAAATTTAACATAAACTATTTTAGGTTAATCAAAATTTCTAATTTAGTTATCATTAGGAATATAGTAAAGTTTGTTTAAAAGGTACTATTTTACGGAGGATACTTATTTTGTTAATCATAATTAGAAATTCTTTAATAATAGCTGTTTGTCTTTATTTAGCAAGTGTTTTTCTCCCTGAAGTAATGAATGTAAATGAGACCGTTGCAAAATATTTATTTGTAATACCAGTTGGCGTTTGGGGTATTAAATCAAAGAATAAATGGTGGATTAATCTTATTTCTTTTCTTTTAGCTCTTATTATTTTAATTTTTTCTTTGGATTTATTACCCGAAAGTATGATGTAAAAGATAAAAGGAAAAAGCTATCTCATAGAATGAGATAGCTTTTTATTAGGACTGCTAATTATAAAGTACCAAAATATAACCGCAAGTAAACAATAGCACATTTTTGCCATAATGGCTATTTTTGGATGAATCGACATATGTATAAAAGGTAGTCTTTTTATACGCCTTTTCTTCACACACACCTGGAGAAATCACCGTCATATCAAAGGTGTATAAAAAGCTGCATATCCGATTAAAGGCACCCACAAAAGAACCCTTTTCCTGTAAGGGTTCTTTTGCTTCCTTGAAGAGTGATTATGTTAACTAAAGTTGTATACTTTATACAGCCTAAAAACAGAAAAACTCCCCCAATGCGTTAAGGGAGTTTTTCTGTTTTTAGGAGTTAGCTAAGTGATGATTCATCCATCTTGAGTAGTTTGCTCAAGATGTTATTTATTATTCATTTTTATAATTATTAAATAAAAAGAAACAGACTTGTTAGGAAGTCTGCAACTGCAACAAGAAATAAAGCTATTTATATACAACAGGTATTGTATATGATCCAACGAACTTTAGCAGTCTGCCCTGTTGAAGAGATTCTATACTTTATTGATCTTATGTTAACTAAACATGTCTACCATATACAGCGTAAAAACAGAAAAACTACTGACCATGCTCCAGTAGTTTTCTCTATGAATAGTGAGTAATTAGAAGTTGTTTTTGAAATCATATATTGACCTCTGGATTAGTTTGTTCAAGTTAGTAAGAACTTATGTATAGAGAAGAGAAAAACCTACTGTCTATGGGGTCAGTCCCATGTTCAGTAGGTTTTTCTCTTAGCTTATTCATAGCACACAATGAAGGATTGAAAATGAACATCTCTCCATCTTTTCAATAGTGTGCTCAATTAGGATATAAATCATTCACATAAATATTTCACCAGCTATGAAACATTTATGTATAGAAAATGATACATCTTGTATTATTTTTGATACGAGATGTATCAAAAGCAGGCTTAAGCCTGCTCCTATAGCCTTAAAGGCTAATATATAGTTAAGAAAGACATATTAGTTTTTGTGAGGGTTCTTGATGTAGATTTTGAAACTATTTAACAGCTTCTGTCATAGACTGCGTGTTCAACTTTTTCAAGATACTCCTTCTTTGATTCTTAATTGTGCACTCTTCTTTATGGAGAATATCTTGTATTTCTGAGATAGAATGACCATCAATAGAAAGAGCAAAGACTTCTTGTTCTGCTTGAGTTATTTGATTCATAAATACTTTCTATTCCAGGGTTTTACATTCTTTTTCTGCACTCTTTAGCCCAGCAACTTCATCAACTAAATCAGACGCCACACTCAAGATATTTTCAATACCCATTAATAGTTTTTCAATAGTTTTTCGCTTTTATCCATGATAAGGCCCTCCTACTTTTTGAGGGCAACCTATGTTATAATAAAAGTCCGTTACGTACTAAGTTTTGACATGGGGGTGCTTTCCTAGCCGGGAAAGTGCCCTTTTTCATGTTATTTTGTTTGGACTTGGATTGTCTATAATAATGTTTGATCAAGAATCTTGTATATAACAGGATTTTTTTGTTTGATAGTAAACCCATTTCATTGACTAAGAAATAGCTGAGAAATACAATCGTTGGATTTAATTTATCTAACGAATGCTGTTTCGTTGTTGCTATACTAGGATTCGATGAGTTTTTAACGACTTAAATGTTCATCATGAAGAAGGAGAGAATTGAATGGTTACAACAAAACCCCCAAAAAAGGTTGCAGCAAAAGATCTAGAAACTGATACAACAACTCTTGAACAGCTAGCGTATTATCGGATATTAGCCCCACTAAAAGTTAGATCACTCTTATCTCATCTTAATTCAAGTGAAAAGAAATCTATTTCCTTTGATTTCAAAAAAATGAAAAATGAAGATTTAGATCCTTTACGTCACACATTTATAGAAGAGGTAGACAAACAGCAAATACGCTCTACTGAAACATCCGAAAACAAAGAATCTACGCATTACAAAGTAGATCTTATTAACATGCAAAAGAAAGCTTTTAATTTATATGAAGGGATGATTCACGTATATGGTATCCCAGACGACGGTATTAAGTTACCAGTGGAGGAAGTTAAATTAGATGAGTTGAAAATTGGAAAAAACGAAGTCGTTTATATGAACAGTGAATCCACCCTTGTTACTTACCAAATCATTGAAACAGAGAAGGGATTCAAGGTCGTTATAGAAGATACTTTAACGTTGGATTTTGATAGGAGAAAGAAATCTGGTCTATTCCATCTAGAAAGAGTAAAAAGTCTCGGTTCCTATATGAAATGTTTACGATTACTAAACTATTACATACAGCGCAATAAGTTTCCCTTTCAATCTTTACAGTTATCTGGTGGAACATTAAATTTAAAGGGGCATCTCCAACAAATTGAGGAAGAGATTGAATCCTACAAAGAACTGAGAGATATTTGTACTCAAATTGGAATAAGTGAAAATTATATATTTGATGATAAGGAAGATTTCCCTTCCCTATTCAATGCTATAATCAATATCTTTAAAAATAAACAATATAGCTTACTAAATATTCATCAAGAAAAACTAGAAAAAACGGAGATAATCAATATTGAACTTTCCAAATATGTGAAACTAGCATTAGTGTATGCAGATGGATGTTTCCTTAACCTTTATAGTGAAGAAGCGTTAAAAATAACGAGTAGATATTCGTCTATAACAGATGTAGCTAGTAATCACGGGCAGGATACTGTTAAACCTGTTATGTTATCTGATAATCGGGAAAATCATGACCAAAAAGTAAGCATTTTCGCTTCTCGAAAAATTGAAGAAATGGTGAAAGATACAAACTTTGATTTTGACATAGTAAAATTATCTTTTGCCGATGAACATCATGATATACAAGCTGACTTAATAATTACTAGTTCTTTAGAGTATATAGACTTTTACGATAAATCCCATGATGAAAGCTATTTAGAATTTGCTCTTGATCTAAACCAACGATACTTAGCTAAGTATCCAGAAGATGATATTGCAAAGGTTAATATTTATATCATTAAACTCAAGCAAGGCCATGCATTATCAGAAGAGGAAAAAAATGACCTTTACAACATAACAGAAAGAGCAGAAATGAATAACGAGCAAACAATATGTTTTGCATGTGAAGTTTTGTTGAAAAATAAAGTAAAAGCGAAGAGAATATTTGCTACTCTTACTGGGAAGGAAAAAGAAGAAATCATGGAATTTCCAATTTACCGTTTTTATCAAAATTTGGAGTAGTATGCTCATTTTCTTCTGTATATAGCTTGCTAGTAAACTTTTATGAAAGCTCCTTTTTATAAAGTTCTTTGTCTTTAGTACAATAAATAAGCCCTACTTACCCACAATAGGGCTTATAAATTAAAAAAGTCCTCTACTTTCAGTTTTGGGTCAATTTTTTTTAAGACATTCATAATTTTCTTAATCGTGGTACCTGATGGGATGTAATTTGAATCATTGTAAATCTTGCTAACTGTTTTTCTATCCATCTTAGTTACTTTAACTATTTCCGTTTGATTATAGCCTTTGTTCATTAAGTATTTTCCTAATTTACTCTTTTGGGTTATCTTAGGCATAAGAGCACACTCCTTTTTATAAAGGATTGACACTTTCAAAAAAAATATTCATTTTAGGGAAAAAATTCCGCAATAAAATTTATTTATCACATATAATAAACTATAAAATAAACAATATATAAATATTACTTATGCAGAGTTAGAATAATGTCGATATTTTTGTCATAATCATATAGCATG
This sequence comes from Priestia sp. YIM B13551, assembly GCF_042787905.1. Lineage (NCBI taxonomy): Bacteria > Bacillati > Bacillota > Bacilli > Caryophanales > Bacillaceae > Priestia > Priestia sp. YIM B13551. The sequence continues at coordinate 55,318 of NZ_JBHZOX010000012.1, forward strand.
AATACAGTTAAGACCGCCTTATACACTGATAAGTAATGGGCGGTCTTTGTTATCGATATTCTTTGAAATTGGACTTCACAAAAAAAAACCTTTACCTAGAGGGAAAAGGTTTTTTTTGTGAATATTAGATAACGAGATACCACCATTCTAGCAAATCATTTTTCAAAAAAGGTTTTTAACCACTTATAAAAACTCTTCTTTTGTTGTTGTGCTTTTTTTAACGCTCGAATTTCACGAGCCATTGAGATTAATTGACGTTCGCGTTCCTCGAATTTTGCATCGATATAGCTTTGTATCTCTTTTATTTGTACTTCAAGTGGTTCTAAGATAAGGGTTTGTTTTTCAGTTGAAATGTTAGGTGGAGTGTCTAGTATTTGTACTAAGTTGAATTTTTTTGCAACGGTTATAACGGCTTTTTCTAGGGTCATTTCGGAATTGGCATACATTTTTTTTAGTTCATGAAAGATGGTAACATCGTCATTTGTATAAGCTAATCTACCTTGTTTTTTTGTAAACTGCACACCAATTTTAGAAAAATGGAAGTTGTATTTTCGTATAGTCGATATGGGCAAACCAAGTATATCAGCTAATTCTTCGGTGGTATATGCTGCTTCTGCGGTTATGACTCTCAACATATGATCACCTCCTCTTATCAAGAGAACTATTCTAGGTATATACGTTAAAACCTTCAATTAATAAGAGAACGAGATATTATACCTTGTAATGCTATTGTTACTATAGTAATCGGTATTCTCAATTGAGGGTATATTATCATGTTTAGCTATTTACTAACGTCATAGATTAAATATTTGCCCTCTCCCCTCATCGTGATGGTTTTTCCTGATTCAGCGATGCATTTAGCTATATAAACATAAACTATCTAAAGAGATTAATCTAATAAATCATTAAATAGTGCTATCTTAATTTTAAAGTGTAATATCTACTGGATTTGAGTCAATAATTTAGATATAACAAAGTTGTCATGGTGCCAGATGAGCTAAATGTGGCATTGATAAATGTTAGAGTTTTATTTTTAGAGGATTAAATCTTTTGTGAAATAAAAATCTATTTTTGAATTCCTGTTTTATTTAGGGAATTACAGATCTATAAACTCGGAAATAAAACAATAATGATTCATTTCCGGTTTTATTAAATTTAAAACACTTTAGAGTTGTGTTTGTAAAAGAATAAATGAATTATCTTTTAAATTATTGATTTTTTGCACATTGATGTTTTCGATAATTTTACAGAATATTTGTTATAATTAAGCAATAAAATTCAGTTAAACATAAAATTAATCTTAAAATGATAATTAAAGCAATTATAAGTAAATTCCGATTTAGATATTTTTATGAAATTGATAAATAATTAAATAAAAATATTATTGTTTTCTATTATTTATTAGTTAACAAAATAAAAAACTAGGAATGATTTTTCCTAGTTTGAGAATAGCTTTTGCCATAATGTCTTCTTTTGATTTTGCTCTTTAATCAACTCTTTTTGAGTATGAGTAAATGCATTTAAAAGGTCTTCATCTCTTTGTTTTAATAACTCTTTTAGATTAGTATTTATCAGTTCTTCAAAATTCTGTTTATTTTGATTTAACTCCTGTTCAGCTGAATTATCTTTTAGCGTTTCTTGAGTTTTTCTAATGTTTTCAAGAAGAACTTTATCACGTTTTTTTAGGCTGTTTTCTATGTATGCTTCTAAGTCTTTATTTTCTGTTTTTACTTCAATCATTTGCTGCTTTGTTGCTGCAATTTCTTTATTTGCAATAGCTAATTCTTTTTGAGTAGAAATAAGTTCCTTTGTTAGAAGCTCCAATTTTTCTGAAAGAATCCTGTTAAATTCTATTTGTTGGTTCTGACCTTCAATTAGGTGATCTATCTTCTTTTCTAAAATAGACCGTTCTACGTGGTCATTAATAGTCATTTCTTCACCATTACGCCATTGTTTCACTTGATCCCAGGACCAACCTTGCTCATGAATTTTCTTCTTTATACTGTTAAGTGTCTCTAGATTCTCTTTTGTAAACCTTCTATGACCTTTTCCATAATCAGTGCCTGTCCACTCTGTAATAATATTGAATTCTTCGCACCATTTACGAAGCAAATCTCCAGAGATACCCAGTATATTTACCACTTCTTTTGGTAAGTACAATTTTTCAGACATAACTACACCTCCATATGTCAATTAATAATTAATATAATACAAGAATCATGCAATTGATTTTGAAGTGAAACGTACCATGGGATTATTAACGTAGATTCTAATAACATTGTTCTTATCTCATTATTGATTCTATATTAACTGCTAACTTCTTCTATGTAAATCTTAAAGCAATAATAATGTAATAACTACTTCCTGAATAAGATTATTGTTTTATCTTTTAATCAATAACTATCATTATTGATTAAAATGAAACGGAAAAAACTCATTATTGATTTAATTATTGTTTAAATACATTTAAGTTAATCTTAAGTTCAACCAAAAATATATTTTAACTAAAAAATAAATTCCTTTTTTATTCACAAACACGAATTCTTTTTTAAAGTTCACCTTAAGTTCAACTTGGATTCGGATATCAGAACATGCAAATGGGGGAATAGCTCTAAAATAGCTTCATTTAACTAATGATATATCAAAGATAAAATGATTAAGTTTAGCAGAGCCAAAAGGAAAGTTAAAGCATTCTTTTTAATTTAAGGACGTATAATAATACAATCAAAAATGAAAATGAAATCATATAGTAGATGAGCTATATGTAGAAAGTGGCTTTCAAGATAAATAGACAGCAAACAACTATGAAAGGGGACACCTTATAGTTGTTTGCTGTCTATTACGAATAACTAGCAATTCTTAGCTAAAAATGCTTTATTTTTGATATTCATAGATAACAGGAACTTTCTCCATTTTAACGGTTTTGGCCACAATATAACGACGATAGCCATCTTTTAGGATCTTAGAGCCTTTCTCAATCGTTAACGGCTCATCTAAGTATCCTGTGCGCTTCACAAAATCAATGACCTTTTGCGTTTTTTCAGGATTTGGTCGTGTCTTTAAGAAGGCTTCAGGAACGATAATCTGATCAAAGCTCACGACATCCTGTATCCCTTTTGGCTGAGTTGGTAGCTGCTTCTGTTTTGGCGCAGCCTTTTTCTCCTGAATAGGCGTTTCTTTCGATTCTGATTGTACTGTTTCAGCTTCCTTTTTCTCTTCTTTTGCTACAGGCTGAGAAACAGGATCTTGTTTTTCTTCCTGCTTGGTATATTCACTGTTCTTTTGTACCTCAGAAGGCGCAGAAACCTCTTGTTTTACTTCTTTTTTATCTTTCGGCTCATTAGCTTCTTTATCGTTTTTACTCGGGAGAACGGTAATCTGGAAGCAGATGATGCCAATTTCCCCAGGGCACTCGTCAATGGGAATATCTAACGTTGGTTCCCCTTGAATTAAGATCTTTTCATGCATAATACTCTTTTTTGTTAGTCCAGTTTTATTAAAGGCTTTCTTCGCAACAAACACGGTATACGAAATAAACGTACTCTTCTTTAACCCTTTAGGCGCAGAAGGTGAACCTTTTTCTCGCATATCAAAGGCAACGTAACGGTCATATTCTCGTAATGGTCCTGTCGCAGATCCTGTTAGGGTCATTTTATGTGGCATCGTGATCTCCTCCTACATAGATTTATATATTGGTTATTTAGAAGTATGTTCTAAATAATAATACTCTTAGTAAACATCAGCTTCTAAGGGATTTCTTCACTTTTTGATTACGAAACGGTGTCCTGTAATTGCTCATGTTGTTGTAATAAAGCTTGTTCCTCTGGTGTTAAGGCTTGTCCTAGACTCTGTTTCAGCTGCGCCATTTCTAACGAACTGTACGTAGAACTGTGTTCCTGCAGCAAAGTTTCTTCTTCTGGTGTTAGTTTTTGCCCTAAATCTTGCTTTAATTGGATCATTTCAAGCTGCTCATCTAGAGAAAGAGCTGTTTCTTGTGTACGCTCTTTTTGCTCCTGTTCGGCTTTTAACCAAGCAGGTACGATTTCCTTACGGATGATATGTTTAGGCGTAAATAGGGCTGTCTTAGCTTCAGTATGTATGTCTGACGCAGATGATGGTTCTTCTGTATTCCCTTTTAGTAGATTGGTAAATTGATTATAAGCAATTTGATAAACAAGACGACACATTTCATCTAACGATAGGGTAGTACCCTTATGATTCGCCTCATGGACATATTTATCCAACCCTACAATCGTTGTATAAGCGACTTCATGAACTTGCTCTTTCACAATCTCAATCTCTGTATCTCGTTTTACTGCTTTTGCCGCATTTTGAATACGAGCATAAAAATCTTTTAGTTGATGACCATATTTACCTGCGTACACATGATTTACTTTCTTAGGCACACCTTTGATATACGCAAATGACTGTGAAGCAGATATTAAATGATTATTTAAATGATTTTTAGGTAAATCAAGGTTAATAAAGGGGGACGATGCTTTTTCGTCCTCAAAGCTTGCTGTATCAACGTTTTCAGCACTTTCTGGACTTGTCACAGGACTTGTCACAGGACTTGTCATTTCTTCTTTTTCAAGCGTTTGGACACCTGTTGTATCATGTGCAAAAAAGATTTCCTCACAAATTTGATCAAAATTCTTATGGCTTTTAAGGATAAACACATAGCTATCAGGATGAGCACCTGTTGTATCTTCTTTGATATAACGTGCTACGATCATAAACGGTGTTGCCTTTAACGATTTCACAAAGCGAGAAACGGTACTTTGGGATACATCAAACTTTTCCATAAGTGTTTTGGAGTGAATCGCTTGAATGCCTGTAGCAACAAGGTTATAAATCACGTAATCTAACATTTCCATCCGTTTTTTAGGGAATACTTTATGTAAGGCCAATTGTTGTTTTTTGAAATGAGTACGAAGTGTTTCTAAAAACGCTTCTTTCTTTTTGCGAAGGGTAGGTTTCTCTTTCCATAACCATGTGAATCGTCCGTTGAAGGTATTTACATCTTGTAAATAGCAGGTAAAGAGCTTTGTCATTTGTTCATCTTCTCCTTTAAGGAACACAAAAAAGACACTGTCTCCCTGATAAAAGGAAAACAATGCCTTGATTTAGATGAACTAAGCCCTTGAAATAGATGTCAATTTCATATAAAATAAAACCATAAGTTTTATTTTATACGAAACTAAACTATTAACAAGAGACTTCGACAAGTGTTTTCCCTACCGAGAATAGGGGGAACGGTTTAAGAGTGTTACCGCACTTCTTAAACAGTTGAAGTCTTTTTTCTATCCGCACGTTTTTGTTAGTTTTATTATAGCGTTAACTAGTCTCATAATTCAATAAAAATTAGCAAAATATATCAAAACAAGTATTTTTGGCTAAGATCTTTTTGTTATTTCTTTAGGAGTCGACTTCATCATAGCTGAATTTGTGGAATCTGGGGAGGGGTATTTTTTTACCCCTCCCTAAATAGTTAGAAGTGTGTTATAATGCTGCGTTTTTAATAAATTCGAAGATTTATTGATTCGTACACTTTCAATAATAATCGCAAATGGTTCTTCTGGGTAGGGTGATTTTTTGTAGTCCTTTTTTGTAAAGAGGGTGACAAAAAATCACCCTATGCAAAGAATTAAAAATGTGATACAAGCAGTTTCTACCTCATGTAGAAGCTGCTTTTTTGTTGAATCCTAGGAGTAGAAATTTTCCTGTACCTCGGGTTATTTGTACATGCTTGTGGGTATTGGTAACGCCAAGCTGTAACTTTTTAAGGTCTTTTTTAAATTGTTTTTCAACTCAATGGAAACAGTTTCTGTAATGGTTGTTAAATCCTATTATTTCTCTTGCTCGTATTTGAATCTGTTATAAACGTCAGCTAAAGCATCGCTAGGATATCTGATTTTGTTTTCAAACATGTAATCTTGAATGTATTAATATGTGATTTTATCGAGTGAAATCACCTGGTTTTTTTATTCATTATCTCCATACTTCCTCATCAATTCTTTTAACCTACCATTTAAGTTTTTCATCGAAATTGCAAAACGGTTCATCATCTCACTGTTGGCTTCAGTTAAATTCTTAAGATGTCCTTCTCGGTCAGAGTGTTGATTAAAAATAGCTAATGGGTCAAACTGATTCTTTCAAAATTGCTGTCAGGATTAGTCATGTTTCTTTACTAAACCAACAATTTTTTTAACGGCAATAAGATCAACATTTCTTATTTTAAGTTCCATATTTTATTTGAAATTCCCAAAATAGTGTTGCCCTTTTAAAAATAGAAAGAAGAGCATAAGGGGTTTTTGCCCCCACAGGTTGTGTGGGGTTAGGCAGAGCCTAACAAAACCTTGGGTACAAAGAAATGTTTGCAAGAACCCCCTCAGCGCACCTTCAAATTAAGGGGCAGTCCTTTCACCGCACCTTCAGTGATTGCAACATTTGTTCCAGGAACCCCTTCACCGACCCTTCATAATTGATAAATGTCCCCTCGAGGGTCACTTCATTTTGAATTGTTTTTTGAAAAGATGAGACAGAAGTAAGCGATCTTTTTTTATTTTTGTTCACACGTTCATAATCAAAACGTCCATTTTTTTTTGCTTACAATACAAGTGATTTACGCGTGCTTTTTTATCATTTATGAATCAATTTTAATTCTATAAACGGTGACTCTTCTAAAAAAATGCAGGTTCACAGGACATTGATATTTATTTTTTTATGTTCACATGAGTTAAAAAAGATTTTGTGAAAAAAGAAAATAAAAAACTATGGGAAAGCCAATGCAAAATCAAAAATCGCGATAAAAAAAGATGCGATTCAATCCAGTAATATAAGCGTTCGACTCTATGAAGATAAACAAAAAAATTTGCAAGAAAAGCTGAAAAAGTTGAACGAAAAAGAACAGGATTTGGTCATGAAGTGAAAAAACAAAAGGGGACCCAAAAGGGACTATGGTGAATAAATAAGATTAAAAGGTAAAAATTCAACCTGAAAAAACGGTGTTTAAGGGTGAAAAGGGGACTCAAAAGGGACATGAAGAGCTTTTTCTTGATATCACGGTTTTGCTAGGCTTTGCCTAGCCTATCACCCTATGTGATAGCAAAAACCCCTTATGCTCTTCTCTCTTTTGAAGTGGGGACTCACAATTTACAGGAAAGGAACGAATATGATAGATATGTTTTTACGAAATATAGATCCAATTGCCATTAAAAAATAAATGGAATTGAAAAATAAAAAAGATTTCTCGCTAAGATTTCTTTAAAAGTCGACTTAAAAAGGTGGAGGTATTGAGAGAGAAAAAGTATTAGGACAAAAGGAAAAAAAGAAATTATAAAATGGATTTACAAAATCTTTTGCACGGAATAATGGAGCACAATCTACAAAAAAGAATTGTAGCACAAGAAATGGAACGTTGAAAAAAGCAAAAGTTTGAAAGCGAAATGAAGACAGAAGAGTCTTCTTTTTTTATATTAAGAAGGGAGAAGAAGCAAGATAACCAGCGAATTAAGATTTGATTATTATTAACAAGTACTATAACAAGCTAGCTTATTTTTATAATGGTTATATGGAAATCGTTGATCAAGTTAAAACAACGGGAGAATTTTATGCTCATGAAGTTACAGGTGAAAAAGAGAACATGGGATTTTTTGTTTGTCTTTCTTGTCTGGTAAGAGTACATTATAAAAAAGACCACTTCTTTTTACGTGAACATTCGGCAAGTTGTACATATGTAAAGGGTCAGTTGGATAAAAAATATAGGTGAATAAAAGAGAAAGCCAGACTAGTTAAAACCAGTCTGGCCTCTTAAGATAACATGTGCATTGAAATCGAAAGATATTCTCATTATATCATGTCTCAGCTATTTAATAGAAAGACAATAATGACTTGGAAAATAACATTCAGCCTGCATAAATTATAATAAAAAAGGGTGCGTTTCCTTTAAGAAACGCACCCTTTTTCGAAATTAAAGTATTGGTTAAACGTATTATAACATGTTTTGCTCTAAAAAGGGAGGGGATTTTGTCATAACCAAAGTGCGAAATCTAGACAAATACGCATTGGGCACATAGATAAGGGATTCTGATGTAAAAGTGTTAAAATGTTGAAAAAGCACCTCTGAACGGATGCTGTGAATTAAACTAGTTCATCGTTCTGGTTTTTTAGGAACTTACTTTCTAACTCTAATTGTTTCATTCGTCGTTGTAATTCTAAATTCTCTAAGTCTTGTTCTAACTCAGAAGGTAAATCAGTTTGTTCTTTAGCATTCCTCATTAGTTCTCTAGTAGTTGCCAACTTCTTTTGTTCTTTTGAATTCATATTAACAGCCCCTTCCTTGTGACTTGCTAGATTCGACATGGCAGATGAAATATCCTGTAAAAAGACATTTACTTAGAGATGCGACAGCAGTACAATACAAAAAAAACATCCGTTTAGATAGGATGTTTTTATTCTACTCTTATTTCGTTTTCGTCTTTATAGCCTGCTCCTGGCGAGCTTCAATTTTTTCTTCAATCTTTTCCATAACCTTTTTATCTTCTAGTATTTCATGTCTGTTTTCATTGACTAGTTTTTGAAAAGAGGGTTTTAACTTTCTCATAATGGCACTTCTTTCTTACTGTTTAGTTTAGTCCGTAGACAAGTATGATTATAACGATTAAATGGGATAAAGCAATTATTTACTATCATAAAATGAAGAGTAGAATTCTTATTCTTATAATAGTCAAATTAAGAAGAGTAAGGTGGTTGCAACAGTCCATACCTTTTGTATTAGGGTTCTATTTCCGTTATTTGCTATCGGTATACCTATGTGTTATACTCCAATTAACTTATTTTTGTTCGGTATATTGAGAAAAGAAAAAACCCTAATTAGAAGTTTTTATCTTGAAATAGTATGTTTGGGCAAGATTGGTAATACATTTGTGGAGTATTCCACAGCAGGAGGCAACATTATGACACAAGGTACAGTAAAATGGTTTAATGCAGACAAAGGTTTCGGTTTCATTGAAATCGAAGGCGGAGACGATGTATTCGTTCATTTCAGTGCTATTCAAGGTGAAGGTTTCAAATCATTAGAAGAAGGTCAAAAAGTTACTTTTGATATCGAGCAAGGTCAACGCGGAGCACAAGCTGCTAATGTTCATAAAGCATAATCAAAAGTAATCAAAAAAAGACTCCCATAAAGGAGTCTTTTTTTATGTTTTTATAATTAGAAGACCGTGATTTATCTACTGTTATTAGTTAAATAGAAACCCCAGGCTTTAAAAAAGCCTGGGGTTTAGTCAAGACGATCGATACAAGGTTAACTAGTTATAACATACAATAGAGATAGAAAGCAAATATGAACAAAGACTTTTTTATGTATAGGTAGTGTTTAATCTTTCTAAAAGCATAGGTTTATATTATTTTCTATGGGGGTTACGGGGGATTTTATCAATAAGGCGTTTTTTAGCCTCCATCTGACTTTTACACAAAGGACATTTCTGGTGACTATCGTAAGAAAAGTCTTTCCTCATCCACCCTTTACACTCTTCTACTGTACATTCCCAAATTTCTGTTTCTTCTTGAACCGGAGGTTCTTGATTTCTTTTGTTATAATACATACTCATCACTACTCCTCTCTTTATAAGTATGCCTTATAAAGAGAGCATAAATACTTTATATCTTTTATGCCGTTCATATTTTACTAGAATCAATCTCATAGTTGAAAATAAGAGTAAACAGGGGGAACATGAATAGTAAAGTATAGCAATTCATGTTTGGTGAATACTTGTTACGGTGATGTGTAAAATACAATGAGAATAAAAAATAATGTTTTTTAGAAAAACTATTGACGTTTCATTTGATATGTTTTATTATTATAAAGCGTCGTTGAAACGACAACTTGTTTTACGGAATATTGAACTTTGAAAACTGAACAAAGCGACAAACGTCAACGTTAATTTTTATTTTTAAATTGAGCAAGTCAAACATTTCTTCGGAGAGTTTGATCCTGGCTCAGGATGAACGCTGGCGGCGTGCCTAA
>NZ_JBHZOX010000013.1:0-63051 GCF_042787905.1 Priestia sp. YIM B13551
GATCACTCTTTTCTAATTGCCTTTTATTAGCTTACCACAAAAAGCGAAGGTGACATTATTTTATGTAAAACGAACATAAATTAGCTCACTTAACCTCATTTTATTTTTTAATTCGAATACTTCATCGATAAAAACAAACAAATTCCCCCGGGAATCAACAAATTGGATGAATCCCTTTTCTGTAATACATTGTCCCTTTTTGTAGGAAACTTAAATGATGAACAAATAGATGAATTAACACTTCTTTATCCTGAGGATGAAATACAAGTAAAATACAGACCGAAAAATTCAAAAAAACCCCAATCGTTAAGTAATGCATCTGCTGGACAGAAATCTTCAGCTATATTAACTTTTTTACTGTCCTATGGTGACACTCCTTTAATATTAGATCAACCTGAAGATGATTTAGATAATTCTTTAATATATGATCTTATTGTAGAAAGATTGAAGTCTTGCAAACATCAAAGACAATTAATTATTGTAACTCACAATGCTAATATACCTGTAAATGGTGATTCTGAATATATTATAGTAATGAATTCTGATATTAAAGAAATGAAGACTCTTGCTGCAGGTAGTCTAGAAAACTCAACCGTTAGAGATGAAATTTGTAAGGTAATGGAAGGCGGAGAAAACGCATTTAAGCTTAGAGCTCAACGCTATAATATTACTTACTAATTAAAAAAACAGTATTTTTAAAAATTGAAAATCCTTTGTTGTAATGATAGCAAAGGATTCTATTTATATCTAGTTAACATAATTCCCAATGTCGGCAATGGCATGCTAAAAAGCCCTTTTATTAAAGGCTTTTATAGTTTATAAATTATATTTTCTTGAATAATCATAAAATAACGGATTTGTAGAGCAATTGTGGGTTTTTCTACATTAGGTGTAAATGATAACGTTAGTTTTTATAAAGTATGTTTGATTTTACTTAACGATATAGTGGAAAGCAAAACTAAATATAATCGTTATTATGTAACTAGAAGTGGATACGATATACATCTTAAAACAAGAAAAAACCACCTGCACAGAAAGTGGTTTTTTAAGTGTATCAAAAGAAAAAAAGGATTTTCGCGTATGGAGTTGTTACGCTCCTATGTAGTTTGTTCAAAATTTAATTTCTTATTCAAACTTTTTCTTATGTCTTTAGGTATATGTTTAAGATGAAAAGGGCTTAAATTTTAAGATTTTCACATCTTGGATGAATACTCTTTCCTTTGTAGATATATCTAATTTAGCTAATTTTACAATTTTATCTGTATCCTCAACAGATTTTATCATGACAAAGCCATTAACTATTTTCTTCTTTTTTAATAATGAGTAGTCCACCTTAAACATTTGTAGTTTTTCTGGCTTGTTTTTTAACATTATAGTTACCTCTTTTTTAGTAATTCTCATATCATTCATTATACTTGGTCTAGTGTATATTTCTATAGGTGTTATGAAGGAGTATTTGTAACATTTATATATTAATGACTGTTTATTACAAATGGCATACTAGCATCCCTATCCCTTTACTAAAGTATTAATAAATAAAGATTACAAAAACATTAGTTGTTTAAAAATAAAAACTTTAAAAATATCTAAATATTTAATTCTGTATTTAAGAAATACTTTATTTCTCTCTTCACACCTTCTACTAAATTGCTTGCTCCAATTTCTATTAATAATTTACATAATTTTTCAATCTTTTCTATATCGTTTGTACAAATTGATAATCTAATTTTAGCTAGCAAAAGTAAATCGTAACGATGGACAGTTTTACATATATTAATACTTTTAAGTAAATACTCTGTTGCTTGCGCTTTTGAACCCTTTTGTAAAAATAGAAAAGAAAGATTAAGGTAGAAAGCATTTTTCAATTTCAGATAATGTGGATATTTATTTTCAATTGTTTTTAGTGTCTGGACTGTCATATTAAATGCTGTGTCTATTGGAAAAAAATAAAGGATGTTATTAATTAAAAATAGATCAATGATTAGCCATTCATCCAATTTTGATAGTTGATCCCACACTGGTTTCAAATCTTCATAAATAGTATCTAAATGATATCCTTTTTCGAAATTCTTAAGAGACTGTAAAACCACCAAGATGTTGCTTACTTTAATATCAAAAGTATGAGATAGGTAAACTTTACATTCATCAATAATTGTAGACATAGGTTCATCTTCAGTGGTTTCAGATAGATTCATAAAGTTATAAAGTATTTGCATTTTGGGGTCTAATCTATAATCGTTTTGAATATAAAAAAATTCATTAGTATTTAAATCTAGTCTTGTAATTAATTTTTGAGCGTTTGCAATAGTGGGAACTTGTTTTCCATTTTCTATTTTAGAAATTGATGTCCTTGAAACAATATTTGCAGCTAGGTATTCTTGACTAAGGCCTCGCGATTCTCTGATTTTTTTTAAAGTCCTTCCAAAGTCTTTATTACTCATAGTTGCACTCTCCATTTGTGAATATAGTTTACACTATAAAAAATTTTACCATATTAGCTATAAAATAACATTGTAAATAAAGTTACGTTTTAAGATTTAAAATTGTGACTTTAAAAACTATTAAAAGCGCAGAGGAAGGGTTAGTATGGAAGAATTAATTTGGATTATTGGTGGATAATAATTTACAAGTCATTGTTGTTTAACAAATAGCTTAATATTTTATAAAGAGGAGGTTCATATGAAAAGAATCTTAATTTTAGAGCCAAACGCAACGGGTGGTAAAAAAATTGTAAAAACGGCTCGTAAACTCGGTTACCAAATATTTGGAGTAACACAGAAAAATGTCTTTGAGAAGATGTATGAAAAACAATTCGCCGATCAATTTGAAGGTATTCATTTTACCGATTTTTCCAATGAAGAGAATAGCATCAATGACATTTGTGATTATGCTAAAAGACAAAAGATTGATGCAGTGTTAAGTGGATTTGAATTTATGTCTAACCTTACAGTAAAGGTTGCTAGTAATCTAAATTTACGAACACATGATTATAGGAAAGCTGATGCTTTAAGAAATAAAGGCTTAATGTATGAACATTTTGTTAAAAATAATGTTCCTACAGCAAAAACAATTATAGTGGAGTCTTTAGAACAACTACAAAGCATTAAATATGATATCACTTTTCCCCTTATCATAAAACCAGCTGATAATGGTGGCTCCTGCGGAGTTTTTAAAGTACAAGATTTTGATGAGTTAATTAATTGTTATAACCTAATAATTGATAATAGTATTGAATTCCCTCATGGGTTCCAACTAAGCCAACAGGTATTATTACAAGAGATACTAGATGGAAAAGAATTTAGCGTAGAAATAGCAATAATTGCTGGTCAACCACAAGTACTTTGCATCACTGATAAAATGACGACAGAAGGTACTTATTTTGCAGAACTAGGTCATACATTACCAACAATGGAATCACCTGAGAAGCAAAAAATGATAAACGAAGTAGCTCTTGAGTCAATTAAAGCATTGGGATTGCAAAATGGTGTAGCACATGCTGAACTAAAATTCACACAAGAGGGGCCAAAAATTATTGAAGTTGGCGCAAGATTACCAGGTGATTATATCCCCGAACTGTTAGAGCTTGCTTTGGGTATTGATGAAGCTGAAGTTTACTTAAAAGCTGCACTTGGTGAGCCTATGGATTTAATACCAGTAAAAAATAATTATGCTGCAATTAGGTTTATCCCCGTATCTAATAGTGGAAACTTCGAGCAATTAGTATTTATGGATCATATTAAAGATTATGAATTTACTTTCTCTCAATATGTAAAGAGTGGAGACATAGTGGCTCCTTCTCAAGATAATATTTCAAGAATTGGCCATATTATTTGTGCTGGTGATAGTTACAACGATGTTATTAGCAAGTGTTCAGAGATACTAGCTAATGTTCAGGTCAATATTTTAGAGGAAGTGATGTAGTATGAAAATAGCATTTATTCGCTCTGTCAGTTTACAGCAAGCAAACCCAACCTTAAGAGCTATTAAAGACTATGCTTTTCATGACAATATTGAACTGAAATTGTTCTATACAGATGGAGATTGTAACTCAGAATTATTCCCTGGGGATTTCGAAAAAGTAAGTGAAGATATTGGACCTGAAGAGCTATGTGAAAAGATTATTAAATGGGAAGCAGATGCTGTAATTTCAATTTCATTACCTGATAATAATGCTCATAGGGATTCATATTTAAAGGAATTATTAGAGGAGCAATTCAATATTCCAGTAATCATGCACCCTGTTAGTACCACAACATTACTAAGTAATAAGTGGGAAACTAATCAATGGTTAAAGAGAAATGGCTACAAAGTTCCAAAATCGATTTTAGTTTATGGAGATCTATTATCCAAAAGAACCGTAAAATACGTTGCTTATATTGATTTCATTATTTCTAAAGTTAAAAAACTAAAAAAACCTTATTTCCTAAAACCTCTTTGGGATTCAATGTCTACTGGAGTTTTAAAAATCAATGACATTAATGAACTAAAAAAGTATTTGTATGACACAAATATTAACTGTGATTTTGTTATTGAAGAACAGGTGAATGGTGGGCTATATGGTATGGAGGTTGTAGGTAACAATGGTAATTATTTTTGCCAACCTTTAGTAAAAAAATGTACTGGTATTACAGACAGTTTAGTGCCTTTTGATCATGTCAGATTTGGCCCATTTCCATTAAATAACGACGAAATCATTCAACTTGAGAACAAGTTAATTAAAATATGCAATGAATTAAAAATATGTGGATCTGTTGAATTTGAATTTATTCGAAATGAAAAGGAATTTTATATTATAGAAATTAATCCCAGAGTATCAGGAATGACAAATTTATCATCAGCTATTTCTGGATTAAATACTTATACTTGTCTCTTACAAATGGCTCAGGGTCGTGTATGCGATTCCGAGAAAAATCCAAGTTTTACACTGGAGTTGCCATTAGAAAATATGACTGTAGAAAAATTTGACGAGATATCAACTTTAACAGGAGTCCATAGCATTAATCATGTGGTTTATCATAATGGAACAGAGCAATATAAAATGTTATTTCAGGTAAATAATTTAGAAGAGGCTTGCCTTGAATTATCTGATATTAATAAATATTTCGAAAATATACCGAATTATGTGTTTGAAGAAATCAAACAAGAAAATTTAGTTAAGGAGAGAGAGTTAGTATGAAAATATATTTTGCAGGCTCAATTCGTGGGGGAAGACAGGATGTAGATCGTTATCAAGAACTTATATCTCTTTTAAAATCATATGGTGAAGTTTTAACAGAACATGTAGGTGATTATTCGTTATCAGTAGCAGGACAGCACCAGTTAGACGATCGTTACATTCATGATAGAGACCTGGAATGGCTTAATAGCTCAGATTTAATCGTTGCTGAAACTTCAGTTCCTAGCTTAGGTGTAGGTTATGAAATTGCACATGCTAATTTTGCAAATATCCCAGTTTTTGTACTTCATAGAAAAGGTACTAATCAAATATCAGCAATGATTAATGGATCAGAGAATATTGAAGTTCATGAATATAGCACGCTTGACGAGGCGAAAGCATTATTAAAAAACAGATTGGAGGAACAAAAAATTGGCTAAAAATGAAACCTTTGCATTAATTAATGTATTACAAAAGATTAATGAAAATGGATTAAAAGTTGTTACTAGGGGATTTGAACAAAAAGAAGTCTTATCAAATCTAGAGGTTATTGATAACCCCAATGAAAGGGTTATCGTACTCAAGCATAGAAATAATAATATTTTTGCATTAATTGCTGAAACTTTATGGGTATTAGGGGGAAGAGATGACTTAGATTTTTTACAGCACTATCTACCAAGAGCGTCTGAATTTTCTGATGATGGAAAAGTATGGCGCGCAGCTTATGGACCACGTTTACGGAATTGGTATGGAGTAGATCAATTTAAAGAAGTAGCTCGTTTAATCAATCAAGATGAAAATACCAAGAGAGCAGCAATGATTATTTATGATCCAGCTAAAGATTATATTGATACCAAGGATGTACCTTGTAACAATTGGTTACATTTTATGGCCCGGGATGGCAAGTTAAATCTCAACGTTTCAGTGCGTGCAAATGATGCAATTTGGGGATTTGGTGGAATCAATATGTTTGAATGGAGTGTACTTCATGAAATGATGTCTTTTTGGACTAATAAAGAAACGGGAAAACTTTCATGGTTCACGGGAACAATGCATGTATATTCTCGTCATTATCAAACATCTTCTAAAATTTTAGAATCATTTAAAGGTAAAACTTTGTATGATTTTGATTTCCATAGCCCTAAATTTAGTACACCATTAAATAGCTTTGACTCTTTAATGAAAAAGGTATTCAAATTAGAAAATCAGATGCGTAAAAATCTTAAATTAGATATTCTGGATGAAATTTATAAAATTAATGACGAATTAATCCAGCAATCTATGCTAATGCTATTAATTTATAATCTTTATAAAAATAATTGTTCTAAAAATACGTTGCGAGACCTAGTACATCAATTACCAAGTAGTGATTTTAAAATTGCAGCAATTGAGTATTTAACTCGCCGATTTAATGATAAAAGCTTATTCCTATTATCAGATAAAGAAAAAGAATTCTTCGACTATTATTGGTCAGAAGAACAAGAGAACAAAGTAGAAAGGGAACTCGGAGAGCTAGTGTATGCAAAATAGGAATATTAAATTATTTTTGTCGGCTGACCTTTGTTCTCAATTTGGAGCAGGAATGACAATTGCTGTTTTAAGTTGGTACGCACTGGATAAGAGTGGGTCGAATCAGCTTGTAGCTACTATTATTAATGCAAATGTGATCTCTGGAATACTAATGTCACTCTTTGCGGGCGTCATTGTCGATAACTTCTCTAAAAAGTTTATTACAATCTTGTCATATATCTTGAGAATACTATTTATAGCAGTACCCTTACTATTATTAACTGTTTATGGTTATAATAAATATTTTCTTTTATTAATTGCATTAAGTAATGGACTAGGGTGGAATTTATATTATCCTGCTTCAAAGGGACTGTTACAGGAAATTTCTACGAAAGAACAGTTGTTAAAATCAAACTCCGGAGCCGAAATTACAATGCAGGTTGGTTTATTTTCTTCTGGAGCAATAGCAGGATCATTATATAATATTTGTGGGTTTAAGATAATTTTAATAATGTCTATAATTACTTTTTTAGTATCGGCATTTTTGACAAGTTTATTAAAAACCAAAAAGAAAAAACAAGTTTCGAGAGATAATTTTAAAATAAAGGACTCTTATGTAGAAGGTATGAAATATTTTCAGCATCATGGTGCAATTTTCTTTTTAGGGTTAATATTATTCATACCTTTTATTGGCGCAAACGTTATTAATACAATTTTACCTGGATACGCAAGTATAGAATTAAATACGAATGCAGCAGTTTATGGCTTAATTGATATGGCATATGGTATAGGAGCATGTGTTGTAGGATTCACAATTATTGGACTGTCGAAAAGGTTTTCCATTAACATGATTGTTTCAATTGGTTTTATAATTGGAATTCTTACAGGGTTAGTTTTATTTACAAATACCTCTAAATTCTTTGCAGGTGTGCTATTCTTCATTTGCGGGCTTTGTGGACCTGGAATTCGTTCGTTAATATATTCGTTAATAATGAAAGTTGTTCCGAATGAGTTTTTAGGTAGAACTATGTCTTTATGGAATTTATTAAGTTTAATGATTCAAGTTGTTGCAACTTTTGCGATTGGAAAAATCATGGATATTATAAGTCCAGCATGGGGATTTTTAATATATTCCTTTATTCTCATTATTGGACTAGTTTTATTCTTTTCTATAGCAAGAAGCCTTAATAAATATATAGAAGTCGATACTGAACAATATAACAGAGTATCTAGTGGGAGTTGATATTTTTATATCACTCCCTTTTTTTATGTTAAATGATACAATTATTCATGGATATCGGGAGGGATAAATAATGCAATATACAACTAATGATTGTGTCATTAACTATGAAAGTTTTGGAGAAGGTACTCCGATATTATTCTTACATGGATATCGGCTGGATAAGGACTCACTTCAACTGTTTTTTGAATCAAAAATGAATAGCCCTATTTTTGATACCTTTAAACGAATATACATTGACTTACCTGGAATGGGAGACAGTACTGTAAGTAGAGCTATCACAAACTCATCTCACGTGTTGGAATGTCTAAATAAATTTGTACAACATTTTATTGGAAATAAAAAATTTCTTGTAGTGGGTCAATCATATGGAGGGTATTTGGCACAAGGATTATTAAAGATTAGATCTGAACAAATTGAAGGTGTTTTTTTGATGTGCCCTGTGGTAAAAGCAAATTTTACTGAACGAACACTACCTACACAATCAAATCATATTATTTCTGGGTTTGAACAGCTTCCTAAAGATCAACATTTTGAAGACTTTTTGAATAATAATATCAAAATTAATCCTGAAAATTGGTATAGATTTAATAATGAAATTATAAAGGGGTTGCAAAAAGGTAACGATTCTTTTCTTAACGACTTAGGAGACAAGGGGTATAAATTTAACTTTGAACAAGAACTGTTTGAGCTCGCCTTTGAACAACCTACATATGTAGTAGCTGGAAAACAAGATAAAGTAGTAGGATTTTCTGATATGCTTTTCTTCTTGCATCAATATACCAACTGCCATTTGCATGTTCTTAATAACGCCGGTCACAATATACAAATTGACCAATCAAGTATGGTAATCCAGCTTTTTTATCACTTTTTAGAAGAAGTAAAAATTTGTAACCGTTCTAAATCTTTTGACTGACAAAACAAATTCAGTACTGATTATATAATCAGTCGTGTTGATCTCTAGATAAAAACCTTTATCTAATTCTTGATAGAAATATGGAAGGCTTCTGGTGCAAAGGTGGAAATCTAATGAAGGAGGACTGAAATCAGTCCTCCTGTATGTGTTTCTCTCCCTATTATTCCATTAAAAACGTTCGTAAAAGTGTATGATTTTCACAAGACGTTCGTAATTTAATTTTAAACTTAAACGGACTATAAAAATGATAGATTTTCTATTCAAAAGAAAAGTCCGCAAACGTATACCTTTTGGGACTGTTTATAATGGACAGTTCTTTCCATATACGAACTATTTTATTTTTTAAGGTAACTAAATTTTTTATAAAACTCTTGAGCTAGAGCGTGCTCTAGGTATTATACTTAGAAATATCTTAAGAATAGAAAGGGTTGATCAGACATGTTAAATGTTGAAGAGAAGGTAGTTATTTTAACTGGAGCATCAAGTGGAATCGGTGAAGCAACTGCTAAAGTACTTGCTAATCAAGGAGCTAAAGTTGTACTATCAGCAAGACGTGAGGAAAGATTACGAAAACTCAAGTTAGAAATTGAAAACCAAGGTGGTACAGTTGAATATAAAGTAACAGACGTTACTTCTCGACAAGAGGTAGAAGAGCTTGCAAGTTTTACTTTAGATACTTTCGGAAAAATTGACGTTCTGATCAACAATGCCGGTTTCATGCCTCTTTCTTACTTACATGAAAAGAGAGTAACTGAATGGGAACAAATGATTGATGTAAATGTAAAAGGTGTCCTTTATGGCATTGCTGCGACTCTCCCCCATATGAGAAGCAGAAAACAAGGACATATTATTAATGTTTCTTCTGTTGCAGGACACATAGCTTTTCCGTCAAGTGCTGTCTATTCAGGTACGAAATTTGCTGTAAGGGCTATTACTGAAGGACTGCGACAAGAAGAAGTAGAAAATAATATTCGTACAACAATTATTTCACCTGGGGCAGTAGATACAGAATTGGTAAATTGCATTCCTAATCAAGAAATTAAAAAAGGTATTGAAGAACAAATTATGGAATTTGGACTTCCTGCGGAGGCGATTGCTAATTCGATTTTATATGCAATTTCTCAACCAGATAATATAGCTGTCAATGAAATAATTGTAAGACCAACTAAACAAGAAATATAATAAAAAAAGATATTGATATTTGTGGCTCACTTTTTCTGTAAGTGGGCCTTTAATTGCAAAAAATTTAATAGTTAATTGACTTAATAATGATTTAAAAATTTGAACAAGCCAACCATTTTAAATCGATCATACCCTCCAGATAATGATGGAATAAATACTAAAGAGACAGGAGGTATTAGCTATGAGCTACACAATTAGTCAAGTATCAGACCAAACAGGCTTATCAATTCATACTTTACGTTATTATGAAAAAGAAGGTATTACTCCGATTATTAATCGGAGTGAAAGTGGCAGGCGTATTTATGAAACTGAAGATATTGAATGGCTTAAATATATTTGCTGTTTTCGAGCTACGGGTATGACTATTGCTGATCTAAAGGAATTTGTGGCCCTCGTAATGCAGGGTGAAGAAACAATTGAACAACGCATATCAATGCTTAAAAAACAAAGTGAATATATACAGTCAAACATAAATCAATTGATATCTTACCAAGCAATGATTGACCATAAAATTAATTGGTATAGTAATGAAATAGGTCATAGTAAAGTCTGTTCTAGAGAAGAAAGCATTGAGAATCGACTGAATTCAGAGTGGAAATATTGATTGAAATTAGAGTTTTTCTACTTTTATCCTTCTGAAGAAATTATTACTTTGTTATAAATATTGATATTACAACATTCTTCTAATTATCCCTTCCCACTCTATTTAAATAGCAATTCGCCACTCGAATTGTAAGGGGTTTTTTATATTTTTTTGTTAGAAAAAACATTAGCTTGAAGGCTAAAAAATCATCCTAGAGGTGATTAATCTCATTAACAAAATAAAAAGCCACCCAGTATTTGCAGGACAGGTGGCTTTTTACTATAAAATGCATGTGCAGATACATAATATCACATTTTTGCCATATGGACTATATTTTTCCGTACGAGCATATGTATAAAAGGTGAGCTTTTTATACATCTTTAGGTTATTCATTACGCTAAGAAAAGCTGTCATATCAACGATGTATAAAAAGGGTTCCGGAAAGAGACATTATGTAAACTTAACTATAATAAATTGGGATTAATAAAAATAAAAAATCTTAAAAGGCATATCCATTAATACGCATGCCTTTTAGACTCTCTGATAGATTGAAAAAGATCCATATTTAATTTGCGAATAGGGATCTTTTTCAATGATTATTTTTTTAACTCAGGAATTGGAGGAATTTGATCCAATTCTTTGAATTCAGCAAGATTTAGCTTAAAACGTTTATCATATTTTTCTGGGTCAGTTATATTAGGACCTTCTGTATTTCTCCATGATAAGGTGCAAGTCTCACAAATATATACTTCCCAAGCGTCATCCACTGGAGCTTTTGTTAATAGACTTACTTTTTCAAATTCACATCTAGGACATTTCATTATTTATTTCCTCCTTCTTTAACTAAATCGCGAAGAATTTTTGACCATTCCTCTGCTTTTTCTGGAACAGCTAGTAATTCGGTATCTCGAGCAAAGTCAGGTGCAACTGGAGTTGTAGCATCAATAATTAATTTTGTATGCATACCAGCAGGCTCAGAAGACGGATCTAGTGGCATACCAGGTGCATATGGAACCTTGAAAACATCTTTATCTGGACGAACTCGTGTTGTTAAAGCCCACATAACTTGTTCTAAGTTAAATGGATCAACAAATTCGTCTACGATGATTACAATCTTTGTATAAGGCATTCCATGAGGAGTAGATAATAATCTCATAGCAACTGCCTTTCCATATCCACCAAAACGAGATTTCGTCGAAACGATGGTTCCAATACCATGTGTATACATTGCATTTACAGCTTCAACTTCTGGGAAATCACGTTTTAATTGTTTGTATAATGGTAGGCTTGTATTTAATGCCATTAAGTAGTCAATTTCAGTCCATGGCATTCCTAAGTATAAATTTTCAAAGATAGGGTTTTGGCGATGAGTAATTTTAGTGATTTTAACAATTGGTTGTAAGCGAGCACCTGAATAACTACCTGGGAACTCACCGAACGGTCCTTCAATTTCTCTTTCACGAGGCATGATATAACCTTCTAATACAATTTCACTGCGTGAAGGGATATCTAAATTACCATTTTCACTTTTTGTTAATTCAATCGGCTCACCTTTTAGAGCTCCAGCAAAATCATATTCAGATTGAGCATATTCAATTGGCGTACTAGCCATAAAACTTAATACAGGATCGTTACCTAAGCAAATAGCAATTGGTAGTGGTTCATTTTTTTCTTCAGCATGTTTCAGATGAACAGCAATATCGTGGAACGGAAGTGGTTGAATACCTACTTTATCTTTACCTTTAACTTGAATACGATATGTACCAGCATTTTGTTCTTCATAACTATCTGGTTTATTTGGATCTTTACTTACAATTAAAGCTTTTGAGAGATAAAATCCAGCATCAAATTCATTAATGCGGAATAATGGTAGAACATCAAATAAATTAATATCGTCTTCGATTACAACTTCTTTAACCGGCGCATCCTTTTCATCAACCCAAACTGGTTTAATAGGATATCTATCCCAAATTTTTTCTAGCTCAAAGAATTGGTCTTTAACTGGTGTGTCCTTTGGCATGTTAAGCATTAAAGCATGATTCTGCCATGACCCATGAACATTTAAAACAACTGGTGTTTTATACCCTTTTATTTTTTCTACAAGAACTGCGGGTGCATTCTCCATGTCTGGAGCAGATCTTCCAATCGCACTTAAATCTGGTTCAGGCATAACCTCTTCTTTAATACGGACTAATTGATTCTCTGATTCAAGTAAATCTAAAAATTCTCTTAAATCTCTGTAAGCCATTAAGTATTCCTCCTACGTTGCATTATCTAATTTAACTTGCTTGTTTGCCTTACAACTACGAGTATACTCTTTCATTTTTAATATTTGAAATATCTATTATGTATTTATTATATACCCTAAAGGTATAATATTAGATGCTACAGTTAATGAGAAAAACACTTTCTTGTTTTATAAAGGTAATTGAAGAAAGAAAACATTATAAAAGTGTCAGAAACTTTTTCATACTGCTCTTATTAGGAATTTAATAAAAAAGACAACTTATAAAAGCTGCCTTTTTTGATCATTATGGTTTCTTTTCCTTAAATTCTCCTCATACTCTTGTTTGTCAAAAACTCTTGAAGCTTGTTGACAAGTCCTCCATGTCCAAATCGAAGAGAATGATGTTGATTTCGATTCATTTTACAGCTAGTGACAAAGGTCAAAAATTCAACAATACAACGCCTTCTAGATAATATATCTCGTTTATTAGATTCATAAAACCATAAGTCAATAGTGTTATAAATTCCTTTGTTAATGCCATAAAGGGATTGACACCATTTAAAGAATTCAGAATCTGGTAAATGAATTTTATCAGGATTTATAGTAATAACATACTTAGCTCCATCGCATTTTTGAGAATCTGACTTTAGCATATCTTTTATCCTCCCTAATTTGTTTCTCTCTTATTTTTAAAAAAGGCTTATATTCTAGCATATGACCATATAAATTATCTTCAAAATCAAGCAGATTCCTTCCTAGAATTCCTTCCGTTCTTTCTGTATTTCTCATATTCTACTTCATTCATTCTTCTCACCTTTCTAAATTATCCTTCTCTTTAGTTAATTATTTAATGAACATATTTATATACAGATAAAAAAGGCTAGTCTCTTCATTCAACGACTAACCTTTTCCATATATTAATTTAAGATTTTTTTATTTTTCTCTTTTTTTATGCCATCCCATCTTTTTGCTTCTGGTAGATGAATGTCGAACTGATCTAATGCTCTGTATATAATGTGGTTAATTAAATCATCAATATTTTCAGGATGATTATAAAAAGCAGGCATCGGAGGGAAAATCATTGTTCCCATACGTGATAACGCCAACATATTTTCAAGGTGAATATCATTAAGAGGTGTCTCGCGTGTCAACAATAACAGTTTTTTTCGTTCTTTTAAAATTACATCAGCTGCACGTGTCACAAGGTTATCTGCTAATCCCATACGAATAGAAGCTAATGTTTTCATACTACAAGGAGCGACAATCATGCCATCCACTTGGAAGGATCCACTAGAAATTTTGGCTCCTAAATCTTTATAAGAATATGTGTAATCGGCTAATTCTTCCACTTCCTTCGCTGTATAAGGGGTTTCTACTTGAATTGTCGCAGCTGCCCATGAGGACATCACTAAATGAGTTTCTATTTCCGTCTCTTTAAGAAGTTCTAAAAGGCGAATACCAAAAATAGCCCCCGTTGCTCCAGACATTCCTATGATTATTTTCATTTGTATTTCTCCTTTTTTCTATTATCCTTAGTCTAATGTTACCTCTAGAAATGATTATACTCTTCAGTGTATTATATTGATAATATCTATATTGTTTATATATAATACTTTAAAGGTATAATTATTTCTGGAGGGTAAACATGGACATTAAGCAGTTACGCTATTTTATAGCTATTGCAGAACAAGGAACTATTTCTAAAGCCGCAGAACATCTACATATGGCACAACCACCACTTAGTCGACAATTGAAAATGATGGAAGATGAATTAGGTGTTGTCTTATTTGATAGAAATAAAAAGAAAAAAGTAACCCTAACTGATCAAGGAGAATTGTTTCTGAAAAAAGCAAAAAAATTATTACATGGAATGGAAGAGGCAATACTAGAAGTTAAAGAATTCAGTGAGGAGATAAGTGGAACACTCTCAGTGGGATCCACGATTTATTGTGCCCCTATTTTACTTTCTAATTTAAAGGAATTTCGGCAGAAATACTCACATATCAAATTTAACATTTGGGAAGGTGACTCTACTCATTTGATGAACTTATTGAAGAATCGTCAGATTGATATTGCTATTACAGGCGGACCATTTTCTCAAAAAGATATTGAGATGAAAAAATTGGAGGTTGATCCATGTGTATTAGTTGTACCTAATGATTACAACTTAGCCGAAAAGGTCATAAGCATCCAGAAGATTTCTGAGATTCCTCTGTTACTATTACGCCCTACAGAAGGAACTGGGTTATTTGATCAAATCATTAACGTATTCCAAAAGTTGAATTTAACTCCCAATATCCTATGTGAGTGTCATGACTCTGCAATGTTGTTAAATTTAGTAGAAATGGGATTTGGAGCAACAATATTACCATTATCTATGATAAATCAAAAATTAATGAAAGAATTTAAAATCATTTCAATTCAAGATAATCCATGGATATCAGAACCAGCCTTAGTTTGGAGAGCAAATAGTTACTTGTCAGCTTCTACAAGAGAATTTCTACGGCTTTTTAACAATTAGTTGCAACTCTTTTTTATTATCCATATTGTTCACTTGTAAAAAACAAAATTTCAAGCTATAAATATTGAAAATATAGTTTTTACATTCATATACATACAAGGCTAAAAATGAATTTTGTAATCCCCTCTATTTAGATAGCAACCTACCTTTTTCTTTTATTTCGATGTTCATTTTTCTAAAAAGGTATACTTTTACGGACAAGATGCTTAAATCTATTACAAGATGTTAAAGTATTTATTATCGTTAACAAAATAAAAAGCTGCCTCGGAGCGTCAGGAGAGGCAGCTTTTTATAAAACAAGATATGAAATGTGTGTGTTTTAGCAAATTAATTATAACATATTTTCTTCATGAAAGCGATTTATTAAATGAAGAAGCATATCATCTAGGTCTTTCAATTGTAGAAGTAAAGGAATTTATATATTCAAAGCAAAAAGAGTCTGTTTCTAAATGATTCAGGCTCTTTTTGCTTCTGGTAATGTTGATAAGCAAGAAAATGGTTTTCTACTTTAAAATATAAGACTGTTTTAGTTCAATGCCTAAAACTCTTTATTCATTGAACGTTGTGAAGATTAAACAAGTCCATATTATAAATAAAAAACTCACTTCTTAAAAGTGAGTCTAAAAGGGGGTTAAACTTATGAAAAAATGTCAGTATGCTTTTCACAAGATTTAATTTAACAATTAATAATGAAAATATGATGAAATGATATATAAAGTCTATAAGGGCTTTGATTTTTGACACCTATAAGGTGCTATTCGTATCTTATTATTATTTCCTATAACGCTTATTATGTTAACTGATGTTGTATATCTTATACATAATATTTAAAAGTAAAATAAGACGTATTATGTTAAAATATAACTATATTTACTTTTTTTATTATTGGTGGTGAAATAGATGGATAATCGAAGCTTAGGATTACTTCTAGTAAGTACAGGAACAATCTTTTTAATTTTAACTTTAACATTACATATAGCTGGATTATTATATGGTGTTATCTTAGGTAGCAGCATATTATTAAATGTTTTAGGTTCAGGCATCCTTATGAAATTTGTAGCTGATCAAAAGCTTGCTAACTTGTAGAGACCTTATAAATCAAGGTCTCTTTTTTATTCCTAGAATGGTGATTATGGTAACTAAAAATGAATAACCACTACTTCACAGTTCAATTGTGGCTAATTCATCTTATATCTGAAGGTTCCTGCATACTCGTGACGGGAGCTCTTGGAACCTAATTAATGGGATCGTAATTTTTTAATGTACTAAGACGATAACAGATTAAATAAATAACAAAGTAAATCGGGATAGAATAAAATATACTCCAATCTTTTTCAACGTAAAGACCTAACCATTTAAAAAAGGGTTCTCCAATAAATGCACTTACTCCTGCGAATAATAATCCTTTTAGAATGGGAGATAGATGAGGCTTAAATTGAATGAGAAACATGACAAATATAGGGATAAGCACAAAATCCCAAGGAACGTAAGAAGGAATAGAAGGTATAACTTTTCCCGTATAATACCATTTTCCAAATTGTACTCCTAAAAAATCGAGCCAGGAAGAAACAAGAGCAACAAAAAAACCAAC
Organism: Priestia sp. YIM B13551; assembly: GCF_042787905.1. Lineage (NCBI taxonomy): Bacteria > Bacillati > Bacillota > Bacilli > Caryophanales > Bacillaceae > Priestia > Priestia sp. YIM B13551. The sequence goes on from NZ_JBHZOX010000013.1 coordinate 16,925, forward strand.
AAATAAGAGACGGTGTGTGCTCTCTTTCTTTCGAAACTTGATCCATATAAGTACAGGTATGATGGTAAACGCTAAGGATAAAAAAAAGTCCCAATGAAAAAGAGTATTTTTCACCCAATAATCAAGATACCCCTCATTTGCCTGAGTGACTTTATGATGGAATTCCTCCATTTTTTTCATTTTTTCTGGATCTTGTATTGTTTTCATAAGAATCGCCTCACATTTATTCTATGAGTGAAGGTATCCCACCTTATACATCTTGAAAAGAAAAAACTACCCATTTTGCAAAGGTAGTTTTTCGGTTTATAACAAGGGTATAGTGGCTGATGCTCATCCATGCATCTTAGTTAGTTTACTTAAAACATTGAATAATATTCATAGATAAATTTACCTTTTGTATATCTAGAAGAATAATAAAACAAGATATGGAGATGTTAAGCATGTGCATAGCAAGGAAGGTGGCACACTATCATGAATTTTATAAGGAGGATAACAATGGGTATTTTAAGTGGCAATCCTACAGACGAACCAATGCATTATGGTGAGGTGTTTGGAGCATGGTCGTATCTTTCTACCTCAAAAGGGTTAGTGTCTGGCTATCAAACATTTCTAAATCATGTAGGAGACAAGGATCTACATAAGTTGGTACAAGAAACTATCGAGCAGTGTCAGCAAGAAATGAAAGGCATAGAAACGCTGTTAAAAGAAAATGGAGTAGGTTTACCGCCGACCCCACCTGAACGACCTGAAGCTTGTTTAGATGATATTCCAGTAGGTGCACGCGTTCAGGATCCAGAAATTGCAGCTGCAATTTCATTGGATATAGCTGCTGGTCTAGTGGGTTGTAGTCAACTGATTGGACAATGTATTCGTGAAGATATTGCAGTCATGTTTGCACAAATTCATATGCAAAAGGTAGCTCTTGGAGGAAAGTTTCTACGACTTAATAAAGAAAAAGGTTGGTTAATTCCGCCACCTCTTCATAAGTCTAAAAAAACTGATTGTTAACGATTAGCATTCTATAGAATACAAAAAGGTGTTTCTTAGCAAATAGGGACACCTTTTTCATTTCCTATAGTCGACATTATGATAACTAAAAATAACTTATGCAAGCAGACTAAAAAGTATAAGTTGGGGCAAATGGTTATACTAATCCCATCTTTCACAACCCATTAGGAGGGATGAAAATGAATAACATTAACCATGAAACTAAAATTACTGCATCAGAACTCGCAAGTCTTTGGATGCAATATGAAAATGACAGTTTGTCACGTTGTATTCTTCTCTATTTTATAAATCATGCAAAAGACGAAAACATTCGTGAGGTACTTCAATATGCTCTTGAATTAGCAGAAAATCATCTTGAAAAAGTTAAACAATTTTTAACGCAAGAAAATTATCCGATTCCTATAGGTTTTACAAATGAAGACGTTACAGTAGAAGCACCTCCTTTATTTACTGATACATATATGATTGTTTATTTACAAATCATGGCTATTCACGGCATGACTAGATACTCTGGCGCAGTCAGCATCAGCATAAGAGAAGACCAGAGACAATACTTTATTAGATGTAGTTATGAGACGATGGAATTGTATAATAGAGCAACGAATATTTTGTTACACAAAGGGATTATCAGTAAACCTCCAACACTAAACAATAAACAGAAAATCGATTTTGTAAAGGAACAAAACTTTTTAAGAGGTTGGTTTGGTAAACGTAGACCGATTAATGCAGTCGAAATCAGTGCTGCCTACCTTAATATGCAGAAAACACTAATGAAAATAGTACTCGAGTTAGGCTTTAGTCAAGTTGTTCGATCTACAGAGGTCCGAGATTATATGGAACGGGGTAGGAAGCTTTGCGAAAAACACTTTAATATCCTAACATCAATGTTAGAAGAAGATAATTTGCATGCGCCAAGAACATTTGAGTCAGAAGTAACTGATTCAACAGTGCCTCCTTTTTCAGATAAGCTGATGCTGTACCACGTAGTGACACTACTTTCTGCTGCCATAGCTTATTATGGTGAGGCCTTATCAGTTTGTCAAAGAAGAGACTTGTCAGTTGATTACGCACGTATGATTACAGAAATGGGGCTATTAGCTGAAGATGGGACAAATCTTTTGATAGATAATGGATGGATGGAACAGCCACCCACTGCCACAGATCGTGGAGACTTGGCAAAAAATAAATGATGTGAATGTTATGAAAAAAAAGGACGAAGTCGTGGAAAGAATTTTGTGGAGTATTGCATTACCTGGCTTTGCCCAAATATTAAACGGTAAACTTTTTAAAGGCATTCTTTTTATTGCACTTGAATTTATGATAAATGTAAATTCTCATTTTAATGAAATTATTCGTTTAAGTTTTATTGGAAAAATAGAGGATTCAATTACTCAAGCAAATTATCAATGGCTTATGTTTTATCCTTGTGTTTACTTTCTTGCAATGTGGGACGCAATTAAAGATGCGGGTGGAGGAAAAGAACCTTATTCTTATCTTCCTTTTGTATTCTCTGCATGTTTTGTTACCATAGGAATTATATATTCATCAAAAATCACGTTGTTTGGGATTATGCTAGGGACTGTATGGTTTCCAATGATTTGTGTGATACCGGGATTAATTATAGGCTTTTCCTTAAAAACAATCATAAAAAAAAGGGTGTATAACTAAGTCATATAAAAATAAGAAATCTTAACAGGCATGCGTATTAATACGCATGCCTGTTAAGTGAGCTTTCATAAAAAATCCCAAAGTATAAATATCAGATAATGCTTATAGGGTTCGTCAAAAATTATTTTATCAAATAAATGCCGACTGTTAAATATGGAAATATAATCAATTAAATAGGTTTATTTGGATAACATTAGTGAATTAGATACAATTACATAACTAGAAAGGTGTGTAAAATGACTATAAACTATATTTCCACCGACAGTATATTTGATACTGTTTCACAACGTTAACGAAATTAAATTTACTCCTTCTTACGAACTTCCACTAGAAATAATTTTTTATCAAAGACTCCTCTTTTATCAGCTTTATGTTGTCTAACTCTCTCTAAATCTTCGATGGAAAATCCATGACACTTTGTTAATCCATAGATTACTTCTAATAAATCTGCAAGTTCTTCTATAGCCTCATTTGAGTTAGAAGCTGCTAAATACTCATTTAATTCTTCCTGACTTTTCCTTTGAAGTTCTTTTAAATAATCCTGTTCTGTTAAAACTTCAACCACACACTCGCCTTCGGATTCTTGGATAATTTCGGGTATGCGGTCTCTAATTAGTTTATTGTAAATGGTCATTTATCTTATCTCCTTTATAATTAGAATGTTTACTATATAGACGCAGCAGAACTATCTAAACAAAAAAACAAGCCTTTGAAAACAAATGCTTGTTTTTGTTTAGAACTTATTAATATAAACTGTTAGAAGGTATTTTTCAGCTGTATCTACATTGATTAGTTTTTTACATTTTCATATTCAACAACACGTTTCATTGCTTGAATGTGGCCTAAATGATTGGATTCATGTAATACGGCCAAACCTGCTAATTCTTCAAAAGTTTCAAATCCCATAAATGGTTTTTGAAGTGTTGCCTTTAATTGTTCATTTGGAATTTGCTGAAGACGAATGGACTGATCCTTGAGCTGAATAATCAATTCGTCTAAGCTAGGCACCTTATCCTTCCAATCATCTGGTTTTGTACCATTACCAAACAATTCGATATAGTTTGCTGGAAGGTAAGTCGTTTTTTCTGGAAAGCCAAACATTAATTGCTCAGTGAATGTTAATACATGACCAACATGCCAATGAATTGTATTGTTAAAACCATCTGGCTGAACACTCGCTACTTCTTTAGAAATAGATTCTACATTTCTTATAAAGTAATCCTTTGCCACTTTAAACTGCTTAAATACTAATTCATTCATATAGTCTCACTACCTTTCAATCATTATTTTTCACTCTAATATTCCTATACAGGTATTTGATATTTAGGTGAGAAAGAACGTAATCTCACAACAGAATGCTTTAAATGTCTAACTAGCTGATTTACTTCATCTTCAGTGGTTAGTGCTCCTATACTTATACGAATTGAGCTTCTAATTTCGTCATCTGTCCTCCCAATTGCTTTTAATACATGAGATAGTTTTGATGACGTAGAACTACATGCGGAAGCAATAGATACGCAAAATCCTAATTCATTTAACATACTGGCTAAGGATTCTCCTCTAATACCAGAAAATTGAATATTTATTGTGGAAGGAACATTCGCATGTATGTCTCCGTTTATTAAACAATCCTCAATTTCTGTATGGAGATTAGTTAAGAATAAGTTACGTAGGTACTCTATCTTTGTAAGATTGAAGTATAGATCTTCTTGAACTATTTTTGCAGCAATCCCAAAACCGACAATACCTGCTACATTTTCTGTTCCAGAGCGCATACCAAATTCTTGAGACCCTCCAAGGATAAGAGGAGGAATATTCACACCTTCACGTAAATATAAACAGCCTACTCCCTTAGGTCCATAAATCTTATGCGCTGACATAGATAAACTGTCAATTGGAAGTTCCTTTAAATTAACAGGTATTTTCCCAACTGCCTGTACTGCGTCGCAATGGAAATGAATATTGTGCTTTTTACACAGATTACCTATTTCTTTTATAGGCTGTATAGATCCAATTTCATTATTTACCATCATGACTGTAACAAGAACTGTTTGGCTAGTCATAGCTCTTTCGATATCATTAACATCCACAATACCAGCCGAATTGACAGATATTGTGGTAATTTGAAATCCATGATGCTTTCTTAAGTAATCACACGTTTTTAAGATAGCTGGATGTTCAATTGAACTTGTAATAATATGCTTCTTCTTTGAACTTTTTGCTGCAATGCCTTTTAATATAGTGGAATTCGCCTCAGATCCACCACTTGTAAAAAATACATTACCATCCTCAACACCGATAAGATTAGCTATATCTTTACGTGCCATTTCAATGGCCTCTTTAGTACGATATCCTATAGAATAAGTGCTCGACGGATTTCCGAAATGATTATGAAGATACGGTAACATACCTTCTAATACTCTTGGATCAATAGGAGTAGTGGCATTATAGTCAAAATAAATAGGTGTATGCATTGTTAAAATGCACCTTCCCCTTCTATCAGAAACTCTTTCTGTTCAAATTTCTTTTTTGTTGGATTTGCACACTGATTTAGAATATTTAAAGCAATATCCACACAGTGAAGCTGTGAAGGTTCTAACTCACCTAACCATTCAACAACGTTACTTCGTGTAATAGACGAAATTTCAGTTTTAGACATACCAACTATTTTTTCTGAAACAATACTTGCTGTAGCAATAGATGTAGAGCATCCATAAGCTCTATAAGCCACATCGGAGATAACCTCTTGGTTTAACTTTAAATACATGTGTACTGTATCACCACAAATAGGATTACTGATTTCGATCACATAGTCCGCATCTGTAAGTTCACCAATATTCCTAGGATTCATAAAATGATCACAGATTATATCATTGAACATTTTAAATTCCTCCTTTGATAGCCATGCCTTTTTCTTTTTCTTCGATAAACTTTTCAAGGTTAATTGCACAACAACCTACTTCTACGCCTGGCATCCTTGAAATATATACTAGTGTCTGTCCATTACGACCACATTCGCAAGATGTATCTTTTCTTAAATAGCCAACATCTTCTGTCAGAACGAAGCCTGGATAAGAAATAGAAGTTGGATCATAAATAGCAATAACGCCTCTTTCTCCATATTCAACTTCTTCTAAGACATTGTGTGGGTTACGCATAGAAACGTGGACCCATGGTGGAATATGTTTTTCTTGTTTATGGCATTCTACTGCAAGCATATTAGCTTCCACCAATCCATACATATCCCTTACATTGTATGATTGAACACCTAAATATTCATGGCAAAGCTCATTAAATTCTGCTCGTGGAATTTCTTCACCAGTGAACCTTTTCCATCCTCCAAGCGTAATAATAAAGCTATTCTTTTCTAAATTAAGTTTAATATTGCGATCCATACAATATTTAATTAATCTATATACTAAAAATGGGGGACCTACTATATGTCTAGTATGCTTTCCATCCCAACTTTGTAAGACTTCTACAGCTTTTTCGGGGTTGAATGTTATTTTCTTTACTAAATTAACACTACCATCTAATAAACCAGCAAAAACGTTCAGTGCTTTTACCATTCCCATTTCAGGCATTTCTTCTGTAGGTGGAAAAAGGAATAATCCCATTCCTCTAGAAAGCTTAAAAAACTCTCTATACGTTGTTACAACACTATCAAATGCGCTGTCCATCGTTAAACGATCACGACGAGATACACTAGGAATACCACTTGTTCCAGTGCTTCTCATTTCAAATTCGACCTCATTTAATTTTGATGTCATAAGGAGATGGGAATCACATTGTTTAAATGTTTGAACTGGTATTAAAGGGATTTTTGTTAGATCATCAAAACCCTTTACGTCCTCAGGACGAACATCTTTCTTCTTACATAAATCACGATAAAATTCGTTGTTTTCATAATGATAGTGAAAGTTATCTGCTATAATACTGCCTTTATATTCATTTACTGTATCAAAAGGCATTTTATAAAGATTATGAGCACTGCCCACTAAAGTATTTAATGGAGATAGTCCTAGTTCTTTTAACTGAGTAGATAAGTTCATTTAATAGCCTCCTTAGTGTTTAGAGCTTGTATTTGTTTTACTAACACTACAACGTCCTCAATTGTTTTACACCAGCCATAGTCCTCAGTTGGAATGCTAATATCTAACTTTTGTTCTAAATCTAAAACAAGTTCTAAACGATCAGTTGAATCTAGCGATAAATCTCCAGACAAATTGCTATCCATTTTAATATCCGTTTCTTTTAAAGGTGAAAAAACTAAAATAGACTCTCTTATCATCATAAAAATCTTATCGTTTTCCATAGTTAGGACCCCCACTAAAACTTTTCATATTAATTAAGTTATATGATTTGCCAAGAACTTGGCGTCTTCTCCAACCCCTAATAATAAGGCGGAACCTCGTCGGTATTGCCATGATAACCCTAGAAAGTAAAGACCCTTTTCTTTTGTTATGCCTCGATCATGAATCACATTATTGTTTTTATCAATTATATTAGGGACTTCAATCCATTCGTAATCATTGTGGTAACCAGTGGCCCAGATGATATTCTCTGGTTGGACCTTCTCGCCATTTTGAAAAATTAAACTCTCACCGTCTGCCTTTGAAACTTTTGAAACCTTTTTAACAGCTCCTCTACTTAGCAGTGGTTTTAACTCTTTCCCTATAATTGGATCATTTTTTTTCATAAACTGCCCCAATTTTGAATGGATAGTTGCTTTTGATATTCCAAGCACTTGAAACCACCAAAAAATACTCCTGTTCAGTAATGTATAGGGTAGGAATTTCATTCGTTTACCTACAGATAGATAAACTTCTCTGCTTTCAGCTAACTCCGTTGCAATCTGCACACCTGAATTACCAGCACCTACAATTAAAGTCGTTCCTTCTTTTAATTGAGACGAATTTCTGTAATGAGCTGCATGAATCTGAAAAATGTCTTTTGAGACATCTTTCTCAATATCTGGTACAAAGGGTTTTTGAAAGGGACCAGTCGCAACTACTATATTTTTCGCTACGTAATTCCCCTTATTAGTAACGAGGTGGAACTGTTCATTCTCTTTAAATAAATTAGTAACTGCTGTATTCAGTTGAACTGGAAGATTATAATGATGACTATAATTCTCTAAATAATCGGCAATCTCATCTTTGTTAGGGTAACCATGTGGCGATCCTTCTACGTTCATACCCGGCAGTGCACTATGAGATCTAGGTGTAAACAAGGTTAAAGAATCGTAACGATGACGCCAAGAGTCCCCAACTCTACTATTAGAATCTATAATTAAAAATGAAAGAGATTTTTGTTTTAAATAATAACCAATAGCTAGTCCTGCTTGCCCAGCACCAATTACAATTGTGTTATATAAATCTCCCATTTAACATCCCTCCTTCAACAATAGTAAGTACATTATGCATAGTAGGATGAATTTATTAGGAAAAGAGGGAAAAGAACGAATTTAATTATGCCAAACCTCTAAACCATTATTTAAATACGCGTTTTTACAAGCACGCCTTTGGATTTTTCCACTAGATGTTTTTGGTATACTGCTAGTCTTTAAAAGATAAATAGAATATGGCTGAACTTCATGTTCCTCCATTACTTGTTGACGGATGCTCCTTAAAACATTGTCTAAATAACCTTTTAATTCTCTTTCTTTGTGTGGTCTAGGCCTATATTTACGTTCGATTTCAGCAACTATAATCAACTTTTCTTCCCCATTAATATCAACAGAGAACGCAGCGCTGGCTCCTGAAATAATAGCTTCATCTGCTTTTTCCACAGTTAATTCAATATCTTGTGGGTAATGGTTTTTCCCTCTCAATACAATGACATCTTTTAGTCTACCTGTTACAAAAAGCTGGCCTTCATGAAAGAACCCTAAATCCCCAGTTCTTAAAAAACCATTTTCGTTTGTGTCTTTCACTGTATTATTAAACGCATAATTTGTTTCTTGTTCCCGTCCAAAATATCCTTTTGCTATACTGTCTCCTTTAACCCAAATTTCACCTATTTCATTTAATGCACACTTGGATAAGGAATCAGTATTAACAATTTCTACTTTCTGATCAAGCCAAGTCATACCGCAACCAACTAATTTAACTGAATCTTCAGAATTTATAGGTCGCTCTATAGCTTTATTTTCTAGAAGACTTTCTTTGCAAAAGCCTTTGGAGACAGGCTTTGTTAATTTTTCATTACCTGTTATAAATAAAGTTGCCTCAGCCATACCGTAGCATGGAAAAAATTGATTTAGTTTAAAATCACAATCTTTAAAAGCCCGGGCAAACTTTTGAATAGTTTCATAACGCACGGGTTCAGCCCCATTAAAAGCAACTTCCCAACTACTCAAATCAAGCTGCATCTTTTGTTCATCTGTAATCTTTTTTAGACATAAGTCATAAGCAAAATTGGGTCCACCACTAATAGTTGCTTTGTACTTTGAAATAGCACTTAGCCATCGAAAAGGTTTTTGTAAAAAATCCATTGGCGACATAAATACACATTTAGCCCCAAGATATAGTGGTTGTAGAATGTTACCTATTAACCCCATATCATGATACATTGGTAGCCATCCGAGCATGACTGTATCCTCGTTATGCTGACAAGCTGCTTTAATCATGGCTTCATTGTGCAAGATATTACCATGAGTGACCATCACTCCTTTAGGAGAAGATGTAGATCCTGAAGTATATTGTAAAAAAGCTAAAGATTCTTTATCTACCTTTGGTTGCGACCACTGATCCCGATAATCATGAGATATATCGTCAATCGGAATCCACTTTAGATTCATATTTGAAATTTCATCTGAGAAATGAAAACTTATTTTTGAATGCAGTTGAGTAGTTGTCAAGATGATATTAGTAGCTGAATCATCCATAATTGCTTTTAAACGTTCCATATTTCTACTTAACCCGGGAGGGTACACAGGTACGGGTGTTACATTCGCATAGATACATCCTAGAAAGGCTTTAACATAGTCTATCCCCGATGGATACATTAAAAGAGCTCGTTGTCCTTCTAAACCTAAATGTTGTAGGTAAGCAGCGATTTGCTGAGCATACATATGAAGTTCTTGATAGGTAATATTAGTTTCATCTTGGTTATCATTAGATAAAAATGTGTAGACTACTTTTTCAGGATGTATCATCGCTTTATGTGATAACAAGTCTATCATTGAAGAATAATTACTATTTGGAATAGTAGGATTGTCTATCAACTTTTCCATGCGGTCTACACCTCTTTTTAGTGTTCTAAAATCACAAAATCAAAAGTTCTACTCTCTTTCAAAGGCATTGATGGCATTTACACTATGACTAATTGCAGCACCAGCTTTAAGTGCAGCTGCTACAGTCACTGCTTCTAAAATCTCATCCATAGTTCCACCTAGTTTTTTATACTTAGCTACATGAGCTTCAATGCAATATGGACATCCTGTTGTATGAGCCACGGCAATAGCAATCAACTCTTTTGTTTTAGGAGGAATCGTACCCGTATTAAAGACTTCATGTTCAAACTGCATAAATTTTGCTGCAACCTTTGGCGACCTTTCCTTTAATTCACCTAATCTATTTAAATATGATTTTTTATATAAAGTATCGTCTGACATCTTTTATTTCTCCCCTCATTGTTTAAATATAAGTAACTATTATAAAGAATAAAACAAACTACTTTAAAATAATAAAAACTTATTTAATCATCGGACGATTTCCCCACCCCTTTTTCATAATGGTAAAATTTAACTACTCTGAAACAGAAGAAAATTAACCTATAATTACCTCTATTTGTAAAAAAAGCAGCTACAAATGGATTCTACAAACAATATTTTGGGTTGTCAATCACTTTATTTGAAATTTAAGAATAATTTAATAACTATTTCACAAGACTTTTAGGAGGTAAAATAAAGGCTATTTATTCACTAGGATAAGTACATTATTATGCTTAAAATTATATTAATAAAATCAAAGCAAGACTCATTTCAGGAGGTATTTTTGAGAAGTTTTAAAAAAATAAGTGGACTATAAGATATAAGAAAGTTTAGATGTTTTTTTAGAGCAGATGAATCTTTATTTAAAAGTGAGATATTCACTATGTATAATATGTCTCTATAACACTCAAACGCTTTTTTGAATGTTAAAACATATGACAACGCTACCATTTTTACCAAAAAAGAATGTTACAAAAAAATTTTAAAAAAAAATGAAGTTTACATTTGGAAATGAAGGTAAAAGATGAGAATGATAGTGTGAGGGATTATATCTATCTGCATTCAAGATCTCTTCTGGAAGTTATCCTAGATATAATCCCATTTTTTATAAAAGCCTAGGTGATGCTGCTGTTTTTAAAATTGCTTATTGAAGTAAGTTTGGAACTCTTTACAAGTTAAATTTTATCTTATGCTTCAATTTCAAAACCTGAAGACTGTAATGGACCAATTGTAATTAAGCTAACTAACTGCACTGCCATATGTTTAGGAGAGTAGACTAAATCATTATTAACCCACCATTCTACAGTACCAATCAATGCTGAAGAAATGAAATGTATTAATAATTCTGGAGGAGTTGAAAATTTTTGTTCTTGTAAATTTATTGTGGCGAATTCTTTTCTGAATTTCTCTAGAATAACCCCTTGCATTTTGCGATTAAATCCATGTACCCCTTTTTCACTTAACATAATTTGATAAAAAGTAGCATGGTGGAAAATATTTGTGAATATAGCTTCAATCATTGATTGAAACTGTGATATTTTCACCCTTTTCTTTTGAATGTATATACAAGGGTTAATAATATCTGTTAGTTCCTCAAAAACTTCGTCAATTAGTTTATCCACCAAATCTTGCTTATCTACATAGTGAAGATAAAAGGTAGCCCTGTTAATTAATGCATTGTCTGCAATATCCCTAATGGTAATAGATTCATAGCCTTTCTCTTGAATTAAATCAATAAACGATTCTTTAATCATTTTTCGTGTTCGAATAACACGCAAATCTGTTTTCTTTAACATTTTCTCATCACCTGTCTATGATTTCATTTTTAATTAACACTCAGGACTCATGTGTTGTATATATAACAAATAGCGCAATATTGATTATTGAGTATGTGAGAATAAGGAATATAATTACATTGTATATAACAAGGCGTTTCTTATGCAACGCCCTGTCAATGAAAACAAGATGTTCAGGAGGGAGATTACGTGTGCGTATTTAAGAGTTTTTTTTCACAAAAAAGATTTTTGGGGAGCTTACTAGGAATTATCATTGTCGTTATGATTTTTAGTATTGCTTTCATAGGATCAATTGTTAATCCCACTCCGAAGGACTTGCCTGTTGCATTGGTGGTAAATGATAAAGGTGCTAAACTGCCTAATAACACAAAACTAAATGCTGGAGAGCAATATAAAGAAGCGTTACTAGATAATAAAGATATTCCCTTTAAATGGTCAGTGATTGACACAAGAGAAGATGCTATCAGTGCAATGAATGAAAAGAAATACTATGCAACGATTGTGATTCCAGAGAATATGTCTCAACAAATTTTGTCACTTCAATCTCCTTCACCTCAAAAGCCAGAAGTAGAGGTAATTATTAATCAAGGAATGCATTACACGGCTGCTAATACAACAAAGCAGGTTATCGATCAATTGCTTTCTAAAATAAATGGTCAAATTCAGGATACTGTTTTTACCCAGTTAGAGACTAATAAAGCTACTATTACTCCTTCGCAAGCGAAACTTTTGAGCAGCCCTTTACTTGTGAAGAATGAAACAGTTAACGAAGTTGGAGATCATACAGCCAATGGAAATGCCCCTGTATTATTTACACAAATAATATGGATCGCAGTCATTATTAGTTCTGTTATTCATTTTGTTATTATGAAGAAGGTTACAAATGGCCGTATAAGTATCCGATCTGTTTTAGCTCAATTAGTTGCAGGACTACTATTTGCAACCGCCATTGCTTCTACAGTCCTTTTATTTACCGATAATGTATTAAACGTTAATATATCTGACTTCCAGACAACATTCTTATTTTTACTCTTTACTGCATTTATGTTTTATTTACTTCAAAACGCTATTTTAAATTGGTTAGGATTAGTAGGAGTTCCATTATTCATCTTACTTTTTCTCTTCTCAATTCCGGTATTAAATTTACCTCCAGAGTTTCTACCTACAGTAACTCAAGATTGGTTTTATTCATGGGTTCCTTTTAAATATAGTGTAGAAGGTCTACGTAATATCTTCTACTTTGGAGGGCATGATATTGAAAGCTATTTATTTGTTCTAGGAATGATAGGTGTGGCTTCATTTATAATCATGTCGCTCTCTATACTCAAAACAACAAGTAAAGAAAAAAAAATGGTAGCTGTAGAAAAGTAATTTTTATGTATTAATAAAAAAGACCTTGAGAAGAGCAAGATATATAACTTACTCTTCTCAAGGTCCTATTTGTTTTAAGCAATCTTTTGATATCTTTTTAATTACATGTAAGCTAAAAGCCTATACTTGACCTTAAACTTCAGGAGTTGGTGTTGGTTTTGCATAACCACTTTTATATTTTTCATCAATTGATTGACGAATTTGTTTAATTGATTTGCCAGATTCCAAATCAGGAACGGATTGAGCTGCTATTTCGAGACAAACACCACATTTTGTTCCATGGTCATCCCATACTACCTTTCCATCTCTTTTATTCTCATGGATAAAGCAATCATAGTTATTTTTATCCCCTGTCGATTCACCACAGCCACAGTAGTATGGAATATTCTCTAGTAGCTCTTTATTTTGGGCAGCATTCGCGTAAATGGTTTGCACCTCTTCTGGTTTATCCTTCAAAAATTCAGGTAAAACCTCATTACTAGCTGTTTCTTCGCTTGTATTTGAACTTGAACAGGCTGTAGAAACTATGCTTACTATTAGCATGATTAATACGACTAAAGACTTTTTATGCAACTAATCCTATAATAGTAAGGAAAAGTTTGACCTACAAGGTATATCCATCATTCTTGTCGTTTTTAAAACAACTAATAATAAAATCCCTTTAATGACCATGAAATAGTGAAAGTGAATACTGATAAACGTAAATAATTAATACTCCTAAACCTATAAGCATCCATACATGTAGAAGTCTAAAATGAGTTACAGCCTGGCCTATTACTTTATGAAAGATAACCAAGGACAATGTACCGATTGGTCCCCCAGTCGATAAAGCTTGTAATTTAAGTGAGGAGGCTTGTACGCTTTCTCCAATTAATAAACTCCCACCTAAGGATAAAGATAAGAAGGCTACAATTAGTAAAAAGGATAATTGAGGTACTTTTGCTACAGAAAGAACAGTCATGATTGCCATGCACTCTGGAACCTGGTGTAAAATGGTGGCTACGAACACAGAAATTAATTGGTGTATATCGGTTATACCAAATGTAATATCAGTAATGACATTATGAAAGAATGGTCACTCAATCGTTTTTTCTATATCAATTAATTGTTGTAATAAAATCTTTTCTCCTTCTGAGCTTAGCACGATATTACCTATATACACTTTATTTTTATCACTTACCTTACCAGTGATAGCACAGGGTTTACTTTCACCACATTTTTCGATAATTATTGCTTCATTTTCTATAGACATCTCCACATAACTCTCACTGCCTTTTATCCCTAAGGTTCGTCGTAGTTCACTAGGGAATGTGACACGTCCAAATTTACCCAGACCTTTAATCAGCCCTATTTTTTTCATTTTCTCACTCCTAATTTAAATTATCTTTTTCTTGTTTATTTTCTTTTAATAAAAGTAATATATGAATTTAAACTAATAACAAAGATTTATTAAGCCTCATTTTATGATACAAACTACAGAATTAAACAAAAATCTACATAAAATCATCCAATAATATCCATTAAATTGTTTATATGTAAAAAAGTATTTAAATCCATATATGATAACATTAAATGTTTCTATATATAAATAATGGAGGATACGCACTTCTTACTTATCGAATCATTCACAAAAAATAATTTAGAAAATTTATAATTTTTGTCGTTTTCTGTATGATTATATAGTTCCTATTATAAATTAAAGATACGATTTCGCTGGGGAAAAATGAAAGCGTTTAATAATAGTTTATCTTTTCTTAATTCTACTTCAATGGATTGAAGATATTTATAAACTAACTACAGAAAAAAATTGCTCTCATTGTATCCTTATTAATGACTTAAAGGAGTGTCACTATCTCTTCAAGTTACGCTGATGTATCAACTCCTTTTGAAGCTAAGCAGACTACGATATCTACTATAATCCTTCCCTTACAAAGAAAGGGACTTCGGAGGATGTAATAGTCTTTCTATAATTACTACAACTTATATGAGAGAGGTTAAAAAAATGAATCATTTACAGCGTAGGATGGGAACTTTTTCTTTAACAATGGTTGGACTAGGTTCAATCATTGGTTCAGGTTGGCTATTCGGGGCATGGAGAGCAGCTCAAATTGCTGGACCTGCTGCTATTATTTCCTGGATTATCGGTATGATTGTTATTTTATTTATTGGACTTTCTTACAGCGAGCTTGGATCTATGTTTCCGGAAGCAGGAGGTATGGTTAAATATACACAATATTCTCACGGATCGTTTCTTGGATTTATTGCTGCTTGGGCAAACTGGATTGCTATTGTATCTGTTATCCCAGTTGAAGCTGTTGCCTCTGTACAATACATGAGTTCTTGGCCCTGGGAATGGGCAAAGTGGACAAGTAGTTTAGTGAAAAATGGCACGCTTACTTTACCTGGATTAGGCATTGCTTCTGTTTTATTACTTATTTATTTCTTACTAAATTATTGGACAGTAAGTCTCTTTTCCAAAGCAAATTCACTCATCACAATCTTTAAGATAGTGATTCCCGGCTTAACAATTGGATCACTTTTATTTGCCGGTTTTCATAGTGGAAATTTTACGTCTGGAGAAGGCATCGTGCCAAATGGTTGGGCAAGCGTACTAACGGCGGTAGCAACGTCCGGTATTGTATTTGCATTTAATGGTTTTCAAAGCCCTATTAATATGGCTGGAGAAGCAAAGAATCCTGGGCGTTCTATTCCATTAGCTGTAGTAGGATCGATTCTAATTGCTACCGTTATTTATATCTTATTACAGGTTGCGTTTATTGGAGCAGTTGACCCTTCTATGGTTGTTCATGGATGGAGTCACCTTAATTTCAACTCTCCATTTGCTGATTTGGCTATTGCTTTAAGTATTAACTGGCTTGTTATTGTATTGTACGCTGATGCATTTGTTTCTCCTTCTGGAACGGGAATAACCTATACTGCTACCACATCTCGTATGATATACGGTATGGAAAAGAATAAATATTTACCTGGTGTTTTAGGGAAATTGCACCCTATTTATGGTGTGCCACGTCAAGCAATGTTTTTCAATTTAGCCGTATCATTCATTTTCTTATTTCTATTCAGAGGTTGGGGTGTATTAGCTGAAATTATTTCAGTTGCGACATTAATCTCTTATATTACCGGGCCTGTTACAGCCATGACGTTAAGAAGAACGGGGAAAGAGTTGTACAGACCATTACATCTAAAGGGATTAAGTATTATTGCGCCATTAGGTTTTATATTTGCGTCATTAACTCTGTACTGGGCGAGGTGGCCACTTACAGGACAGGTGTTATTCATTATTATGATGGGTCTTCCTATTTACTTTTATTATCAAGCAAAGTTGAAATGGAAGGGGTTCCAGAAGAACTTCCTAGCTGGACTTTGGATGGTTACTTACTTATTATGTATGATGGTTATTTCATATTTAGGAAGTGAAAAGTTTGGTGGAATAAATGTTATTCGATACGGTTGGGACATGCTTATCATTACATGTTTGTCTCTTGTTTTTTATGTTTGGGCTGTAAAGAGTGGATTTAAAACAGAATACCTCAAGGAAGCCACCAAAGTAAATGAAGAAATGAGATTAAGGGAGAGAACAATAAAATCTCAATTAGATAAAGAAAAAGCTGTATAAAAATTGGTTTCTAATACAAGTATTTTATAAGTATATGGAGATAGTTGTTATGTTGAAAAATAAGGTAGGAAAGTTAAAAACCTTTACGGTAGACTATTCTATATTAAAAAATAATAAAATAATTAATAATTCCATAGTCATGCAATCCATTAATGATCCAGATGAAATTGTAAGGTTAGCTAAATTGGATATATCTACAAAAGAAAGAGTGTTCATTCAAAATGTAAAGATTTTAAGATTTAAGTCCATCCCACCTCATGAACATAATTTAGAATAGAAGAAACTCTTCCAAAAGGGAATTTGCTTACAACAGCAAAAGCTTCTTTTGACGATGTTATTGAGATATTTTACTTGTCTTATTAGATGCCTAGGGCATCTTTTTTCTCTTTTCTCATATGTTCGAGGGCTATAGGAAGAGTCGAATTCCTATCTATCGTAATGCCACGAGAAGTCAAAACATGAAAAGGCCGAAAAGTTTTCTGAAAAACACTGTACATTCTTTCGGTCTCTTGTTTCATTTATATAACAATAGTGAAAGTTGTTATTTTATGGAGGTTTTATATGTCGGATAAAGTGCCATTTTCATTTATAGTAGTTATTGGTTTAATGTTATTTGCTCTATTCTTCGGGGCAGGAAATTTAATTTTCCCACCAATGCTTGGTCAATCAGCAGGAATAAATATTTGGTCAGCTAATGCCGGATTTTTAGTAACCGGAGTTGGTTTACCGTTACTTGGTGTGTTGGCATTTGGTTTTTCGGGGAAAGATGATGTACAGTCACTAGCGAGTCGCGTACACCCTGTGTTTGCTCTTGTGTTTACAACCGTACTTTATTTAGCGATTGGTCCTTTATTTTCCATACCAAGAGCAGGAACCGTTTCTTTTGAGATAGGCGTCAAACCTTTTTTGGCGGAAGATCTAGACCACATACCTTTATTTATTTTCACCATCATCTTTTTTAGCATCACATGCTTTTTCTCACTAAATCCTGTTAAAACTATCAATATTATCGGAAAATTCCTAACGCCTATTAAGTTAACATTTATTGGAATGCTTGTAGTGATGGCTTTTATTCATCCGATTGGGGATTTCCAGGCACCTACGAAGAACTATAAAATTCACTCATTTTTCAAGGGATTTCAGGAAGGTTATTTAACAATGGATGCTCTTGCAGCTTTTGTTTTTGGAATTATTATTATTAATGCTATTAAAGAAAAAGGCGCAAAAACAAAAAAACACATTATGACTATTTGTGCAAAAGCAACAGGAATTGCTGCGATTATCCTAATAACCATTTATACGGCTCTTTCTTACATGGGTGCTTCAAGTGTAGAAAAACTTGGACACTTAGATAACGGAGGTACTGTTTTGGTAAAAGTCTCGAATTATTATTTTGGAGCTTACGGTGGAATATTATTAGGATTAATGATTACTGTAGCTTGTTTAACAACTAGTGTAGGACTTGTTGCTTCTTGTTCTTCATTCTTTCATAAACTATTTCCAAAGGTACCTTATAAAATACTTGCTATTAGTCTATGTGGTTTTAGTGCAATCGTTGCTAACATCGGGTTAACGCAGTTAATTGCTATTTCTATACCTCTATTGACAGCTATTTATCCATTAGCTATTGTATTGATATTCTTAACTTTTTTTCATCCTTTATTTAAAGGAAAAACTGAAGTTTATCAAGGGAGCTTACTTTTGACATTTATTATTAGTCTATTTGATGGATTAAATACGGGTGGTATTCACATTTCATCTATTAATAGTTTCTTTATTAGAGTTCTCCCTATGTACAAATTAGGACTAGGGTGGATTGTTCCAGCTATTATTGGGGGATTAATAGGTTTTAGCATAGTACAAGTAAAAATCCTTCTTAATTACAGGTCATCTAGACTGAATAAATAATAAATATTCTGATGTAAAGGTTATATCCATTTGAAAATAGGAGAAAATCATCAAAAGGAAGCTTTGTTCTTATTGAGCAAAGCTCCCTTTTTGACGAGTTTCTTCTGTCTTGAACGGGGTTCATTTTGTCTTAGAGCAAATCTCAGCATCTAGTTTATTAGATAACTTTTTAAATCATCAAATGAGTGCTTATGTTTGAACATTTTATAAAGACTGTGATATGTTCTACATATACATACTATATATGCAGTAAGAAATGAGGTATTTACATATGAAAAAAGCTGAATTAATCGATGCAGTTGCAACAAAATCAGAACTAACGAAACAAGATACTAAAAAAGCTGTAGATGCATTGTTTGAAAAGATTTCTAATACACTTGCTAATGAAGAAAAAATTCAATTGATTGGATTCGGCACATTTGAAGTACGTGAACGTGCAGCTCGTACCGGGCGTAATCCCCAAACTGGTGAAGAAATGACGATTCCAGCTTCAAAAGTTCCTGCGTTCAAACCCGGAAAAGAATTAAAAGAAGCTCTTAAATAAGTATAGGATGAATACTTTTCAGAAAGCCTCAAGGTTATTCCTTGGAGCTTTCTTTCATTTTTGACATCAAAATAAGCAAAGTTAAACTTGAAAGCTTACTTCGTTGATCCTGACGCTCCATAATCTTTAATCATTAATTTCACATCGTAGTTAATCGGAACTCCACTAAATGTTTGATCCCAATTCTCTTTAACCCTCATCCATACTCTAGGATGCTTAATTCTCAATCGATTTCCGAAACCCGCAACATCGACTTGATATTCTTTTTGCATTTTTTCTAGTACGTTTCTTACCAGATGCTTTACTTTTTTTTCTGAAGTTTTTTGTGCGTTCTGCAAAAATTGATTGTTAAAAGTGCCCCCTGAGGTCATCCAACTTTCAGATAGCCTTCCCACTGATTCAATGTGTACATCAAAAGAGATATTATTTCCTTTCACATGGGGTTGAATGTGACTTTTCATAGACTCTATTTCATATACGATCAGCTGACCGGTATTTTTATCAAAGTCTTTTACTAGGCCACCTTTTCCTTTACCTATGATCCAAGTCAGACCATCCAGTTCTTCCTCATTCAAAAAACCAATCATTTTGTTTGTTTTTCCTTTAATTATACCTGCACCCGCAAATTTGATTTCTCCATTTGCTGATACTACATTTTGCAACAGAAAACTAGACCGTGATTGGATCTGGCTCTCTAGTTTAATAAGCGACATAGGAGGTAAAATTCTCGTTGTTCGATAGGCATTTTCCACCATTGCAGACAAACGAAATGCTGGGATCACTCCTGCTGTTTTTGATTCGAGTGTGTCGCTTGCTCTCCCTTTACTAATAAACATCAGACAACTTGGTCTAAAATCATTGTCACGAAGACTTTGATCCACTAATTGTTCCAAACTATACGATCGTGCAAGGGCCTCACCGATAACCATCACTTTCATATGGGGACTAGTTAAAGGAGTATCACTTCTTAAAGATAATTCACGAAGCATTTGAAAAGCAGAATCTCCTGTTTCAGACACATTCACATAAGATTTCTGTTGAGGACCTCCTTGTTTAGTGGTTGAACTTGCCACTTGTGGGGTGATAAGTTGATAGGTTGACGTAATTAGGTTCTTTCTCGCATATCCCCCTCCTTGTTCATCAAATTCTTTTTCAATCATGGACTCCTTCCCCTTATCAAGCGCCACACCTACCCCTAAACTTCTTTCTTCAATTTCATGACTACTCCAGCAGCCCGCCAGAGGAACGAGCAAAAAAACAGAAAGTAAAACCAATAAGAACTGTACGTGATTAGAGGTTTGTTTCATACTTTCTCCCCTTTACTTTTGAAATGATGAGAAGAAGCAACGGCAAAAAGCCAAATAAAACCAAGGCAGCGTTGCCAACCATATCCCCTACTTTAAATACATCATTGATGTTTTTGGGGATCATGGAAATAAGATAAATAACGGGAAGCACGCCATACATAAATGGATGAATGTTCTTTTGGAAAAGTTGAGATAGTCCTAATGAAGCAGCGTAATGGTTAACAGTAAAAGAAGTAAACATTTGCATAATCCATACCACCAGCAGCAAGGAATCAAAGCGTTCAAATATTAACCCAGTTAATTCATAACTTCTTATTAAATCAAGCGTAGGCCACGTTCTCGTAACCACTCCATCCACTGAGAACGCTCCGATCACCATTACAACAGTAATTACATAAATAAATAAAGGAATAGTAATTCCAACTAGTACAGCTTTTCCTGCTTTGTGTGGTTCTTTCATAAAAGCTAAAATGATTAACATGATTTCAGGACCCGTGAATGCAAGAGCAGTTGTTTTTATGCCTTTTAGCACCGGTGTGACACCTGAACCTAGTACTGGGCGCAGATTGTCTACTTCAAATATTTTGATACTCATAAAGGCAACAAGTAAAAAAAGAATAACCGTAATAGGTAATATAATCTCAAATAGACGAGCAATTGGATTTATCCCTCCTCTGATTAGGTAGAGACTTGCCCACATAAAGGGCATAATAATAGCCCATTTAGGGGTTCCTTCCAGCAATAGATATCCTGTTACTTCTGCCAATGAACGAGCATGAAACCCACCAAGTACTAAAAAATAACCTATTATGAAGAAACTAAATAACTTGCCCATCCATTTCCCTACAATTTCTTGGCTGTATTGATAAAAGGTTTTTTCAGGGAAGTGTTGACTTAATTTCACCATAATTACTCCTGCTATCATGGCAATTATTCCGCCTAAAATAACACTTAACCAAACATCTGGTGTTTTTACTTGTTCCGCAACTGTTCGGGGCAAGGTAAGAATTCCTGTTCCAAGTATAAAATTGATAACAACCACAGTTGCTTGAGGTGTAGTAATACGATCGTTTGAATTGATCATTACCCACAGTTCACTTCCTTTCATCATAAGCTACCCTTTTCGTAAGGCTGTTTCAATTGGGATTCTGCTGAAAAATCAGTCATCAATGATGACAAAATATGTTTATCAATAAGATCTTTATCTGATAGTCCTTCAACTAAGACAATGATGCTCGAATGCCGGCACGTCCTATAATAAACTCCCTAAAATGAACGTCAGAGTTATGACCAATTTCTTTTCTAACTTCCTTTACATTTGAATTGAAATCACGTGTAAATGGATTAGCTAAATTTTTAGATACAGATTCTTGTTTGTTTTCATTTTCATCACTCTTCCTCTGAAGTACGAGTCTAATTAAACAATCTGGAGATTATATATGGGATGAAAAATGCCATTAACGCTTGCACAAAAACTTGCCACTCTGGAAGATAGGAAACCATATATTTCCACACACTAATCACCCTATTTATCTTTATATTAAGGAGGGTCTAGACACAAACACCCTTAAAATATCGTTATTTACTCCATGGGAAATTCTTTTATTTACCAGGTAGTATTATTCTTCTCTTTATTTCTTATACAAAGGGAAGTTAATCTGATTTGAATATAGGAGAAATTTATGAAAAGAAGCCTTTGCTCATGTTGAGCAAAGGCTTCTTTTGACGAGTTTCTTCTATATTATATTGTTTTTATTAAGATACAGATTTTAATTTCTCTGTTAAATGTAAAAAAGCTTCTTTATTCTTTAAGGAATGATCAATTTCCTCGAGGATTTTACTTCTTTTGAAGTTATTCATCATTTCGTCCAAAAACAATTCAGCCAACATTTCATCACGTAAATTTGGATCAACTCGCTCCATTCCGTTAAGTACATTATTTTCCATAAAACGTCAACCCCTTTATCTTTTCTCTTTTGCAAACAGTATTCCCTTTTGCCCTTTTTTTATGCAAGGTTGATAGATGAAGTGAGATATAGAGTAATATGCATGATTACGTTCCTATATTCCTTTTAGATATTTTTCATATTTCTTCAATTAGAAAAAAAAGATATGACCACATAATTAATAACTAATTGATTAATGAGAAATAATGGTGATTAACAATTAATTTTATTTATTAGAGAAAGGATAAAAATTAGCTTTTAAAGATTAATGTTTTATTAATTACACTTATTTACGAAAAATAGAGACTTTCGCCTTTTATCATATACCAATCTATCTTCTACTTTCCTTTTAGAAAATCGATTTATTCCTTCTAACTTCCACATAAAATTCAAAAACACTTAATGTTTATATATTTTTAGTAAAATATTTTTAACTTTAAATACATAATCATTGTATTTTATATAAAGAAGTAAATGTATAAACTAACTTATAAAAATAATAGTTTTATTATTTACTCAAAATGACGACAAATACGCAGTTTTTCTGATTGTAATATATAGATCGTATAGTTTTATAAAAAATGATATAAATCTAAAAGATATAGTGATTTTTATATAAAAGTAATTTAATCTTATTATGAAAAGTAATGTTTAACGTATTTTATCAAAAATAATGTTAACTATTACATACCATGTAGAAAAAGGCCATATTTGTCGTCATCGTGAGTAAATAGTAAAACTATTATTTTTATAAGTTAGTTTATGTATTTACTTCTTTATATAAAATACGTTGATTTTGTGTTTTTGACTTAATTTAACTTATTAAAAATATATTAACATTAAATGCTTATTATATTTCTATTAGGTCATCATAAATATAACGATTTCTTAAAAGGGAAGTAGAAGATAGAGTGGTATATAATGAAAAAAGTAAGAATTATCATTTGTCACCATTAAGTATAATTATGAAAACCTACATTACTAAAAGTTAATTTTCAGATTTACTTTAACAAATAACGAAAGGGGCATGGAAAGCTCAAAAAGAGTGAACTTTCCATGCTCCTTTTCTCTATTGTTTATTGCTACAATCTTTTTTAGAAAAAGGAAGTATGCCTATTCTAAAAGAAAGAGCTAATTTCCAGTATACGGAGTTATGAGTCATTGTTAAACATTAGAAAAGTTCATTTATAAAAGAGAATTTTTTCGAAATTCTGTAGGACTTAAACCAGTCCACCTTTTAAATTGTCTGCTAAAATGGGAAAGGTTTTTATAACCAAGACGACTCGCAATTTCATTTATAGAAATGTCGGGTTGTTGAATTAAAATTTTAGCTTCCTGTAATTTTAGGTCGGAAAGATATTTCCTTGGAGACATATGATATACCCTTTGGAAGATCTCTAATCCATAATTTGGACTTATACCCAGTGAAGCAATAATTGGTTGTATATGAACGTTATTATCAGTTTCCTCCTTATCTAAACCCAAATCTAAATATAAATAACTTTTTTTAAAGTTAGATCTTATAGCATCTGCAATTGCTTTTGCATATTTTGTAGTGGTTATAGATTGTTGCAATTGTTCTCTTTGGTTTTGTGATATGATGTCAGAAAAAATTTCCAACAATTCAAATAATACAATTTGCACTCTGAGTTTATACTTTATGGAATTATATTCTGTGAGATCTAACATGTTAATCCATTTATTAATTGTTTCTCTTAATCTTTGATAAAAAGGAGAAGACGTTGAATAAATTAAGTCGCAGTTTTTCAACATTTCCATACGTAAAGAAGGCTCGTCTATATCGAAATGAGCACAAAAATAAGTCATTCCATCATTAGATATACATCGATTGGTATGATAAAAACCTGGAGGTATAAGGATAAGATCACCTTTGTTCAGGAAATAAGTTTCCTTTTCAAGGATAGTTTCCTGGCTACCTTCTAAGACAAATAATATCTCAAAAGCATGATGAAATTCTGTTGATGCAGACCAATCCTTAGAAACCGTCTGCATATGTGCACCAAAAAAGCGTATATTCCAATCAATAAATGGAAGTAGTTGGGCATTATTAAACTCGATAGTGTTTTCCATTTTTTATCTCCTTTGATTTGGGTAAATTTAACCTTGATAATACAATCGCTTTTTAAAGCAGATTAATCTTATAATAGAAACAGATTAAAGAAAACGCTTACGTCTTTAGCTGGAATGTTGAAATATCAGTATTAGTTGGGATAGTAAACTTATTATAATAAATAAAGAAAGCGTTATCAAATGCTATTTCATCATTACTTTCTTATCTACTTAAAATTATAAAAGGGTAAATGTAGAAAAAAGATATTGGAAGTATTCTAAAGTAAATTTCGAGTCAGCTAAAACAGAACGCCTTACTCATATAAGGAATTAAGTTTAAAGAAATGTTAGCAAAGAAAGGAAGTAGAGAAATGACAGTAATTAAAAACCCTGTAATTCCTGGAATGGCGCCAGATCCATCAATTATTCGGGTCAATGAGATATATTATATTGCAACATCGACTTTTCATTGGAACCCCGGTATACAAATTTTTAAATCTACGGATTTAGCAAATTGGGAGCTAATTAGTTACGGATTAAAAAACGGTGAAGTAAATTTACGTGGTACAAATACACCAGCTGGTATCTGGGCGCCACACTTATCCTATGATTCTACCACCAATAGATACTGGTTAGCATTTTCTAACATGGTAAATATGGCAGGTCGTGAATTTAACGCAGACTCATATGCAATGTGGGCAGAAGATATAAATGGACCTTGGTCAGATCCAATTTATATTACATCAATAGGTTTCGACCCAGCTATTTTTCATGATGACGATGGAAAGCATTACATCTCCATACTTG
Organism: Priestia sp. YIM B13551; assembly: GCF_042787905.1. Lineage (NCBI taxonomy): Bacteria > Bacillati > Bacillota > Bacilli > Caryophanales > Bacillaceae > Priestia > Priestia sp. YIM B13551. The sequence continues at coordinate 42,203 of NZ_JBHZOX010000013.1, forward strand.
AATGGGAAACACGTCAAGGGTATCAAGCACCTGGACATATTGTAATCGCCGAGGTTGATTTAGATAATGGGGGGATTATCGGGAGATGGCACCGAGTGACCCAAGGGTTTACCAGTCGTGGGTGTGCTGAAGCACCACAAATATATAAATATAATGGGTATTACTATCTTATTATAGCTGCTGGTGGAACAGGATATGCACATGGTGTAGAAATTGGACGTTCGGAAAGTATTTTTGGGCCATATGAACCGCATCCATCAGGAGAACCGATTATTACATCTTCACCACGACATCTATTTTCACTTGGTAATCCAGATGCGGGGCATTTTGAAATGTATAATCCAAATTCACCTATGCAAAAAGCAGGCCATGGTTCATTAGTTCAAACACAAACAGGCGAATGGTATATTGCTCATCTAATGTCACGCCCAATTGAAGGAACTCTCTTAAATCCATTAGGACGCGAAACGTCTATTCAAAAAATGAAGTGGACGGAGGACGGTTGGCTGGAAATGAAAGATGGATCAAATCTAGCAAAGATGGAAGTTGAGGGTATGGATGGAGTTAACTTATCCACTAAATTACCTCATGATATATTTGATGATTTTAATAACGAAAAATATAGCATACATTTTATGACTCCTTATCGAAATCAAGATGTTGATTGGGTGAATACGATTGAGCGTTCAGGATATTTACGTATTCACGGCGAGAACTCTTTCTTTTCGCAAATAAATCCGTCTATTATGGCAACAAGTGCGACATCATTTAATTATGAACTTCAAACTAAAGTCGAATTTTATCCAGATCATTACTCAGAAACTGCGGGGATAGGACTTTACTATGATTCAAATAATTGGGTTTATGCCCACTTAACTCACTCAGAATCATTTGGTGGCATAGTTTTAAGTTTACTACAGGCTAAAATAGGAGAACGCATCGAATTTGTTCATAATAATATTGCGATACCTGAAGGTGTAGTTGAGTTGAAGCTTGTCTACAATTCAGGTATTGCAGATATCTTCTATCGTTTGAGTGAAAATATGAATTGGCAAGTATTTATAGATAATATCGATGTTCTTTATTTATCTGATGAAGGCGTTAATGGGGAACCAGGTGAAATTGGTGGATTTACAGGGTTGTTTAATTTTATAGGCTCGGTTGATTCTCATCAGCATGATTCATTTGCAGATTTTGATTACTATTCAGTAAAAAATTATTAGTTTCCAGAGAGGAAGTTTTACATGAGTACTATGCCACTAAAAAATACAACCGAAACAACTGAAACAACTAATTTCCACAAGAATACTATATCATTAAAACGTTTAGTGCCAGGATTAATTATCGGGCCAGCCTCCTGGCTTGGACCCTATATTGCAACTTCAAGTTTATTTTTACCGGCTTTAATTCAGCATTTGGATGCTGATAACAAAATTACATTAGTGGCGTTATTTTCCTCAGTAGGGATGGTTACCGCGGCCATTTCTAATATGATTGCTGGCTATCTTTCTGACCGTACAAAGTCACGTTTTGGAAAACGAACGCCTTGGCTAGTTTCCGGAGCATTTGTATTTATGTTAGCAATGATTTTTGCCTCAATGAGTACTACTATTCCTTTATTGCTAACAAGTTGGGCGCTGGGACAAGTTGCTTTGAACTTCATTGTAGCACCAATGGTTGCTTGGTTAGATTTAGCACCTGAAAATGGTAAAGGAACAGCTTCATCTGCTTATGGTGGTTTAGGCATGGCGCTTGGCAACAATGCTTTTACAATTTTAGCAGCCATTTTTTTAGGGCAATACCGTTTGGGTTTTATTATTTTTGGCATTATAACATTCGTGGGAACATTGATTGCAGCATTTATTGTCCGGGAACCATCAAATTTGGACGAGAATATATTAATATCAACAAAAAAGAGGGAATTTTCTGTAAAAGAGTTATTGAAAGTTTTTCCAAAGTGGTCTATTGGTCGGGATTATTATTTGGCTTTGATCGGAAAGATTTTTCAAGGGGTTGGAAACTTTGCTGTTACAGGTTATTTATTATATATAATGACAGATTTTCTACACAAAGATACATCTGCTACACAACAGTCTATACAATTAATTAATATAATTATGTTAATATTTGGTGTTATCATGGGGGTTATTGCTGGGCCGATTTCAGATAAGCTCAAAATATTAAAATTACCAGTAGGTTTATCTACTATTTTAGTAGGAATTGGCGCACTAAGCATTTTCTTTTTACAAAATAATATGGGTATGATTATTTATGCTTTTATGGCTGGTTTTGGAATGGGTATATGGAATTCTTTAGATAACCTTTTGAATTTAAAAGTTATTCCTGATAAGGAACGCGTTGGTTTTTTCTTAGGAATTTACAATTTAGGGAATACTACAACTCAAGCTATTGCCCCGATTATCGCAGCATTTATGATTTCAGCATTAGGGTTTTCATCAATTTTTATAATGTCCTTTGCTTTCTCCATAATCGGAGGAATATTGATTCTTTCAATTAAATCTGTATCTAGGTAATTTGTGTATACTGCTTTTTAAAGAAAGTACATTTCTTTTGAGAGATGAATGCATCGTAGCAAAATTCTTGTCTTTATTGCAATCGACAGACATAAAAGCTTATATTAGTTTTGTAACACCATCTCTTAATGTATACATTTTTAGTCACCCTAATGTAGTTTATCGGTACTTAATCAATTTAGTTTGTTAAACCCACCAATTAGCTGAAGAATCCCACCATTCTTCAGCTTCTTTCAATGCATCTCTTACAGCCAATGAAATTAATTCCGTATTATCTTTATTAAACTCAAACATTCCGTATAAGTCTTTTCCTAACCTTTGTCTATGTTCTATATCAATGTTATAGACTTTTACCTTGTTAGGTGTGTGAAACGTTTCAGATACATCTGTATGACCTTCTGGAGAACATTTAGAAACCTCTATATAAAAAACTCCACCCCAAGCGCTAAATTGAAACATTAATAGATCAACACGATCCTCTAATTTCCGATAAAAGTGAGGAAAAGAACCCTTAAAACCACGATTTCTCATAGTAGGAATGACATTTTTTTTTAAGGAATTTATCATATTATCTCTTTCAATAGACACTTTAACACTCCTTACTTTTTTCTTTATAATAGCTTTAATAAATCCCACGTACCATACAATTTCTAGTTCACATAATCAACATTCTAGGAAGAAATCTAACAACAAACGATTACGAGTTTAATTAGAATAATGTATTAGTGGTATACCAACAGATATAATATAATGAAATAAAAAGGGAGAAATATCCAAGATGAAAAAACGCTTGTTGAATTGGAGCATTATCATTGGAATTATTACTATTTTGGCTATTGGTATACCACGAATAATAAGTAATGAAGCAGAGGATTTGAGTTCGTCAGAAGAAGAAAAAAAGGTAGAACAACTTGAAGGAGATTTCCGAAAATGGTCACTTAGACCAATGGACAAATTTATGGTGCAGAGTTACCAAGCTAAATCGAATGGACATCAGTGGAACACCGTAGAGCGAAAATCAATTGAAAATTATCGCGTTACATATTACACCTTTTTTGGCATACGTTACATGGAAGTAGAAGTTAGTTAAATCTAATAAATATATATAAACATAAAGATAAGAAGCCGTGGGAACAAGTAGTTCCTACAGCTTCTTATCTTTATGTTGCCCCTAAAACTGCAACTATTGTGATTGATAAAACAGTGCTTAATAACAAAGAGATGATCCAGTCTTTTTTATCTGTCATTTTCAAAAGTATATTTAAGGTTGAACTAATCGCAAGCAGAAAAAGAAAAACGAATAAAGTCATAATAAATTCCATTTCCTCATCTCCTTTTTTCCTTATAATTACATTTTATCACATTAGAAAGATAGAAAAGTGAATGAATACAATATTCATTTCCAGTTAACATAATACGGCTTATAGGAATAAATAAAAAAGAGAAGAAAAACTCTTCTCTTTTCTAATGGAATTCTTCTGATATGAGAACTCATAAAAAACGTAATGTTTTCAATGTGCTAATGCATTATAAATTGAATAATCTACTTCTCCTGAAATGTTCTTTATCCTCTTTTCACATAATACCATAACCATCAAATTCTCCTTAGAAGGTGGAGGATTTTTACTGGACGCATGTATATCAAATTCAGTTGAAGTTCTAAATCCGAAACGTCGATAGTATCGATAATCTCCTTCCACAATAATTCCCTTATAGTCCATTTCAATAGCTAATCTAATACCTTCTTGTATCATATACGCACCAACACCTTGTTGCTGTTTATCGATGGCTACTGAAACAGGTGATAACATCAATATTTCATCTTCGTACTTAGCACTGATTGGTAGTTTTGAAAGGATAAGGTGTCCTATAATTTCTCCACCTTCCTCAACAACCAAATCAAGCTGAGGAATATAATATTGTTTTTCTCGAATCTCTTTTACTAAAGCTTTTTCAACTATTCCGTCTGAGTAACTGGTGTTTTTGAATATCTCATATACAAAACTTTCAGTAAATTTATGTTCTTCTTTTTTTGCTACTCTTAGTTTCATCCATCCACCTCTAACATACAGGTATACTATCATTCCGTAGTGTTCTTAGATATCCTTCTTCATCATTTATGCTTAGTTAATCTTCTTCATACTGTGTTTTCTATATTCACGTAAAAAAACATTACCTTTTAAAGAACTTTGAAGTAACGTATGAAAATTTTTTATATTTCTTTGAATCTACCTTAACTTCTTCTAACGATTAATCAAATATGTCATTAATAATGAGACTATTATATGACCCTACGATATTTCCAATAAATCAATTCTGTATCTCTATAGTCAATTTGGAATCCCAATTTCGTTAATACTTTTTTAGAAGCGATATTGTCAGGATCACATCTAGCACGAATACATTTAACTGAATCTTGACTTGAGGCCCACTCTAATAATTTTTGGGCGGCTTCAAAACAATAACCTTTGCGGCAGTGGCTTTTATTAGTAGCAAAACCGATTTCAATCATACCATTTGGATCTGGGTCTCCAAAAAATCCAATGCCTCCAACTATTTCATTGTGGTTCTTCGACACAATAATCCATGAGTCAAATCCTTTAGTACCATTGTTTTTAAGAAGGAGCTCTCGAAAGTAAGGTAAAGCTTCAAAAAAATCATGGCCGGGCCATTCGCCGTTGGTTTTGTATCCTAAAGCTTCGATTGCTTGTGTATTACGTTGGGCTGCCGCCTCGATTAGATTAAGATCAACGGTTTTCAGTATTAGTCGATTAGTTTCAAGTTTCATATTTAGTTCACCTTTCTTATTAAATAATCTTTATTAAATAAATTAAATGACTTTAATATTCAATAATATTGTTTTAGAGACCATACATGGTAGGTGTAATTTTTTATCAGGTGATTAATCATATCCGGCCTTTATTTTCCGTAATTAACCATATTAATAATAAATGCTTATTTCTGTTTATATTTTTTAATTCCTTCTTCAAATATTTTGGCTTGTTAGTTGATGAAAGAAATATGTATAACGTACAAGTAGGTAGTTATCATAATGTGGATTACAGAAAATATAAAACCTGAAATTCCCTGTTCCATAATGGAAGTGATTTCAGGTTCCGTTAAAATTTATTGATTTTGAAAAAGATAGAGACCAAATCCTAAAGTATCTCTACCCCATGTAAGGTAAGTACGTTTCCATGACCTAATTTTATTTAACATACTGTTACAATCAGGGTCGTTCGGGTTTTCATAACAATATTTTTCCATAGACATAGCATATAATCCTTCATATTCATCCCAATCATCGTCACTTGCAACAACTGACCAAATCGGCACTAGGCCCATACTTTCTCCCATAAAAACATTCTCATGGTGTTTTTTTAATTCTGACTCTTCTGCGCCACCAAGTGCATCTAAATACTCCTGATTAGGTTTCTTCTTCCAGTATCCTTCTCCTATTAGAATAAAGCCGCCCTTTTTTACATTTCTTTTTAGAGCTTGTAACGTTAATTCTAAGCTCCCCAAAGCATGAGTAGAACCCACACAAACTCCTACATCAAAATGATCGACGTATTCACTTACCACATTTTTGGCATCTTTTACAATGTACGTGATTTTCCCTTCAGAGATTCTTTTTTTGGCCCGTTGCTTTGCCTCTAAAATAGAACCTTCATATAACTCTACGGCTGTCGCTCCAATACCATACTTTTCAACTAAACGTATTAACAGTTCACACTTCCCAGCCCCGATATCTAACACTCTTGCATGAGATTCTAACTGAAGAAAATCTATAATCCTATTGATTTTAGTTTCACTTATCGGGTTACTAAATAAATGTTCACTATGGGCAATTGCTGAGAATTTATTCTTGTCCATTGATTGAACTCCCCTTTGTTCTTTTTAGATACTTATTTTTCTCATTAAGTTATTTAGGATAGAAACACTCATAGTCCCAGCCCCTTTTAAAATAAATATCTATATCTGCATTTACATGCGACAATAATTAATAAATTCTTTCACTTTTTGCTTTATCGTCTATATAATAATTAATTTGATTTACCATCTATTACACAACTCTAGATACCTTGTTAAGTTTATTACTACTGATAATTAATTCCTTAAAATTTGGAGAAACCCTTCCTCGCTGTGCCATAATTAAATGGTCAAGGTGGACAGCGTATAGCTAGTTAACATAAAACTATTTATCGGTAGTTATGATTCCCTTGTTCAAATATGTATTTTCTGGTAACATCAGGATCATTAAGAATACTTATTTAGAACTCATATAAACTATTAAGCAAGCGAGGCATAACACATTGAGAAAACATTTTAGTAAAATTTCATTTGCTTTTTTAATTTTGACTTTTGGCTTTTATTTCATGGTTCCTACAAATAATAATTACTCATCAACAACCATTAATACATGGTTATTGGTTGGATTAGCTTTGACATTAATTTTTGCATTTTTAAGTCCTAAAAATGCATGGAAAAAGATCGTACTAACCGTTACTACAATAGCAATTGTACTATTTTTATTTATTGCTATTGCGTTTGGAATATCAGGTCTATAAAGAATACAGTTGTAATTTACATAATGTGATTTATCGGTACTAATCTAAAAGAGGAACAGCTAATCAGCTGTTCCTCTTTTAGAAAACGTTTATATCACCTTAAAAATATAGATGCCACTATGAAGCCTATAACAATTATAAGAATGAGTACACCAAGACCTTTCCATCCTAAGCTACCTGCTAAAGCAGAAAGGTTTCCAGCTTCATTTCGATTGAAAGCGTCATTAAGATTTCCAGTTGGATTTCTTTTTATTTCTTCTTGTTTTAAATTTTCTCTCATTCTTTCTGGATTTTCTTTACCATTGCTCATTGTCCCACCACCGTTTACTACAATTCTAACATATTATGGTAAAGTCATGGATAACTGTATATTACATATAGCTATACTTAACATAATCACGATTATCGGAACAAAAAAGCTCTTCTAGCTTATATAGATATGATATGAAGAGCTTTTTTTTCTTAAAACACCTCCAGTAACTTACAAATGATATATAATCAGGAATAAAGTAAAGTTATGGAGATGATGATTTGAAGATAAAAATTTTAGGAACGCTTGCGTATTTAGTTAGTACGTTTTTCTTTTATGAAGTAGGAAATGTATTTAACGTTAGTTGGTTGATGCTACATACTGTTTCTTATTATCCTAATGGTTCTCTATCTCAAGTGTCAGGATCGATACTACCATTCCTACTTTCATTGCCTATCTATTTACTGACAGTGAAAAAACTCGAAACAAGAATTATATAAGTTGTATATCATATACAGTGCTAGTTTACATAAACACTCTTCTAGGTACAAAATAGGTAAACCCTTAAAAAGGGGTTTACTTATTTTGTATAGAATTACCTATCAAATAAAGGCCATGTTAATTTTTATGTAAAGAAAGGGGGAATAAAGATGCGAAGAGTAAAAGGATTGGCAAACGGATTAAGAAGTGGTCCTTGGAGCGAAAATAAACTTACCAATCAAGCTGAATATTCACCTTATGATACTGAAATATATAGAATTACAAAAGAATCCGAAAGGTTGCTTGATAAAGAAGAAGGAATACTGTATCGAACCCATAAGCCGCATCCAGAAGCTTTTCACCCTGCTAATCAAGAACGAATACGGAAAATAATTAATAATATTCCCTCACATTACTTAACAGGCTTAAAAGGAATATTTTTATGCAGTGGTTCCAAAAAACAACTTAATTGTAATGAATTTCGCTTCGCCTCTTACAATGATTTTTATAAGGTAATATATCTATTTCCATTTCCAAAAACGATGTGTTTACATTATAAGACTAAACCAAAACCTTCTATTTGTATTGAGTATGAAAGACATGGTACTAGGTGGATTGAAGAAAATAATGGTTGGGTTTTAAAGTTCGATAAGAAATCAATTCAATCCTTTTATCTAAAAGATGTGCTTTTTCATGAACTAGGACATCATGTTGAAAATCAATTTCATGATATCAAACATAAAAATGATAAACAACGCGAGCGCTTTGCAGAGTGGTTTGCCATAGAATATGGACTTAAAAGCCAAATTAAATGATTAGAAGAGTAAATAATAAACGGTCATTTTCTTTCGTTGTTCATATACATATCAAAATTCACTTAACATAACTTCTCTTTAGATGGCTTAATATCAATTATTAGAACTAAATATAGGAGAACCCTTTATCACTGGGTTCTCCTGTATTTTAGACATGATTATCTGGCTTTCTTCCAGCATTCTAGATGAAGTAATAATAAAATTAAGTGTATTTATTTAAATTAACGTCCTGTTGTATTTTTCTTATTTTCTAATACCTTACTTAAATTGTTAAAATCTCGAACCACTTCCAGCATTGATAATTTCTTAGCTAATAATTTCCCTTTTTTTATGGATTTAGAAGCCTCATCAAATAAATTCGCTTTTATTTGAGCATCTGCAAGGCAATACCAGTAATACCAAGCATCCAATTTTCTAATTTTATTTTTATAAAACTTTTCAATAATAGGATAATATGTAGAATATAATTCTTGATTATAAACTAGTTTTTCACCATTCCATTTTAATACATCTACAAGATAACTATCACCAATGTACATATGCCAAGTTGCAATACCAACCTTTTGGTTCCCTTTTACTAGATCTATTTTATGGTATGGTTCGTCTTCAATTTCTTTGAAGGATGTATCATCCCAATGAATAACTTTAAGTTGACTTCCTGCTGCTGCTCCAATTGTAACTCCCCATAAGTAGTCCTTCACACCATTCCCTGTAATATCAGCTAGTCCTGAAAAGTCTAAATCTACTCCTTGAACTTGGTCATTAAATAGCTTTCTCCAATTTCCATCCCTTTCTTTTTTTAATATCATTACTCCAAATTGAGAAGGAGAGGGTTGCTCTTTTGCTTTAATTTCATAGGTAATAATGAGTTCCTTTTGTCCATCATGGTTAAAGTCATAAAATTGAATTGGTTTTGCGGATGAAGGTCTGTCAGCTTTTATAAGAATTGCATTAGGCGGCTTGAAATTTTCAACCATTTTCATTAGAGATGGCCCCTGAATTTGTTCCGCATGCACAAGTATTGAAGAAAAATTCATCCCTCCAAAGATCAATAAAATAATTAGTGTCATTTTCATTGTAATATGCCACCTTTAAAAGATATTACAATTAGTGTTTCCAAAAGTATTACGTATATTATAGAGGCAGTTAAACACCACTATTTGGGTATTTTTTGTAAATGAGGGTTAGTATCACATGCAATCTTAATTACCATAATCAATATTATCGGTATTAATGATGTATAAGATAAATAAAAATCCCTCTTTAATTGAAGAGGGATTTTTATTTATTAATTGTCTTTAACAACAATTTTGAGGTTATAAATGAAATAGTGGCTGCTATAATAGAAGTTAAAAATGTACAGTTGACCGATTCATTTCCAACAGTACTAATCGTTGAATTAAAACTACCTGACATTTCAGGCTCATATGTAAGTGTAAGAAATAGACCTGAAAGAATCTGAAATACGAACAGTAACGCTATAAAGCTAACAATGAAAACTGTATATCCTTTCAAAATAAATCCCCCTTAGCTAATATATCTCCTTTGAATAAATTCCTACTTATTGAAATTATAACATTTTTTTCTAGATGGAGGTACTACATAAAGTTAGTTCACATAATGTAGCTTCTAGGAAACAAAAAAAGGTGTCCCTTGGTAAATTAGCACACCTTTTAATTATTTAATCAATTAATTCTTCTTCATGAAACAAATTAGTTCTTTTCTGTTACGATTATTAAAAACATCGGTCTTCTCGTTTCATGTACCATTTCAGGGATACTTTCTAACATTTCATTCCTTCATAAAATCATTAATGTGATGATACAATCTCTCAGGATGGGTGAGATTGACCATATGGTCAGCACCTGGAATTTCTATGATGTGAGCATCTGAGTGCTTTCGAAAGTAATCAGCAACACGAAGGTTATCAGGTGAATCCTCCTTACCAATTATCAACAATGTTTTAGTCGTCAATTCTCCTAATCTTTCGATTGCCAATGGTTGCTGCCAAATCAATTTAACGGCTGGCCATTCAAACATTCGATTCATATGGTGCTTGAGCATTTGAACCATTAAACCCCGGTGGGGACTCATCGTTAGAACACGATACGATGGATCGCTGAGCAAAAGCTCAACCATCTTATCTATATCTGGGGCAGCTTGATGAATCTTCTTCATGTTCTCTTCAAATTCTTTGGAATAGGTAAACCCAGATAATCCAGGCGCAAGCAAAACAAGTTTTGAAACCCTTTCAGGATAATTCAGAGCGAATTCAGTAGCAATTTGGCCACCCATTGAGTGACCGATAAGCGTTGCCTGGCTGATTTCTAGATGATCAAGTAGTGACAGCAAATCTTTAACAGGGTTGACATCTTCTAAAGGAACCGGTGATTTCCCCGTCCCACGTCCATCACAAGCAACCACCTTATAGTGTTTTGCTAAAAGAGGTACCATAAATGTCCAGTTCCTTACATCAGCACCACCAGTTAGGAGAACAACAGGATGGCCATGCCCATTAACTTCGTAATACAAATCCATTGAAATTCCTCCACCCATTACAATTTAATATTATTTTATTGTCGAATGAAATTTTATTCATTGTTCAAAAGTGGTAGTAGGGTATCTTTATTTTAAAGAACCAATCACCTTGACATCGACTTATCGCCATTCAAATAATTTACTTCGTCTCATTTATAAAAAACCCTTTATGGATTCTGTCCATTGTATGTTCCTAAGTTGTATATAGTATTTATTCTTAGATACCATAATGTTTATTATCGGTAATAGCACAAATAACTCCGTTTGAATAAATCGAAACAGAGCTATAATGAGTATGAAAATTTCCTGATTAATTACAGCATTTTATATATTTCAATAAGATTATTATCTGGATCCCGAAAATGTGCAATACGCGATCTCCATTCTTTACGATCGTGTGGTTCAGTAACAAATTCAATCCCATTTTCTCTTAAATAATCATAGGTCTTATCAACGTCTTCTACTTCAAATTGAAGCAAAAAGTTTGATGGGGATTCTCTATCTAAAGACTTGTTTTCCTTTCCAATTACTTCTGTCATGGCCTTTTGAGATAAAAGCTCAATTTTCGTTTCCCCATTATTGAAAAGTGCATACTCCATTTCTTCCTCATACCAACTTATTGGAATTCCTAATAAATCTTTATAGAATTCAGTACTCCTTTTAAAATCATTAACTAATAGTCTGATTTGTAGCAGCTTCAATTCAATCTCCTCCTCATGATATAATTCTCTTTATTTATCAAAAGACCTTCGTGCTTTCTCACCCGTGTACCCTGCACATTTTTAGTTAACCTAATAGAAGTTATAGATAATTATAATTGTCCTTTCTTAATCGTGAGTTTTCAATTTTTCTAGCTTTTCTATGTCTCCATTAACTATTACATCAATATGTGCAGAAATAATATCGATATTTAAATCCCACCATTTAATCTCTAATAATCTATTAATAATTTGTTCTGGGAAACGTTCTCTGATTTTCTGTGCAGGATTTCCTCCAACAATCGTGTAGGGTTCCACATCCTTTGTAATAACTGACTTGGCTGCTACAATGGCACCGTCACCTATATTAATTCCGGGCATAATGACTGTGTCCATTCCAACCCAGACATCATTTCCAATTATCGAATCTCCCTTAAACGGCAATTGATCTAGCGTTGGTGTATGTTTTTCCCAACCTTGCCCAAAGATATTGAATGGATAAGCTGAGAAGCCATCCATCCTATGATTCGCTCCATTCATAATAAATGTTACGCCGGGGGCAATGGCACAAAACTTCCCTATAACAAGTCGATCACCAAAGAACTCATAATGATACAATACTTGATCTTCAAAGGATTCTCCCCTTCTCGCATCGTAATAAGAATAGTCACCTACGATAATATTTGGCCTAGTAATTGTATTTTTAATGAATTGCACAACGTTATTTCCTTTAATTGGATATTTATCTGTAGGATCTGGGCTGTGTGCTTTAGTCGATTCCATAAGTATTCACTGCCTCTCATGGTTTTTGGACAAAACTCAATCGACCTAACTTATTACATTCCTCTGCGAACCATAAGGCTTTATCAGATCCGACTACAATACCATGCGGCTCTGCATTTGCTGTAGGAATAGGATATTCCGTAATTTCTCCGTTCACGGTAATACGTCCTATTTGATTGCTTCCCCATTCAGTAAACCATAAAGCTTTATCAGGACCTGTTATAATTGCATGTGGACGAGCATTCAGGGTAGGAATAGAATACTCATTTATAACTCCAGAAGTGGTAATTCTGCCAATATTATTGCCGTTAATTTCTACAAACCAAAGTGCATCATCGGGCCCATTTGTAATCCCTACAGGACCAGCTTGTTCTGTAGGTAACTGATACGTAGTTACTCCTCCTTCTAACGTGATACGCCCTATTTGATTACTTTGATTTAGAGTAAACCATAAAGCTTTATCAGAACCTGCCACAATAAAAGAAGGGTAGGAAGCAGGATGCGGTAGATCATACTCGATTATTTCACCTGATGATAATATTCGTCCTATTCTATTTCCATTCATTTCTGTGAACCAAATGTCTCCGTTGTGCCCTTCAGTTATTCCAAAAGGCGCTGAATCTGGGTTAGGTAAAACATATTCGATAATCTCTCCTGTTATTGTCAGTTTTCCAATTTTATTAGCCTTATTTTCCGTAAACCAAATGTCACCCTGAGTTGTAGAAATAATGGATAGTGCCCCGGCATTAATAGTAGGGATATTGAAATGCTTCACCTTACCCTCTACAGTCATTCGCCCAATTTGATTGGTTTTGTGTTGGGTAAACCAAAGTGCGCCGTCTTTTCCCAAGGTAATTCCATAAGGCCCGGAGTCTGCATGAGGTAATTCGTATTCTTTGATTTTTACAATCAATTAAATTCCCCCTTTTTTTCTTTTTAGTAATTCGTTATGAAATAATTAGATTCCTGTCAAAGAAGCTTTTTTATACGACGAGCAAAGTTAATTAGGTCGGGTAAGCGAGGGGCATCACTGCCCCTGACTCCCCTAAGAACCGTGCGATTCCCTTTCAAGACACATCGGCTCAAGATGTCTTCGTTAAACTGAAAGTATTTTATTACGTTTTGTTGCGAAAGAAACAAAACCTCGTTATACTGTATACAAATTAGGGAGGAGCCATTATGGATAAAAGACAGCAGTTAATGAGTGAACTTATGGATCTATGCAATGAAATAATCTGGCGTAATAAACCAGAACTAGAATCGGCTTTAAAAGGCTATACGTTGAATGAAATAGAATTAATCGAAAATATCGCTCTAATCCCGAATGCAAACGTAACAAAACTGGCGGCTGCAAGCTACATGACTCGAGGTGCTATAAGCAAGCTTACCAAGAAGCTTATAGCTAAAAATATTATTGAGAGTTATCAAAATGCTGAAAATAAAAAGGAGATATATTTCCGATTAACAACTAGTGGGCAAAAAATAAATTATGTCCATCAAGAATTACATCAGTCGTTTCTTAAACGTGATAAAGAAGTATTTAAGCACATGAGCGATGAAGAATTTGACACTATTTTTCGTTTCATTGGTCGATACAGACATCATTTGAAAAATATCACTGAGTAAGTGGTGTTTTTTTATGTCGATTTATTGTTGACGAGGAAACAATAAAAGAGTAAACTATATTTGTTTCCTCGTCAACAATAATTTAAAGGAGAACTATTATGGATACTTCAATAAATAAACATGCCCTAACGTTTGGGCTTATCTCTGTCTTCTTAACTGGTCTGGGATTGACTATAGTTAGTCCTGTTTTGCCTTTTTTAGTAAAAACTTATACCAGTAACCCCAACAGTCAGGCTACTGCAGTAACATTGCTTACCTCTATATACGCACTTTCTGTATTCTTGGCTGCACCAGTCTTAGGTGCGTTAAGTGACAGATATGGTCGTCGTCCGATATTACTTATTAGCCTACTCGGTTCTGCCCTTGGTTATTTTATTTTTGGACTTGGAGGGGCACTTTGGATTCTCTTCCTTGGTCGTACCATAGAAGGTTTGACTGGTGGCGAAATCTCTGCGATTTTTGCTTACTTTGCAGATATCACGCCTTCGAGTGAACGCACTAAATACTTTGGTTGGATTAGTGCTGTTGTTGGGGTCGGCACTGCTCTTGGCCCTATAATTGGGGGTGCACTTGCAACTTCCGGAAACAGTGTCCCTATGTATGCTGGCACGGTTATCACATTGCTTAATGCCATATATGGCTATTTTTTTATGCCTGAGAGTCTTGAAAAGTCTAAGCGCTCTTCTAGTATCTCTGTTAAACATCTTAATCCATTTATACAACTATCAAAGGTTTTTTCATTTAAATCTGTTAAATGGCTACTAATTGCTGGATTCCTAATTTGGATTCCTAATGGGTCACTACAAGCTATTTTCTCTCAATTTTCAATAGATACATTTGCATGGCAGCCTGTACTTATTGGTCTGACATTTTCAATAATAGGAGTACTTGATATCTTCTCACAAGCAATTATTATGCCACGATTACTTAAATTTTTGACAGATAAAAAAATTGCTCTTTTAGGCATGATAAGTCAAATTATAGGTTTTATCTTTATTGCTGTTTCAGCATTTACAGCTTTTTATCTAGTCTTTATCATCGGGATGATTTTCTTTGGCTTCGGTGATTCTATCTTTGGTCCATCATTTAATGGCATGCTTTCAAAATCAGTTAGTGACAGCGAACAAGGCCATATACTAGGGGGAGCTCAAAGCATTCAATCTCTAGCCCGATTCATTGGACCGATTATTGGGGGACAGTTGTATTCACTAGTTAGCCACACTACTCCAGCTATCATGGGTGTGGTATTGATTGGTATATCTGCTCTCGTTTTATCAAAACAGCATGGTTATATTCAATAAAAATCAACTTTTAAAGTTGTTCGAAAGCAGATAATATGTAACTATAAGTTGGCAATCTAGGCTTTGAATAAACTACCCAAGATGCTGTGAAGCATCACTTTGGAAATCCTCATTGTTTCGAGTTGACAATATAGCACGAGAAAAGCCTACTGATTCATTCGTACCAGTAGGCTTTTCTTTTTAATAAATAAATTATTAATCACCTGAGCAAACTACTCCTGATGTATAAAAGCATCAAGACTAACTTCTAATTATGTCACAGGAAAAACTACTGGCCCCTGATGAGCCAGTAGTTTTTCCTATTTTTAAGATGTATATGCTACATATTTTTTGTTAACATAAAACGTATTACAGGAACCAAAGCGCCTTTATCCTACATAGAATAAAGGGGCTTTGATTACCTATAATTACTTTCTACAAGTGCTCCTAAATTATCTAAATCTTGACTGATATTTAAGATAATTAAGTAATGCCATTCTCCTTTACGTTTCCCTAAATTTACTACTTGATGGACTTCAACTTGATCATTTTCATACTCTCTAGCTCCTTCACACATTTCCCTCAATGTACTGCCAAACTCTGTGTTATCCCAATTCCTTATTGTCAAATCAATATAAGGCTGGCTCTTTTTGAAATTCATATCTCACTCTCCCTCTCCCTATCACTAAAAATAACATTAAAGTAATAGTTTAGGTGAAAAAACTTAGTTACCATAATGTAATTTCTAAGCATCAAAAAGAGCATCTAATAATACTGTTAGATGCTCTTTTTACTTTCCTGCTTTTTCTTTTTTATTAATAAACTTGCTATGATCATAAACAAGCCTAGAATTCCCAGTGTTAAATGAAAAGTATAAAAAATATCTTCTCTCATGTACCATAAAATGAATTGACCTCCAAATATCATGAGGAATGATATCCCAGGAGCCAATGGGGGGTTTTTTATAATATAATTCTTGAGTTTAATCATTTAAAAGCCCTCACTTTCCTTATAATTACATTTTAACAAAATTCAAGTGTTAGGTTAGGCTTTATAATCTATATACACTAAACAAAATTACTTAACATAATCAGCGTTATCAGAAGTAAAATAAAAGAAATATTTAACACTTCCAAATCCGATAATTTTTTTGATAAAATAATCATGAGTATTAAAGATATATTTCTTATATATCTTTAATACATTGTAAATTCTTTGAGAAGAAAAACAATCCACCTCCCAATTTGGAATGATTTTCTTCTTTATAAATTATGATTTGAATTACATACTTTCAGGAGATGCCTAATGTGAAAGACAATATGCTTGAATTTTTTCCATTTTCTTATTTTAGAATAAATAGTAAAGGTTCAATTTTAGCTAGTTCTAAACAAGCCCATTCTATATTTAATATCCCATTGGATCTATTAAACATTGTTCACATAAATGATCAACCAAAAGCTTTAGAGTTTCTAACATCGTTTGCTCATAATGAACCATTAACAACAAATTTACGTTTGAAAATTATTAATAGTTCCTTCGCTGATTTTATATGTACAATCAATTGGGAACAAAGTATAGGACATATAGTTTGTATAGAAAAAAAACCTCTTATAAATAAATTTATTAAGGTCAAAAATAAAAGTTTGCAATGATTAATTAATATGACTTATAAAGCACTTTACAAGGAGTGAAATATATTTTATGTTTCATTTCATTCATATAGGTAAAATAGTAAGCTAGATTGAATAAAAAAGAGTGACAGACGAAGAAGATTGTTTCTCTTTTTTGAAATATTTGTAAAATGAATAATTAATAGCAATTTGAGCAAACTACCCAAGACGCCGTGAGGCATCTACCACTTTTCTTATTTGAATTCTCAACAGAAAAAACTCCTGCTCGCCTGTGGAGTTTTTTCTGTTTTTAAGCCGTATATGATATACATCTTTAGTTACATAATGGGTTTTCTAGGTAGTTAAATAAAAAAGATTAGCTTCTTACAGCTAATCTTTTTTATTTAAGAGATAATATCCTAATTTCGATACTAATATGAATGAGGATACTATCTTTAAGAATGTTTTAAAGGTAGTAATCATTACTGTAATAATCGATGGGACTTAGAGATAGCAACTAATTTTTCAACACAAGCTCTTACTATAATTCCAATTACAATATAATAAATAAAAGAGTATATATATTTCCATTTTATATAGATGACAAGATGCGCCCATATAGAAAAAGGTTCACCAATAAAAGCAAATGCACTAGCCATACATATGAGTGAAATAATAAAGGATTTCCAGGTTCTAAAATATTGATACAATAACATGAACGTAACTGGAACCATGCTGAAATCAAAAGGTAAAGCGCCAGGATAAATGGGCAGGAATTGCGTAATGTACCCCCAGAAACGAAACGTAATTCCAATAAGATCTAGAAGAAATGTAATGATGATAATGAAGGTACCAAACAATAAGGTTTCAAGGATTTGTTTACGGTTTAAAAAGATACTCCAAATGATCCAAGGAAGAATAAGAAAAACAAGAAGCAACCACCAGCTCCCTGTTAAAAATTCATCGTGTAACCAATACTTTATATCTAATTCTGCTAGTTTATCTTGTAAGGACCTGACTCTCCAAAAATTCTCTATTCTTTTATCCATGGATTTATCCCCTTTATAATGATATACAACACTTTAATTTCCATTTTATTATTTGAGCATCTTATTGTTTTATGTAGCTCTTTATTACCTAAAAAAACATTCCCAATGAGGAACCAAAATTTCATATTGAGGTATTACACTGATATATATGGAGAAAATTAATAAAAAAAAGGAAGTTAGTGATGATAGGACTTATTATTGCAATTATTGCCTTTAATCTTATTGCTTTTATCGTCAATAAAAGAGTAACAGCAAATCAAATAGTCCATATTTGGATATTTACAACTGCATTTCAATTAACTTTTGATCTTTATGTGAATTTTAAATATCATGGTTACTGGTACTTTACAAAAGGTGTGGATTGGAAGGTATTTCCCGCCCATGCTATATTAATTCCTCCTGTAAATATAATATTTTTGAATTGGTTTCCTTATAGAAATTTACTCAGTAAAAAAATAATATACTTACTCTATTGGGATATAGCATTAGTCCTTTATGAAGTTCTTACATTGCTTCCTGAACCTTGGGGATACTTTAGATATGGATGGTGGGATTGGTGGTATTCAGCAGCTATCAATCCTATCCTTCTTATGATTTTATTGGGATACTATAAATGGACATGTAAACTAGAAAAGAAAATTGTTCGTAGCCAATCGTAAAGCAAACATCACTCTTACGTACGATAAAGAGTAAATCTTGATTTTTTCATGTAGGAAATAGGTTGTTGAAAAGAATGATTTATAGAATATGTATTTCTAATTTACATAACAGAGACTGTCGGAAATCATATGCTAAGTAGCGCGCTTAAAAGCTTTTTCATTTATAACCAGAGGATGAAAGGTTTATTGTTGGGAAAAATAAACCTGAAAGGAGTGTACTAGATGAAAAAACAAAAAAACTCAACTGATAAACCCACAATTGCAGAAGGAATGAATACTGAAGATGAATTGCAAAAAGATGCAACCCCAGAGGAAATTTCTAAAGGAGAATATACTAACGTAACTACTCTCTCTTTAGATGAAAATGATCCAAGCTAAATTATTTTAGGACAAATTTTTATTACACCGTTTCAAATAAACGGTGTTTTTATTGATTATTTTCCCCTAGTAATTGCCCCTATCCTGAGCATTATATTAGTTACCATAATACCAATTCTAGGTAGCAAAAAAGCCTTTATATTAAGTATTAAAGGCTTTTTTGCTACGTTTTAACTTTGTAAATTCAATTATTTAAGTTGGAAGCTATCAGTATGAGATTTCCCTTTATCCTTCCAAGTAACATGGACTTTATAAATATGGCCCTTCTTGGGTTCATCTCCCCCATAAAATTCAGCAGAGAATGGGTACAATACTGTAACTTCTCCGTCTTCTGCTTCGCCTTCTTCAAAATCCCCCACTGACATTAAGGTCCTATTGTTATCTGTAAAAGTTATATCCTCAACAGTCACTTTATCTCCAGATTTCTGCTTGATCTTACCTGTCCAACCCCTTTCAACATACTGATCTTGATTCTTTTTATAAGTCGCTTTCCACATTCCGTTCGCAGATGTACCCCAAATGGCAATACTATTGTAGTACCAATATACTCCTCCACCTAAAAGTACAAAAACGATTAATAATTTTAAATAACTTTTCTTTTTCATTGAATTCCCCTTATGTAACTTTTTATGACTTTATTTCTTTAATTTAACAGAAGGTATGAAAGTAGACTATCTTTTTTTATGGACATTAAATATGAATGTCATATACATTGCTAGTTTACATAAACACTCTTCAAGGAAGCAAGAAAGCAAAAGAACCCTTGGGGCAGTAAGGTTCCACCAAGGATTCTTTTTCCGGAATATGCAACTTTTTATACATCGTTGATATGACTACATTTTTTGAATAGTTGAAAGAAACGAGAATGTATAAAAAGCGCACCTTTTATACATATGCTCAAGGTTGTCCTATATTGCCTTATTTATAAATTTGTTGTACAATTATTCAGACTTTTTTATGAATTGAAGCATACAAATTCCCTAAAAGCTATCCGTCCTGCAACGATGGGGTAGCTTTCTTTTTTTACATCTGGTGATAAAATCTATTATGTTAAGTAAGAATTCAGTAGGTAATCTATTGAAGAACAATTCCCCACTTATAGGGGAACCATTCTTTATAAACATTCCTATATCTTATATTGACTAACATTTTATTGAATAAATAGGGCGTATAGCTTTACATAAATTATTTTCGCTCTAATACTGGATTTAATAATTTATGAATACATACAGGAAGCATATCTAATAGCGTTTCAAATGCATAATCTATATCCAAACGTTCTGTCCATTGATGAGCATCCCTTCCTACAGGACCCACATTTAGAACTGGTACATTAAATTTTTCCAAATCGTCAAGTGGTACAGAGTAACCGTTATTCCATAATGGCATATTGGTAGTAAGTGGCTTCATAGATTCTGCTGGATATTTTAAGCCTACGTAGCTAAGATCGGAAATTCCCCCAAAATAGTTCTGTTTCTTAAAAGTAACATAATGGTTGTCGTAAGCATATTTTTCCATATTATAAACTACGTCTTGAATGAAAAGATTGTGACGTGAGCTAACAGCTGGATAATAGGG
>NZ_JBHZOX010000014.1:0-59063 GCF_042787905.1 Priestia sp. YIM B13551
CCGAACACGGAAGTTAAGCTCTTTAGCGCCAATGGTAGTTGGGACTTTGTCCCTGTGAGAGTAGGACGTTGCCAGGCACCTGAAAAAGGACTAGCTATTTTAGCTAGTCCTTTTTTGTTTACAATTTATTTGTTTTATGAAAAAGTATAGTAAGAACAATAAAATTCACGATTTGCAGGTTTTGAAATAAATTTTAGTGGCAACGATAAAAGTAAAGAATAAACTTTAATAGTACATAGTTGAAAATTTTTTCGTTTCCTTTTATATTTAAATTAAGGTCAAATATAGTCAAAGTCAGAAGGAGGGGGCAGCGTGCCAAATATCTCTGACATTATCGAACAGTATTTAAAACAAGTACTTGAATTAAGTGAAAGAGAAATTGTTGAAATAAGGCGCAGTGAGATTGCTGATAAATTTCAATGCGTTCCGTCGCAAATTAATTACGTTATCAATACCCGTTTTACAGTTGAGAGAGGTTATCTTGTAGAAAGTAAGCGAGGCGGCGGCGGCTTTATTCGTATTGCAAAAGTAAAAATGCATGATGCAGCGGATTTGTTTCAGCAAGTAATTGAGATGATTCAAAATGAAATTTCACAAGTAAGTGCTGAAAACGTCATTATTAGGTTAGTTGAAGAAAAAGTCATCACAGAACGAGAAGCAAAAATCATGTTGAGTGTTATCAATCGTTCAGTTATTAATATTGAACTTCCTTATCGTGATGAGCTAAGGGCTAATCTTTTAAAAGCAATGCTTAATTCATTACGCTACCGATAAACTCATGATCTATTTTATTTAGAACAGGGAGTGATGACAGGATGATTTGTCAGCAATGTGAAACGAGACCTGCAACTCTTCACTTCACAAAAATTATTAATGGTGAAAAGACGGAGATGCATGTATGTGAACAATGCGCTTCAGAAAATGGAGATACATTTTCTTTTTCAAATCAGCAAGGTTTTTCAATCAATAACTTACTAGCTGGCCTACTTAACCTAGATCCAGCAGTAACTGAAAATTATAAGCAACAAAGTCAGGAGGTTCTTTCTTGTCCTACTTGTGGCATGACATATCAAAAATTTGCTAAAATCGGCAGGTTTGGATGTGCAGATTGCTACAAAACATTTGAGCGACCTCTTATTCCTTTCTTGAAGAGGCTGCATGGAGGTAATTATCTGCATCATGGAAAAATACCAGCAAGAATTGCAAGTAATCTTCATTTAAAAAAGGAATTACAGGCATTAAGATTGAACTTAAAAGAGTATATCGAAAAAGAGGAGTTTGAGAAAGCAGCCGAACTCCGAGATCACATTCGATTACTAGAAAAGAAGATGAACGAATCGAGAGAGGAGGAAGCGTAATTCATGTCCCAGGATTTGTTCTTTTCCCAGCCTGTTAGCTCTTGGATGCGTCAAGAAGCTTCGAATTCAGATATTGTTCTAAGCAGTCGAATCAGGCTGGCTCGAAATTTAACTCATTATCTTTTTCCAACTCTCTTTTCTAAAGAACAAGCAGTTGAAGTGGTTCGAGTATTCGAGCAAGTTTTTCAAAAAAGTGAGAACACCAATCAGTGGAATTTGCATTTACTAAAGATGAACGAATTACAGCCTCTTCAAAAGCAAGTGTTGGTTGAAAAGCATCTTATCAGTCCTAACTTGGCTGAAGGAGATAACAACGGAGCTTGTTTTTTATCAGAAAAAGAAGATTTGAGTATTATGGTTAATGAAGAAGATCATTTACGCATACAATGTTTATTTCCAGGCCTTCAATTATCTGAAGCTTTAAGCACAGCGAATAAAGTAGATAATTGGATTGAGAAATACGTAGATTATGCGTTTGATGAAAATAGAGGGTATTTAACCAGCTGTCCCACAAATGTGGGTACTGGGCTACGTGCATCTGTGATGATGCATCTGCCGGCTTTAGTGATGACCCGTCAAATTCATCGTATTATTCCCGCTATTAACCAGCTCGGCTTAGTGGTGAGAGGAATTTATGGAGAAGGTAGCGAAGCTTTAGGGAATATCTTTCAAATTTCTAATCAGATAACCTTAGGGAAATCTGAAGAAGATATTGTGGCAGATTTAAATAGTGTCGTACAGCAGTTAATTACACAAGAGCACTCTGCACGAGACGCGCTGTTTAAAACATCTCATGTAGAGTTAGAAGATCGAGTGTATCGTTCATATGGAGTATTGGCCAATAGCCGTATTATTGAGTCAAAAGAAGCTTCACAATGTTTATCAGATGTTCGATTAGGAATCGATTTAGGGTATATAAAAGGACTGAGTCAAAATATATTGAATGAACTTATCATTATGACGCAGCCAGGCTTTTTACAGAAGTATTCGGGAGGTCCCCTAAAGCCTCAAGAACGTGACATTAAAAGAGCCACCTTAATTCGAGAACGTCTCACTATAAATAAAAACACAAATTAAACGTGGAGGGTGACGATTATATGATGTTTGGTAGATTTACAGAGCGCGCACAAAAAGTATTAGCTTTAGCACAGGAAGAAGCACTACGCCTAGGTCACAACAACATTGGAACAGAGCATATTTTATTAGGTATCGTTCGTGAAGGTGAAGGAATTGCAGCAAAAGCTCTTTCTGCTCTAGGCCTAAGCACTGAAAAAATTCAAAAAGAAGTGGAAGCATTAATTGGCAGAGGCCAAGAATTAACGCAGACCATTCATTATACACCTCGAGCGAAAAAAGTCATTGAACTTTCAATGGACGAAGCCCGAAAGCTTGGTCATTCTTATGTAGGAACAGAACATATCTTACTAGGCTTAATTCGTGAAGGTGAAGGCGTTGCAGCACGCGTTTTAAATAATTTAGGTGTCAGCCTAAATAAAGCTCGTCAGCAAGTGCTTCATTTATTAGGTAGCAATGAAGCTGCTTCAAGCCATCAAGGCGGAGGCTCTTCAAATGCCAATACACCTACGCTAGACAGCTTAGCACGCGATTTAACAGTTGTAGCGCGCGAAGGAAGCTTAGACCCTGTTATCGGACGTGGGAAAGAAATTCAGCGTGTTATTGAAGTGTTAAGCCGACGTACAAAAAACAATCCTGTATTAATTGGGGAGCCAGGTGTCGGTAAAACGGCAATCGCTGAAGGTTTGGCTCAGCAAATCGTCAACAATGAAGTTCCAGAAATTTTACGTGACAAACGCGTTATGACTTTGGATATGGGAACGGTCGTTGCTGGTACAAAATACCGCGGAGAATTTGAAGATCGCCTGAAGAAAGTAATGGATGAAATTCGTCAAGCAGGTAATATCATTCTCTTTATCGATGAGTTACACACATTAATTGGCGCTGGTGGCGCAGAAGGAGCTATCGATGCTTCTAATATTTTAAAACCGTCTCTTGCTCGTGGAGAACTTCAGTGTATCGGTGCCACCACTTTAGATGAATACAGAAAGTACATTGAAAAAGATGCAGCGTTAGAGCGTCGCTTCCAGCCAATTCAAGTGGATGAACCAACGTTGGAAGAGTCTATTCAAATCTTAAAAGGGCTTCGTGACCGTTATGAAGCGCATCACCGAGTATCTATTTCTGATGAGGCAATCGAGCAAGCGGTGAAACTATCAGATCGCTACATTTCCGATCGTTTCTTACCGGATAAAGCAATCGATTTAATTGATGAAGCTGGTTCAAAAGTGCGTTTACGTTCATTTACAACGCCGCCAAATTTAAAGGAATTAGAGCAAAAATTAGAATCAGTACGCAATGAAAAAGATGCGTCTGTTCAAAGTCAAGAATTTGAAAAAGCAGCATCTTTACGCGATACAGAGCAACGCCTACGCGAAGAATTAGAAGACACAAAGAAAATTTGGAAAGAGCAGCAAGGTAAAGAAAACTCAGCTGTAACCGTAGAAGATATTGCGATGGTGGTATCTAGCTGGACGGGTGTACCGGTCTCTAAACTGGCACAGGAAGAGACAGAAAGACTGCTGAACATGGAAGAGATTCTTCACTCTCGTGTAATTGGGCAAGAAGAAGCGGTAAAAGCAGTTGCAAAAGCTGTGCGCCGTGCT
Source organism: Priestia sp. YIM B13551 (assembly GCF_042787905.1). Classification (NCBI taxonomy): domain Bacteria; kingdom Bacillati; phylum Bacillota; class Bacilli; order Caryophanales; family Bacillaceae; genus Priestia; species Priestia sp. YIM B13551. Next base: position 4,040 of record NZ_JBHZOX010000014.1, read on the forward strand.
AGAGCAGGCTTGAAAGATCCAAAACGTCCAATTGGTTCATTCATTTTCTTAGGACCAACAGGGGTTGGTAAAACAGAGCTTGCACGTGCATTAGCGGAGTCAATCTTCGGCGATGAAGATGCAATGATTCGTATCGATATGTCTGAGTACATGGAGAAACATTCTACTTCACGCTTAGTAGGTTCACCTCCAGGGTATGTTGGATACGAAGAAGGCGGCCAGTTAACGGAAAAAGTAAGAAGAAAACCTTACTCAGTTGTTCTTTTAGACGAAATTGAAAAAGCGCATCCGGATGTATTTAACATTTTATTACAAGTGTTAGAAGATGGACGCTTAACAGATTCAAAAGGCCGTACAGTTGATTTCCGTAATACGATTTTAATTATGACATCAAACGTAGGTGCTGATACATTAAAACGAAGCAAGCACTTAGGGTTCACAGTAGAAGCAGAAGGGCAAGACTACAAAGATATGAAAGGAAAAGTAATGGCGGAAATGAAGCGCGCGTTCCGTCCGGAGTTCCTAAACCGTATCGATGAAATTATCGTCTTCCATTCATTAGAGAAACCTCACTTAGCTGAAATCGTTAAATTAATGGCGGATCAGTTAACAAAACGCTTAAAAGAGCAAGAAATTGATCTTGAATTAACAAAAGAGGCAATTGATAAGATTGCAGAGGAAGGTTTTGATCCAGAATACGGTGCTCGTCCACTTCGTAGAGCAATTCAAAAACATATTGAAGACCGTTTATCTGAAGAGCTGCTAAAAGGGGTTGTTCAAAAAGGTCAGAAAGTGACGCTAGATGTAGACAAAGGAGAATTTGTTGTTAAATCCTCCGCTCCAAGCAGCATCAGCTAAATTTACTCAAACCAAGACGAGGCATACGAAAAAACACGTATGCCTCCCTTTTTATTTTAGCTTAGGAAATAGTGTACAATAGAGATAGAAATCGATTGAATGAACGGAGAGATTGATAACATAATGGCGAAACGAAAAACAAAATTTGCATGTCAGCATTGCGGATATGAATCAGCAAAATGGATGGGGAAATGTCCCGGATGCGGAAGCTGGAATTCTATGGTAGAAGAAATGGAAGAAACGAAATCATCACGCCGAGGAGCTTTTTCCGGAGCTACTGCTTCTAAAGTTCAAAAACCTCAGCCAATTACAGCGATTGAATCTACAACAGAACCACGAATTTTTACACCTTCTGCAGAGTTAAATCGTGTATTAGGAGGAGGCATTGTCAGAGGGTCACTCGTTTTAATAGGGGGAGATCCGGGTATCGGAAAGTCTACTTTACTTTTGCAAACCTCTGCGCAGTTAGCAATGAAACAAAATAAAGTACTATATATTTCGGGAGAGGAATCAACCAAACAAACGAAGTTAAGAGCGGACAGGCTAGGTGTAAAAGCTGAAGAGCTTTATGTTCACGCAGAAACAAACTTAGAATTAATACTAGAGGCCATCTCAAGCATGCAGCCTGATTTTGTGGTGATTGATTCAATTCAAACCATTTACCATGCTGATGTGACATCAGCGCCAGGAAGCGTCTCACAGGTGCGAGAGTGTACGGCTGAACTAATGCGTGTTGCTAAAACGAATGGAATTGCCATCTTTATTGTGGGTCATGTAACGAAAGAAGGGGCCATTGCAGGTCCAAGACTTCTTGAACATATGGTGGATACGGTTCTTTATTTTGAAGGAGAGCGCCATCATACGTATCGTATATTAAGAGCGGTTAAGAACCGGTTTGGATCTACAAATGAAATGGGCATTTTTGAAATGAAAGAAAGTGGGCTAGAAGAAGTATTGAATCCATCTGAAATCTTTCTAGAAGAACGATCTCAGGGAGCAGCAGGATCGGTTGTTGTCGCTTCAATGGAAGGGACAAGACCCGTATTAGTAGAGCTGCAGGCGCTAATCAGTCCAACGAGCTTTGGAAACCCTAGAAGAATGGCGACGGGAGTAGATCATAATCGCGTTTCGCTTATCATGGCTGTCTTAGAAAAGCGTGTAGGAATGCTGCTGCAGAATCAAGATGCTTATTTAAAAGTAGCAGGTGGAGTGAAATTAGATGAACCAGCAATCGATTTAGCTGTAGCCGTTAGCATTGCTTCAAGCTTCAGAGATGCTGCTTCTAGCGCTACAGATGTTATTGTAGGAGAGGTAGGATTAACAGGTGAAGTACGCCGAGTGTCTAGAATTGAACAGCGCGTTCAAGAAGCGGTAAAATTAGGGTTCCAACGAATTATTATCCCGGAGAAAAATTTAGGAGGATGGAAAGTCCCAGATGGTATTGATGTGATTGGGGTATCAACAGTAGCGGAGGCTCTGCAATATACATTAGGAGGATAAGCAGTGGAAGGAGAAAAAACAACAGTTAGTCAAAAACAAATATCAGAAATTCTGCAGTTTGTAGCACCAGGAACCCCTATTCGTGACGGTATCGATAACGTCTTGCGGGCAAAGACGGGCGGCTTAATTGTTATGGGCTACAATGAACAAGTCAAAAAGATGGTAGATGGAGGATTTTCGATTAATTGTGCATTTACACCTGCGCATTTATACGAGTTAGCCAAAATGGATGGAGCGCTTATTTTAAACGACAGCGGAAGCAAGATATTATTTGCTAATGCTCAGCTCATGCCAGATCCCTCTACTCCTTCTTCACAGACAGGAATGCGTCACCGTACAGCAGAGCGCGTAGCTAAGCAGTCAGGTGTATTGGTGATAGCCATTTCACAAAGACGAAATGTGATTACGCTTTACAAAGGGTCTCTGCAGTATGTATTGAAAGACATTAGTGTTATTTTAGCAAAAGCGAATCAAGCGCTTGGGACACTTGAAAAGTACAAGGCGGTATTAGACGAATCGATTACAAGTCTCAGTGCATTAGAGTTTGAAGAGCAAGTAACTCATACAGATGTGCTGCAGTCGCTTCATCGTACAGAAATGGTTCTGCGTATTAAAAATGAAATTTTGAGCTATATTAGCGAGTTAGGAACAGAAGGAAGACTAATCCGTCTCCAAATGAATGAACTACTTTCCCACTTAGAGGAAGAAGCAACTTTATTAATCAAAGATTATATGTATGACCTCAGCTTTGACCCTTACCGAGTAATTGAACGCATGCAGCAGCCGTCAAATAATGTTCTTCTCGATGACCAAACGCTCCTTCGCTTAATGGGATATCCTATGTATACAAGCTTTGAAGACAGCGTTATTCCTAGAGGGTATCGAATGCTTCATAAAATTCCAAGACTTCCATCGATTATTATTGAAAATCTCATTGATGAATTAGGGGATTTAAAAACGATAGCAGATGCGTCGGTAGAAGAATTGGATGAGGTAGAAGGCATCGGTGAAATTCGAGCAAGGAAAATCAGAGAAGGCCTAAAAAGACTAAAAGAGCAGCATCTTACAAACCGTCAGCTATAGGATATTAATTGACATTAAATGTTTGATTCATTAAGATATTGTGAAAATACCAAAAAAGTGACAGTTTGTTTACAAATTCTGTTTTTTGGTTAAATAACAGGTTTCAATCATTGTAAACTGTTTATAATGATAAAGGGAGGTGAAGGCGTGTTAAAACGTTTTGTACAGTTATTTTTTATTATTACAGGTGGTACATTGGGTGTCTTTTTTATACCTGAACTTATTCAATTATTAAATCTGCAAGATGTAGCATTTCTAGAAAAGCCTTACGTCGATGCAATACTGGGAGCCATTTTGTTTTTCCTTGTCACGTTTTGGATTGTTGATTATATAGTTGAATTAATTCGCCGAGTGGAAGAGGCGTTACTGAAGGCGCCTGTAACGGATGTGCTTTTCGGGAGCTTAGGATTGATTTTAGGGCTTATTGTGGCCTACTTGGTCGGAGCTTTTTTAGGCAGAATTCAACTTCAAGTAGTAAGTACCATTTTACCAATCTTTCTAAGTATTCTTTTAGGTTACTTAGGGTTTCAAGTCGGGTTTAAAAAACGTGATGAACTTGTAAGCGTGTTTTCGATGCCGGCTCGAATTGGGAAGAAAAAAGGACAAGAAGAAGAAACAGATAACGAAGAATCATTAAAGTCTCTTAAGATTTTAGATACAAGCGTTATTATTGACGGCCGTATCGCAGATATTTGTCAAACAGGATTTTTAGACGGAACGATTGTTATTCCGCGCTTTGTGCTTGAGGAACTTCAGCATATTGCTGATTCGTCGGATGTTCTAAAACGAAACAGAGGTAGACGAGGTCTAGATATTCTAAACCGTATTCAAAAAGAACTGGCAATGAAGGTAGAAATTTATGAAGGCGATTTCGAAGACATTCAAGAAGTAGACAGCAAGCTGGTTAAATTGGCAAAGCTGACTTCCGGTTTGGTCGTGACAAACGATTTTAATTTAAATAAAGTATGTGAACTTCAAAATGTTGGCGTTTTAAATATCAATGACTTAGCAAATGCCGTCAAGCCAATTGTACTTCCAGGAGAAGAAATGAACGTATTGGTTATAAAAGACGGTAAAGAGCACAATCAAGGTATTGCCTATCTTGATGACGGTACAATGATCGTGGTAGAAGAAGGAAGAAATTATATTGGAAAGCAAATTGATGTACTGGTGACGAGCGTACTCCAAACCTCAGCAGGCCGTATGATTTTTGCGAAACCCAAGTTATTAGAAAAAGCACTGTGACGTAACAGGTAAAGGGAGTATACCTATGAAGTATGAAATTATCGTGTTAGCTGCAGGTCAGGGGAAGCGAATGAAAGCGGGGCGGAACAAACAATTTTTAACTATTCAAAACGTTCCGCTTATCATTCATACGCTGCAAAAATTCGAACAAGATCCTTGGTGCAGTGGAATTGTACTAGTCGTAAACGAAAAAGAAGTGGAGATTTTTGAAGAGTTATTAATCGAATATCCAATTCAAAAGGTTCAATCATTGACAGTTGGGGGCGATGAACGTCAACATAGCGTTTATAACGGTCTTAAAAGTTTAAAGCAGGCTCAGATGGTATTAATTCATGATGGCGCTCGTCCATTTGTTCAACAAAACACAATCCATGAGTTAGTAGAAAAAGCTGCTAGTGATAAGGCTGCTGTGCTGGCTGTTCCAGTAAAAGACACAATTAAGCGTGTGGAACAGGGTACTGTCATTGAAACAGTTGAGCGCTCTAGCTTGTGGGCTATTCAAACGCCGCAGGCTTTTCTTTTTGATGTAGTAATGGATGCACACGAAAAAGCAAAAACAAATGAATACTTAGGCACCGATGATGCAAGCTTAGTAGAAAGAGCGGGGCAAAAAGTATCGATTGTAGAGGGAAATTACGATAATATAAAACTAACAACACCAGAAGATTTGTTATATGCAGAAGCTATATTAACAAAGCTAAACAGGACTGAAGGAGTGGAAAAATGAACATTCGAGTAGGACAAGGTTTCGACGTACATGAATTTGCAGAAGGAAGACCTTTAATCATCGGCGGTTTAGAAATTCCGTATGAAAAAGGATTATTAGGCCATTCAGATGCAGATGTGCTGTTGCATACAATCGCAGATGCCTTATTAGGAGCGGCGGCTAAAGGAGATATCGGAAAGCATTTTCCGGATACAGACCCTGAATTTAAAGATGCTGATTCAGCAAAGCTTCTTCAACACGTATGGAAACTACTAAAAGATGAAGGCTATGAATTAAGCAATGTAGATTGCACAATTATCGCGCAAAAACCTAAAATGGCTCCTTACATTGAACCAATGAGAGAGCGTATTGCGCAGCTGTTAGAAGCAAGCATTTCTCAAATTAACGTCAAGGCAACAACAACAGAAAAGTTAGGTTTTACGGGACGTGAAGAAGGAATTGCCGCCCAAGCAGCCGTTTTAGTTTATCAAAAATAAAAACAGTTGACTTTGACAGATACCTATTTGGTGATAAAATTAGAACATGTCTAAAATATATAAATACATACTATAAGTAATATTAAATTGGAGGTCATCTTAGTTATGTCAAGCGAAGTAAGAGTTCGTTATGCCCCGAGTCCAACTGGACATCTTCATATAGGGAATGCAAGAACAGCACTATTTAATTATTTATTTGCACGAAATCAAAACGGTAAATTTATTATCCGTATTGAAGATACAGATCAAAAGCGTAATATCGAAGGCGGAGAAGAAAGTCAGCTGCGCTATTTAAAATGGTTAGGTATTGAATGGGATGAGAGTATCGACGTAGGCGGCGAGTACGGTCCTTACCGCCAGTCTGAACGTACGGAAATCTATCAAAAATATACGGAAGAACTTCTTGAAAAAGGATTAGCTTATCACTGTTACTGTACGTCAGAAGAGCTTGAAAAAGAGCGTGAAGAACAGCAGGCGAACAGTCAAATGCCGCGCTATTCAGGGAAGTGCCGTAACTTAACAGCTGAACAGCGTGCTGAACTAGAAGCAGAAGGCCGTGAGCCAAGCATTCGCTTCCGTGTTCCTAGTAACACAGAAATTAAATGGAATGATATTGTCAAAGATGAAGTATCATTTGAGTCTGAAGGCATTGGTGACTTCGTTATTGTGAAAAAAGACGGTACACCAACATATAATTACGCTGTAGCCATTGATGATTATCTAATGAAGATGACACATGTTCTACGCGGAGATGACCATATTTCTAATACACCGAAGCAAATTCTTGTGTATGAAGCTTTAGGCTGGACGCCTCCTGTATTTGGTCATATGACATTGATCGTAAATGAAAATCGCCGTAAGCTAAGTAAACGTGATGAGTCAATCATTCAGTTTATTGAGCAATATAAAGAATTAGGCTACTTGCCGGAAGCACTGTTTAATTTTATTACAATGCTTGGCTGGTCACCTGTGGGAGAAGAAGAAATCTTCTCTAAAGAACAGTTCATTGAAATTTTTGACCCAGCTCGTTTATCAAAATCTCCAGCACTATTTGATACAAGCAAATTACGTTGGATGAACAACCAATACATGAAACAATTGGATTTAGACGAGGTAGTAGCTTTATCAGTTCCTCACTTAGTGAAAGCTGGAAAAGTTGAAGAAACGCGCGATGCAGAAACAGAACAATGGGTACGTGACCTAGTCGCTCTATACCAAGAACAAATGAGCTTTGGCGCCGAGATTGTTGAACTTACTGAAATGTTCTTTAAGAAAGAAATTGATTACAGTGAAGAAGCAAAAGCAGTGCTTGCTGAAGAGCAAGTACCGGAAGTGTTAAAAGCATTTGCTGAAGAGATTTCTTCCTTAGAAGAATTCAGCGCTGATGAAATTAAGGCAGCAACAAAGGCTGTACAAAAAGCAACAGGTCAAAAAGGTAAAAAACTATTTATGCCAATTCGTGTAGCAACAACAGGCGAAACACACGGTCCTGAGCTTCCAAAAGCTATTTCTCTTTTAGGGAAAGAAACAGTTTTAGCTCGTTTAGAAAGCATTTATAGTTAACAAATTTCTATTTTGCCCATATGATAAAATAATCAAATATGGATATCGTTGAGAAGGAAGAGTAGGCAAGTTCATTGCATATCAGAGAGGGTTATCACCGGCTGAAAGTAACCTATGACAAAACTTGTTGAAGTGCGCCTTTGAGTCTTTTGTTGAATGCTACTAAGTAAGTAGGCAAAAGCGGGTACTTTCACGTTATGAGAGAAGAGTTGGGATCGTTTGTTGATCCAAACAGAGTGGAACCGCGTATATACGTCTCTGTGTCATTTGACATAGGGGCGTTTTTTTATACAATCAATGAGTAGAGTAGATAGAGGAATAGCGGAATTGGGGTGAGATGATGCTAAAGTTGTTAAAGGAAGACATTGAGGCCATATTTGAACAAGATCCTGCAGCAAGAAGTTATATTGAAGTGATATTAACCTATTCGGGGTTGCATGCTATTTGGGCACATAGATTAGCTCACGGGCTTTTTAAAAGAAAGTGGTTTTTTCTGGCACGTGTAATCTCACAAATTAGCCGATTCTTCACAGGGATTGAAATTCATCCGGGTGCGAAAATTGGCCGCCGATTTTTTATTGACCACGGAATGGGAATTGTTATTGGGGAAACGTGCGAAATTGGAGATAATGTAACAGTATATCAAGGAGTAACACTCGGAGGAACAGGGAAAGAAAAAGGAAAGCGTCACCCGACGATCGAAGACAATGTCTTAATTGCAACAGGTGCTAAAGTACTAGGGTCGATTACGATTCATGCGCACTCCAAAATTGGAGCGGGCTCAGTTGTGTTAAATGACGTCCCAGAAAACTCAACGGTTGTTGGTATCCCTGGCCGAGTCGTCATTCAAAATGGCGTCCGGATTCCAAAAGATTTGAATCATCAAGATTTACCAGATCCAGATGCAGAGCGTTTCAAACAGCTAGAGAAAGAAATTTTACACCTGCAAAATCAATTAAAGGAATTAAAAGAAGGGAAGATTCACCATGGCAATTAAGCTATATAACACGTTAACACGTCAAAAAGAGACGTTTGTACCGCTAGAAGAAAACAAAGTCAAAATGTACGTGTGCGGACCGACCGTGTATAACTATATTCATATTGGAAATGCGCGTCCTGCGATCGTATTTGATACGGTGCGCCGCTATTTAGAATTTAGAGGCTACGATGTGGAGTATGTCTCAAACTTCACAGATGTGGATGATAAATTAATTAAGGCAGCAAAAGAGTTAGGAGAAGATGTTCCAACGATCGCAAACCGCTTTATCGATGCCTACTTTGAAGATACGTCAGCTCTTGGATGCAAGCATGCCGATGTGCATCCACGCGTAACTGAAAATATGGATATCATTATTGAGTTCATCGATGAACTGGTGAAAAAAGGATATGCATATGAGTCAGAGGGTGATGTATACTATCGTACACGTAAGTTTGAAGGATACGGAAAATTATCACATCAGTCTATTGATGAATTGCAATCCGGTGCTCGTATCGAAGTTGGAGAAAAGAAAGAAGATCCATTAGACTTTACTCTTTGGAAAGCAACCAAAGATGGAGAGATCGCATGGGATAGCCCTTGGGGTCAAGGAAGACCAGGCTGGCATATCGAGTGCTCTGCGATGGCACGCAAGTATTTAGGTGATACAATTGATATCCACGCAGGCGGCCAGGATTTAGCTTTCCCTCATCACGAAAATGAAATTGCCCAATCAGAAGCGCTCACTGGGAAATCGTTTGCGAAATACTGGCTTCATAACGGATATATCAATATTGATAATGAAAAGATGTCTAAATCACTAGGGAACTTCGTGTTAGTTCATGACATTATTAAAAAGCATGATCCTTCCCTACTTCGATTCTTTATTTTATCTGTTCACTATCGTCACCCAATTAACTATAACGAAGAAATTTTAGAGAATACGCGCAAAGGGTTTGAGCGTCTGCAAACAGCTTACGGCAACTTAACTCACCGTCTAGAGGCAGCAACAAATCTTCAAGAAGATGCTTCAGAATGGTTCGAAAAGCTAAAAGAGCTTCGCGAAACGTTTGTTGAAGAGATGGATGATGATTTTAATACGGCAAATGCCATTTCTGTTCTGTTCGAGCTAGCAAAGCAAGCTAACTTGTATTTGTTAGAACAAACAACGTCTACAGATGTAATTGAAGCCTTTATTAAAGAGTTTAAAGAATTAGGTGCTGCAATAGGCATTACGTTTGGAGAAGCTGAACTTCTAGACGAAGAAATTGATCAATTGATCCAAGATCGTATTCAGGCTCGTAAAGATCGTAATTTCCAATTAGCAGATCAAATTCGAGATGAATTAAAGGCTAAAAATATTATTTTAGAAGATACGGCACAAGGAACAAGATGGAAAAGAGGATAATAGTGTTATGAGCAGCAGTAAATTAGATGTAAAACAGCTAAATAGCTTAGCTCTTGCTTATATGGGTGATGCGGTGTTTGATTTACATGTTCGCCGCCACCTGCTGGTGTTAGGGACAGTGCGCCCTAACCAGCTTCATAATAAAGCTAAAAAATATGTATCAGCAAAAGCACAAGCGCAAATCGTATATTATTTTAAAAATGAAAACTTTTTTACTGAAGAAGAAGAAGGTGTACTGCGCCGAGGACGCAATGCAAAGTCCGGTACAGTCCCTAAAAACACAGATGTGCAAACGTATCGCTACAGTACGGCATTTGAAGCGGTCGTAGGCTATTTGTATCTTTTAGGTGAAGAAGAAAGAATGATGGAACTTATTACTAAAGCTATCTCTTTCATCGATGAAGGAGAGGGAGGAATGAATCATGGAACATGAATTTATCATTGGACGTAATCCGGTCCTAGAAGCCCTAAAGTCTGGGCGCGACATTAACAAACTATGGATTGCCGAAGGATCGCAAGGCGGTTCTATGGGGCAAATCACGCAGTTAGCAAAACGTAATGGTGTATTGGTGCAGTTTGTACCGAAAAAGAAAATTGAGCAAATGGTAGACGGTATTCATCAAGGAGTAGCTGCACAAGTTGCTGCTTATCAGTATGCAGAGTTAGATGATTTATTTAACTTAGCGGAAAAACGTAATGAAAGTCCGTTTTTTCTTCTGTTAGATGAGCTTGAAGATCCCCATAATTTAGGTTCTATTATGCGAACAGCTGATGCCGTTGGCGCACACGGTATTATTATTCCAAAGCGCCGTTCAGTTGGATTAACCGCCACTGTAGCTAAGGCCTCTACAGGAGCAATTGAACATGTTCCCGTAGCAAGGGTAACAAACCTATCAAGGACGATTGATGAATTAAAAGATCGAGGCGTATGGATTGTTGGAACAGATGCGAAAGAAAGCGATGATTACCGCAACTTAGATGGAGGTATGCCGCTTACGTTAGTGATTGGAAGCGAAGGAAAAGGCATGAGTCGTTTGATTCGTGAAAAATGCGACTTCCTTGTACAGCTTCCAATGGTTGGGCATGTTACATCGTTAAATGCATCTGTAGCAGCTAGTCTTCTCATGTATGAGGTTTACCGAAAACGCCATCCTCTAGGTGAATAAGAATGGATATTCTACTGGTGGATGGTTATAACATGATAGGTGCGTGGCCCGACCTAAGAAAGCTTAGAGATAATGATTTAGCCAGTGCTCGAGACCTGTTAATCGAAAAGATGGCAGAGTATCAAGCATATATGGGTTATCGTGTCATTATTGTCTTCGATGCTCATATGGTCGAAGGAATTGAAAAGAAGGCAAAAAATCATAAGGTTGACGTTGTATTTACAAGAGAAAATGAAACAGCGGATGAGTACATTGAAAAGCTGGCTCAAGAGCTAAACAATGTAAAGACACAGATTCATGTTGCTACATCTGATTTTACGGAGCAGTGGGCAATCTTTGGACAAGGTGCGCTTAGAATTTCTGCTCGAGAATTGTACAACGAAATTGAGCAGATTGAGAAACATATTAATCTTGATGTGAAGTCTATTCAAAATCAAAAGCCAGCGGCACGCATTCAACTTTCCAATCAAGTAGCCGAAATTTTCGAAAAATGGCGCCGGGGACAGCGGTGAGGTTATTGACGGTACGGAATTAGCTACTGTATAATATTTCTATCTACTGTGCGGTCGGAGGGATCGATATGGGCGATAATTATGGGAGAAAACTGCATGCTCATTTCGAACAACAAGAGGATGAAACAGTTGTCGATCTTGTGCATAAAGGCGATATTGACGCATTAGAGTATTTGATTCATAAATACAAAAACTTTGTGCGAGCAAAGGCGCGGTCATATTTTTTAATTGGGGCAGACCGTGAAGATATTGTACAAGAAGGTATGATAGGGTTATATAAGGCAATTAGAGATTTTAGAGAAGATAAGCTAACTTCGTTTAAAGCTTTTGCTGAACTTTGCATTACGAGGCAAATTATTACCGCTATTAAAACCGCAACAAGGCAAAAACATATTCCATTAAACTCTTATGTATCATTGGACAAGCCAATATATGATGAAGAGTCCGACCGAACCTTAATGGATGTTATTTCGGGGACAAAAGTAGCAAATCCAGAAGAGTTGCTCATTAATCGAGAGAAGTTTGATGATATTGAATTAAAGATGGCTGAACTGTTAAGTGATCTTGAGCGAAAAGTTCTCGTTCTTTATTTAGATGGTCAATCTTATCAAGAGATTTCAGAAGAGTTAAACCGCCACGTCAAATCCATCGATAATGCACTTCAGCGTGTGAAGAGGAAATTAGAGCGCTACCTCGAGATTCGTGAAATCACAATGTAGCCTTCTATCCTCATATTGACATGCTAAGAAAGTCTGTGATACTTTTTTATAGACATTATCACTCTATAGGTGGTTGACATTATGCGTAAAAAAGTTGTACTTGCGTGTGTGCAATGCGCTAGTCGTAACTATACGACTATGAAAAACACACAGCAAAACGAAGATCGTTTAGAAATGAAGAAGTTTTGCAAAACGTGTAACGCACATACGATTCATCGTGAAACAAAGTAGATCAATAATCTGCACAGACTAATACCCCTTTTAATTTATTGGAGGTTACAAACATGAACCGTGTAGGAAATTTCTTGCGTGATGTTGGGCGTGAGATGAAGAAGGTAAGTTGGCCTAAAAAAAATGAGCTAACTCGTTATACAATTACTGTTATTTCTACAGTTGTATTTATGACACTCTTTTTTGTAGTAGTTGATTACGGAATTTCGTCACTTATTCGTTTAATCCCTTGAATAAATTGACTTAAATCATGGTATAATAAAGCTAAATTATGTTTTTTTCAGAAAAGCCCGGAGACGGGTTTTTTAATTTGCTTTAAGAATGATTGTGCTAGGAGTCAACTATTTTCCTAGTGCGTTGTCTGTGCAATAGATTAGGACATCTTATTTTATAGTGAGCTGGGAGGGAAGGACGTATAGTCCTCAGAAATGGAGAAAAATTGGTATGTAGTCCATACTTATTCTGGATATGAAAATAAAGTAAAAACAAATTTAGAAAAGCGCGTAGAAACAATGGGTATGCAAGATAAAATTTTCCGCGTTGTTGTTCCTGAAGAAGAAGAAAGAGAAATTAAGAACAACAAAGAAAAGATTACAAAGAAAAAAGTATTTCCAGGGTACGTGTTAGTTGAAATCATCATGACGGATGATTCATGGTATGTAGTTCGTAATACACCTGGCGTTACGGGCTTTGTAGGTTCAGCAGGTTCTGGATCAAAGCCAACTGCTCTTCTACCAGAAGAAGTAGAAATGATCTTAAAACAAATGGGCATGGACGAGAAGCATGCTGACTTTGACTTTGAACTAAAAGAAACAGTATTGGTTCAAGAAGGTCCGTTTGCAAACTTCGAAGGTACCATTGAAGAAATCGATACAGATAAACGTAAAGTTAAGGTTCATGTGGATATGTTCGGAAGACAAACGCCAGTAGAGCTAGACTTTACACAAATTGAAAAAATATAATCTGTAAGACCTTGCAATTCATGAAGTTTAATGTTAATATTTCATAAGTCAGTATGTCTCAAAACTAGAGACTAAAACAACTATTTCTTTATTTTATATATAAAGAACATTGAGTGGGAGGGCATCGCCCTATTACCACATCACGGACTTAAGGAGGTGTGTCTCGTGGCTAAAAAAGTAATTAAACTTGTTAAGTTACAAATTCCTGCAGGTAAAGCAAATCCAGCGCCACCAGTTGGTCCTGCATTAGGTCAAGCCGGTGTTAACATCATGGGTTTCTGTAAGGAGTTTAACGCTCGCACAGCTGATCAAGCTGGTCTTATCATTCCTGTTGAAATCACGGTATTTGAAGACCGTTCATTTACATTTATTACGAAAACTCCACCTGCTGCTGTACTACTTAAGAAAGCGGCTGGTATTGAGTCTGGTTCTGGTGAACCAAACCGTAATAAAGTTGCAACAGTCAAGCGTGACAAAGTGCGTGAGATTGCTGAAACTAAAATGCCTGACTTAAACGCTGCTAGCGTTGAATCTGCAATGCGCATGGTAGAAGGTACAGCGCGCAGTATGGGAATCGTAGTTGAAGACTAATTCCATTTGATTGGGTGTTAGAAGGTTGCGAGAAATGGAAGTTTTCCTATGCTCGCAACCTTTATTAGTGGGAGGTTATTCCGTTAAAACCACATAAGGAGGAAACAAAAATGGCTAAAAAAGGTAAAAAGTACGTTGAAGCTGCTAAGCTTGTAGATCGTACACAAACTTATTCAGTACAAGAAGCGATTGAATTAGTAAAGAAAACAAACACAACTAAATTTGATGCAACTGTAGAAGTAGCATTCCGTTTAGGAGTTGACCCTAAGAAAGCTGACCAACAAATTCGTGGTGCAGTAGTACTACCAAACGGTACAGGTAAAACTCAACGTGTATTAGTATTCGCTAAAGGCGAAAAAGCTAAAGAAGCTGAAGCTGCAGGCGCTGACTACGTTGGCGATGCTGACTACATCAACAAAATCCAACAAGGTTGGTTCGAGTTCGATGTAATCGTAGCTACTCCAGACATGATGGGTGAAGTTGGTAAACTTGGTCGTGTATTAGGACCTAAAGGTTTAATGCCAAACCCTAAAACTGGTACAGTAACATTTGATGTTCAAAAAGCAGTTAACGAAATCAAAGCTGGTAAAGTAGAATACCGCGTTGATAAAGCTGGTAACATCCACGTACCAATTGGTAAAGTATCTTTCGAAGAGAGCAAGTTAGTTGAAAACTTCACTACAATCTTCGAAACTATGGTAAAAGCTAAGCCAGCAGCAGCAAAAGGCACATACATGAAGAACGTAGCTGTTACTTCAACAATGGGCCCTGGTATCAAAGTTGATACTGCTTCATTCTCTGCTTAATAAATTTGGAAATAAATCGGTGTTGACTTTTTGAAAGTCCCTGATTATAATAGATAATGTTGTTAAAAAGAATAACATTTGTACCGTAGACAGTAGGTGCTGCAAAGCTTAATTTCCTACCGAGGTGTGTGAGATAAATTAGTGAAACGTTATGGTTCGCTTACTACACCTCCATGTCTTTATTGTCATGGAGGTTTTTTATTGCACCTTGTCTGAGTGTACGGAAGGAAATCTACAGGAGGTGTAAAGATGAGCAACGTAATTGAACAAAAGAAACAAGTCGTAGACGAAATTGCTGAAAAACTTCAAGCGAGTAACTCAATAGTTGTCGTTGACTACCGTGGTTTGAATGTTGCTGAAGTTACTGAACTTCGTAAGCAATTACGTGAAGCAGGCATTGAGTTCAAAGTTTACAAAAACACTTTAACTCGCCGTGCTGTAGAAAAACTTGAACTAACAGATCTTAATGATGCGTTAGTAGGTCCAAATGCAATCGCATTTGGTGGAGAAGATGTTGTTGCTCCAGCTAAAATTCTAAACAACTTCGCGAAAGAACACGAAGCGTTAGAAATCAAAGCTGGTGTAATTGAAGGTAATGTTGCATCTGTTGAAGAAATTAAAGCACTTGCAGAACTACCATCTCGCGAAGGCTTACTTTCTATGTTGCTTAGCGTGCTTCAAGCTCCAATTCGCAACCTTGCTCTTGCTACAAAAGCTGTGGCAGATCAAAAAGAAGAACAAGGTGCATAATCTAGTCTGTTATATATAACACAATCACAAGGAGGAAATTAACAATGACTCAAGAACAAATCATTGAAGCAGTTAAAAATATGACTGTTTTAGAACTTAACGATTTAGTAAAAGCAATCGAAGAAGAATTTGGCGTAACTGCTGCTGCTCCTGTAGCTGTAGCTGGCGGTGCTGCTGGTGAAGCTGCTGCTGAGAAAACTGAATTTGACCTAGTACTTGAAAGTGCTGGCGGACAAAAAATCAAAGTTATCAAAGTAGTACGTGAAATCACTGGTCTTGGCTTAAAAGAAGCTAAAGAAATCGTTGATAACGCTCCAAAAGCTCTTAAAGAAGGTATTTCTAAAGAAGAAGCTGAAGAAGCAAAAGCTAAACTTGAAGAAGTTGGCGCTTCTGTAGAAGTTAAGTAATTATTGCTTAACAACTGATATAAAAAAGCTCGCTTGTACAAGCGAGCTTTTTTGCTTCTGTCATCCTTTTCATTTATAGTAAAGAAGAACATATTGATTAGGAGGTTCTATTTTGACAGAACATTATTTTTCTAATACACCATCGTCTGCAAGTAATGAAGAGCGCTTTTCATTTGAATTGAGAGGAACCTCTTTTTCATTTACGAGTGACCGCGGTGTTTTTTCAAAAAAAGAGGTCGATTTTGGATCGCGCCTGTTAATTGAAACGTTTCAAATGCCCGAGAGTCCCGGCCCGCTTCTGGATGTTGGATGCGGATATGGTCCAATTGGGTTGGCACTTGCAAAAGAGGACAGCCAAAGAAACGTTCATATGGTTGATGTTAATGAACGTGCATTAGCACTAGCTCAAAAAAATGCTGAAGTTAATTCAGTATCAAATGTTTCAATCTATCAAAGCTCTTGCTATGAAAATGTGAAGGAAACGAATTTTGCAGCTATTCTTAGTAATCCGCCGATCCGTGCGGGTAAAAAAGTTGTTCATGAAATTCTAGAAAAATCATTAGATCACCTTGCTGACCAAGGAGAGCTTTGGATTGTGATTCAGAAAAAGCAAGGAGCGCCATCTGCTCTTGCGAAATTAGAATCTCTATTTAATGAAGTAGAAGTAGTAGAAAAGAAAAAAGGGTATTATATCATATGTGCTAAAAAATGTTGACTAATATTTTTTAGTATGTTAGCATTATAAAATGCCAATATATAAATATTCCATATAAGCTCGGGTTATACATAAAATAAAAGGTATAATTTTGAATTATATGGGAAAAACTAATAAAATCAATAGTACGTTTTTATGAAATTGTGGTTTTCTATTTAAAGAGACCATTTTTCTTTTGTTCAATAATAAACATATGGTTTATTATATATTTTGAATAATAACGCTTGATTTGAGGGGTGAATCAGTTGACAGGTCAACTAGTTCAGTATGGACGCCACCGCCAACGCAGAAGTTATGCTCGTATTAGTGAAGTTTTAGAGTTACCGAACTTAATCGAGATTCAAACGGCTTCATACCAATGGTTTTTAGATGAAGGTTTACGAGAAATGTTCCAAGATATTTCTCCAATTGATGATTTTACAGGTAACTTATCACTAGAATTTATTGATTACAGCTTAGGTGAGCCAAAGTATTCAGTAGGAGAGTCTAAAGAACGTGATGTAACTTATGCAGCACCTCTTCGTGTTAAGGTGCGGTTAATTAATAAAGAAACAGGTGAAGTAAAAGACCAAGATGTGTTCATGGGAGATTTCCCATTGATGACCGAAACAGGTACCTTTGTAATTAACGGTGCTGAGCGTGTTATCGTATCACAGTTGGTTCGTTCACCAAGTGTTTACTATAGTGGAAAGCTTGATAAAAACGGTAAAAAAGGATATACAGCAACTGTTATCCCTAACCGTGGTGCATGGCTAGAATATGAAACTGATGCAAAAGATGTAGTATACGTGCGTATTGATCGTACTCGTAAACTGCCAGTAACAGTGCTGTTACGCGCGCTAGGTTTCGGTTCTGACCAAGAGATTATCGATTTAATCGGTGATAATGAATACATCCGTAATACGCTTGAAAAAGATAATACGGAAACAACGGAAAAAGCGCTATTAGAAATCTATGAGCGTTTACGTCCGGGTGAACCACCGACAGTTGAGAATGCGAAGTCTCTATTAGTATCTCGCTTCTTTGATCCAAAACGATATGACTTAGCGAACGTAGGTCGCTATAAAATTAATAAAAAGCTTCATATCAAACATCGCTTATTTAATCAAAAGCTAGCTGAAACATTAGTTGATCCTGAAACAGGTGAAATTATTGCAGAAAAAGGCGCAATGATTGACCGCCGTCTGCTAGATCGCTTGATTCCGATGCTTGAAGGTGGAGTAAACTTCAAAACTTATAGTCCGGTTGGTGGAGTAGTAGAAGACGATGTTACATTACAATCTATTAAGATTTATGCGCCAAATGATCCAGAAGGTGAAAAAATCATCACTGTATCAGGTAACGCATATGTAACAGAAGAAGTTAAAAATATCACACCTGCTGATATTTTAGCATCAATCAGTTACTTCTTTAACTTGCTTCATCAAGTAGGAGACACAGATGATATCGACCACTTAGGTAACCGTCGTCTGCGTTCTGTAGGTGAATTGTTACAAAACCAATTCCGTATCGGTTTATCTCGTATGGAACGTGTTGTTCGTGAAAGAATGTCAATTCAAGACACGAATACAATCACACCTCAACAATTAATTAATATTCGCCCAGTTATTGCGGCGATTAAAGAGTTCTTTGGAAGTTCTCAATTATCACAGTTCATGGATCAAACGAATCCATTAGGCGAATTGACGCACAAACGTCGTCTTTCAGCTCTAGGACCTGGTGGTTTAACGCGTGAGCGCGCTGGTTTCGAAGTGCGTGACGTTCACTACTCCCACTATGGCCGTATGTGTCCGATTGAAACACCAGAGGGTCCGAATATCGGGTTAATCAACTCACTATCTTCTTATGCAAAAGTAAACAAATTCGGTTTCATCGAAACACCTTACCGTCGTATCGATCCTGAAACAGGTAAAGTGACAGAGCGAATTGACTACTTAACAGCTGATGAAGAAGATAACTATGTTGTAGCCCAAGCGAACGCTCGTCTAGGTGATGATGGTTCATTCTTAGATGAAAATGTCGTTGCACGTTTCCGTGGAGAAAACACGGTTATCCGTCGCGATCGTTTAGACTATATGGATGTATCACCAAAACAAGTTGTATCTGCCGCTACAGCATGTATCCCATTCTTAGAGAACGATGACTCTAACCGTGCATTAATGGGTGCGAACATGCAACGTCAAGCAGTACCTTTATTAAATCCTGAAGCACCAATCGTAGGTACAGGTATGGAATACGTATCTGGTAAAGACTCTGGTGCAGCCGTGATTTGTAAATATCCTGGCGTTGTAGAGCGCGTAGAAGCAAAACAAATTTTTGTTCGCCGCTATGAAGAAGTAGACGGACAAAAAGTTAAAGGTAACTTAGATCAATACAAATTATTAAAATTTGTTCGTTCTAACCAAGGTACTTGTTACAACCAGCGTCCGATTGTTTCAGTTGGCGACGAAGTAGTAAAAGGTGAGATCTTAGCCGACGGTCCTTCAATGGAAAAAGGTGAGCTTGCTTTAGGACGAAACGTAATGGTTGGTTTCATGACATGGGATGGTTACAACTATGAGGATGCCATCATCATGAGTGAACGCCTTGTGAAAGACGATGTATATACGTCTGTTCATATTGAAGAATATGAATCTGAGTCTCGTGATACGAAGCTTGGACCTGAAGAAATTACGCGTGACATTCCAAACGTAGGTGAAGATGCGCTTCGCAACTTAGATGAGCGTGGAATCATCCGCATTGGTGCAGAAGTAAAAGACGGAGATCTTTTAGTTGGTAAAGTAACGCCAAAAGGTGTAACAGAACTAACAGCTGAAGAACGTCTTCTACACGCTATTTTCGGTGAAAAAGCGCGTGAAGTTCGTGATACTTCTCTTCGTGTACCGCACGGCGGCGGTGGAATCATTCTTGATGTTAAAGTCTTCAACCGTGAAGATGGCGACGAATTACCACCAGGTGTAAACCAATTAGTCCGTGTATATATTGTTCAGAAGCGTAAAATTTCTGAAGGTGACAAAATGGCCGGTCGTCACGGTAACAAAGGTGTAATTTCACGTATTTTACCTGAAGAAGATATGCCTTACCTACCAGACGGTACGCCAATTGACATCATGTTAAACCCATTAGGGGTACCATCTCGTATGAACATCGGTCAGGTGCTAGAGCTTCATTTAGGTATGGCTGCTCGTAAGCTTGGCATTCACGTTGCGTCTCCAGTATTTGATGGTGCGCGTGAGGAAGATGTTTGGGCAACAATCGAAGAAGCTGGCATGTCTCGTGATGCTAAAACAGTTCTATATGATGGTCGAACAGGTGAACCATTCGATAACCGTGTATCAGTAGGAATCATGTACATGATCAAACTTGCTCACATGGTAGACGATAAACTTCACGCTCGTTCTACTGGACCATACTCACTTGTTACACAACAACCACTTGGTGGTAAAGCGCAGTTCGGTGGACAGCGTTTTGGTGAGATGGAGGTATGGGCACTTGAAGCATACGGTGCTGCTTACACATTACAAGAGATCTTAACAGTGAAATCAGATGACGTAGTAGGTCGTGTGAAAACATACGAAGCAATTGTTAAAGGTGAAAACATTCCAGAACCTGGCATACCTGAATCGTTCAAAGTATTAATTAAAGAACTACAAAGTTTAGGTATGGATGTGAAGATGCTTTCTGCTGACGAGCAAGAAATTGATATCATGGACTCAGAAGAGGACCATGAGCAACCAACAGAATCAATTATTGCAGATAACGAAGAAAGCCTTTCTGAAGGACAAAAAGATCCTGTCACAAAAGAGTAAGGAATTACTTTCATATAAACGTTAAGGGAAAAAACCTGTAGATTAAAAGGGAGGTAGGCTCCTTGCTAGATGTAAATAACTTTGAGTATATGAAAATCGGTCTAGCTTCGCCAGATAAAATTCGTTCTTGGTCGTACGGTGAGGTAAAAAAACCTGAAACGATCAACTATCGTACGTTAAAACCTGAAAAAGACGGCTTATTCTGTGAGCGTATTTTTGGTCCACAAAAGGACTGGGAATGTCACTGCGGAAAATATAAGCGCGTTCGTTATAAAGGTGTTGTATGTGATCGTTGTGGCGTAGAAGTTACGCGCGCAAAAGTTCGTCGTGAACGCATGGGTCACATCGAGCTAGCTGCACCTGTTTCTCATATTTGGTACTTTAAAGGTATTCCTAGCCGCATGGGACTTGTCTTAGACATGTCCCCTCGTGCGCTAGAGGAAATCATTTATTTTGCTTCTTATGTAGTAACAGATGCTGGTGATACACCACTTGAAAAGAAACAGCTTTTATCAGAGAAAGAATACCGTGCGTATCGTGAGAAGTACGGACAAACTTTCCATGCAGCAATGGGTGCTGAAGCTGTTAAAAAATTATTGCATGACATCGATCTTGATAAAGAAGTAGATGCTTTGAAAGAAGAATTGAAAACTGCTCAAGGTCAACGTCGTACACGTGCTATTAAACGTTTAGAAGTACTAGAGGCTTTCCGTCATTCTGGTAACGAACCTTCTTGGATGATTTTAGACGTTCTACCGGTTATTCCGCCAGAACTTCGTCCAATGGTTCAATTAGATGGTGGACGCTTTGCTACGTCTGATCTAAATGATTTATATCGCCGTGTAATTAACCGTAACAACCGCTTAAAGCGTTTATTAGACCTTGGAGCTCCTAGCATTATCGTTCAAAACGAAAAGCGTATGCTTCAAGAAGCTGTAGATGCATTAATCGATAATGGTCGTCGCGGCCGTCCGGTAACAGGACCAGGTAACCGTCCATTAAAATCTCTTTCTCACATGTTAAAAGGTAAGCAAGGTCGCTTCCGTCAAAACTTATTAGGTAAACGTGTTGACTACTCTGGCCGTTCGGTAATCGTTGTAGGTCCGAACTTAAAGATGTATCAATGTGGTCTTCCAAAAGAAATGGCGTTAGAGCTTTTCAAACCTTTCGTAATGAAAGAGCTTGTTGAACGCGGTTTAGCTCATAACATCAAGAGTGCAAAACGTAAAATTGAACGTGTGCAACCTGAAGTATGGGACGTATTAGAATCGGTTATTAAAGAGCATCCAGTTCTTTTAAACCGTGCACCAACGCTACACAGACTAGGTATTCAAGCATTTGAACCTACGCTTGTAGAAGGTCGCGCTATCCGTCTTCACCCGCTTGTATGTACAGCATATAACGCTGACTTTGACGGTGACCAAATGGCGGTTCACGTTCCATTATCTGCAGAAGCACAAGCAGAAGCACGTATCTTAATGCTTGCTGCTCAAAATATCTTGAACCCTAAAGATGGTAAACCAGTTGTTACACCTTCACAGGATATGGTATTAGGTAACTACTACTTAACACTTGAGCGTGAAGAGGCAGTTGGAGAAGGTATGGTGTTCAAAGATACGAACGAAGCACTATTAGCGTACCAAAACGGTTATGTGCATCTTCATACACGTGTAGCTGTGTATGCAGGTTCTTTAAACAACGAAACGTTTACAGAAGCACAAAATCAACAATTGCTTGTTACAACGGTTGGTAAATTAGTTTTCAACGAAATTTTACCAAAATCGTTCCCATACATTAACGAACCAACAAGAGAAAACTTAGAAGTGAAAACTCCTGAGAAGTACTTTGTTGAAAAAGGTGCAGATGTGAAGGAATTCATCAAGAATCAACCGGCTATCGCACCGTTCAAGAAAAAAATCTTAGGTAATATCATCGCTGAAGTATTTAAACGTTTCAAAATTACTGAGACTTCTAAAATGCTTGACCGTATGAAAGACCTAGGTTTCAAATATTCTACTAAAGCTGGTATTACAGTTGGTGTAGCTGATATCGTGGTTTTAGGAGAAAAAGAAGTTATCTTAACAGAAGCGCAAGCTAAAGTAGATAACGTACTAAAACAATTCCGTCGCGGTTTAATTACTGAAGATGAGCGTTATGATCGTGTTATCTCTGTATGGAGCAGCGCGAAAGACGTTATCCAAGGTAAATTAATGGCATCATTAGACAAACGCAACCCAATCTTCATGATGAGTGACTCTGGTGCCCGTGGTAACGCATCTAACTTCACTCAGCTTGCAGGTATGCGTGGACTAATGGCCAACCCGTCTGGTCGTATCATTGAGTTACCAATCAAATCTAGTTTCCGTGAAGGTTTAACAGTATTAGAGTACTTTATCTCTACCCATGGTGCACGTAAAGGTCTTGCCGATACGGCTCTTAAAACAGCTGACTCAGGTTACCTTACTCGTCGTCTGGTTGACGTGGCACAAGACGTTATCGTACGTGATGACGACTGTGGTACAGACCGCGGTATTTTGGCTGTTGCAATCAAAGAAGGAACAGAAGAAATTGAGAAACTTGATGAGCGTCTAATTGGACGTTATGCAAGAAAAACAGTACTTCACCCAGGAACAAACGAAGTGTTAGTGAAAGAAAACGAACTAATTACAGAAGACCTAGCTGAAACAATTGTGGATGCTGGTGTTGAAGAAGTATGGATTCGTTCTGCATTCACTTGTAACACTCGCCACGGTGTATGTAAAAAATGTTACGGTCGTAACCTTGCAACTGGTTCAGAAGTTGAAGTGGGTGAAGCAGTTGGTATCATCGCTGCTCAATCTATCGGTGAGCCAGGTACACAGTTAACGATGCGTACATTCCATACAGGTGGGGTTGCTGGAGACGATATCACTCAAGGTTTACCGCGTATCCAAGAGATCTTCGAAGCGCGTAACCCTAAAGGTCAAGCCGTTATTTCTGAAATTGAAGGTACAATTGCCGGCATTTCTGAAGGACGCGATCGTCAACATGAAATTACTGTTCAAGGAGAGATTGAAACTCGTTCTTACACAGCTCCGTACAGTGCACGTCTGAAAGTTATTGAAGGACAGCGCATTGCACGTGGTCAAGAATTAACAGAAGGTTCAATTGATCCTAAAGAATTACTAAAAGTAAAAGACATCACGGCTGTACAAGAGTACTTGCTTCGTGAGGTGCAAAAAGTATACCGTATGCAAGGGGTAGAAATTGGAGATAAACACGTAGAGGTAATGGTTCGCCAAATGCTTCGTAAAGTGCGCGTAATGGATTCAGGAGATACAGATGTATTACCAGGTTCATTACTTGATATTCACCAATTCACTGATGCAAATGAAAAAGTATTACTTGAAGGCAATCGTCCAGCGACAGGCCGTCCTGTATTACTTGGTATTACAAAAGCATCTCTTGAAACTGATTCCTTCTTATCTGCTGCATCATTCCAAGAAACAACGCGTGTTCTTACGGATGCTGCAATCAAAGGAAAACGTGATGAGTTGCTTGGACTTAAAGAGAATGTTATCATTGGTAAGCTAGTTCCGGCTGGTACAGGTATGACGAGATATCGTAATGCTGAACCGATCAAAAACCAAGCTGAAGAAACGGTAACAATCGACTAATTATAAAATCATTACTCTAGAATGGATGTTTTTTAAAAAAACTACAAAACGTTAGTTGACATCCATTCTAGGGAATGATACTATATCAAAGGTGCTCCTATAAACTACCTGTTACTTTGGAGGATATGATAATGTCTTATGAAAAAGTATTACAGGCTGATCATATTATTGTAGGAACAAAGCAGACGGTGAAAGCATTAAAAAAAGGTACAGTAAAGGAAGTCATCATTGCTGAAGACGCTGATTTTTATGTCACATCTATTGTGGCAAAAACGGCACAGCAAGAAAACGTTCCGTATACGTATGTCCCTTCTATGCGAAAGCTTGGTCAAGCTTGTAGGATAGAAGTTAACGCTGCAACTGTTGCAATTATTAGTTAACACGTTTTTGAACTTTTAGTTTCAAAGACTTTGTTTTTTGCTAAAAAATGAACCACCTGGATGTGTGGTCTTACAAAAGGCGAAAGGAGGAAAATTTAAATGCCTACTATTAACCAATTAATCCGTAATGGTCGTGTGAGTAAAGGTAAAAAATCTGACTCACCTGCTTTAAACAGAGGTTACAACAGCTTCAAAAAAGCTCAAACTAACCAATCTTCTCCACAAAAACGTGGTGTATGTACACGTGTGGGTACTATGACACCGAAGAAACCGAACTCGGCTCTTCGTAAATATGCTCGTGTACGTTTAACAAACGGTATCGAGGTAACAGCTTATATCCCAGGTATTGGTCACAACTTACAAGAACACAGCGTGGTACTTATCCGCGGTGGACGTGTAAAAGATTTACCAGGGGTACGTTACCATATCGTACGTGGTGCACTTGATACTGCTGGTGTGGATGGCCGTATGCAAGGTCGTTCTAAATATGGTACTAAGCGACCAAAAGCAGCTAAAAAATAATAGCTTAACAATTAATAGATAAACTTTTAAAAGTGAAAGGAGGAAGTAGAATGCCACGTAAGGGACCTGTTGCAAAAAGAGACGTATTACCAGATCCGATTTACAATTCTAAGCTTGTATCTCGCTTAATCAACAAAATGATGCTTGATGGAAAGCGCGGTAAGTCACAAGCTATTCTTTATAGAGCATTCGATTTAGTACAAGAGCGCAGTGGTAAAGAAGCTATGGAAGTATTCGACCAAGCTCTTAAAAACATCATGCCTGTACTAGAAGTTAGAGCACGCCGTGTAGGGGGTTCTAACTACCAAGTTCCTGTAGAAGTACGTCCAGAGCGTCGTACTACTCTAGGTCTTCGTTGGTTAGTAAACTATGCTCGTCTTCGTGGAGAAAAAACGATGGAAGAGCGTTTAGCTAACGAAATCCTTGATGCAGCTAACAACACTGGTGCTGCAGTTAAGAAACGTGAAGATACTCACAAAATGGCAGAAGCTAATAAAGCATTTGCTCATTACCGTTGGTAATCTTTTAACGAAACTTTTTAAAAAACAAACTAAAATATGGAAGGAGAAATACCTAAGATGGCAAGAGAGTTCTCCTTAGAAAACACTCGTAATATTGGGATCATGGCTCACATTGATGCTGGTAAAACAACAACAACTGAGCGTGTTCTTTATTATACTGGCCGTATCCATAAAATTGGTGAAACTCATGAAGGAGCTTCACAAATGGACTGGATGGAGCAAGAGCAAGAACGTGGTATCACTATCACGTCTGCTGCGACAACTGCTTCTTGGAAAGGTCACCGCGTTAACATCATCGATACTCCTGGACACGTAGACTTCACTGTTGAAGTTGAGCGTTCATTACGTGTACTTGATGGCGCTGTGGCAGTTCTTGATGCTCAATCTGGTGTTGAGCCTCAAACAGAAACAGTATGGCGTCAAGCGACTACGTACGGTGTTCCCCGTGTCGTATTCGTTAACAAAATGGACAAAATTGGTGCTGACTTCTTGTACTCTGTAAAAACGATCCACGATCGTTTAGGTGCAAATGCTCACCCAATTCAGTTGCCAATTGGTGCTGAAGATGAGTTCGAAGCAATCATTGACCTAGTGGAAATGAAAGCATACTTCTACGAAGATGACTTAGGTACTCGTTCAGAAGCTCGTGAAATTCCTGAGGAATACAAAGAGCAAGCTGAAGAATACCGTGCAAGCTTAGTAGAAGCTGTTGCAGAACTTGACGAAGAATTAATGATGAAGTACTTAGACGAAGGCGAGCTTACAGTTGAAGAACTAAAAGCTGGTATCCGTAAAGGTACTTGTGACGTTGAATTCTACCCAGTTATCTGTGGTTCAGCATTCAAAAACAAAGGTGTACAATTAATGCTAGATGCAGTAATTGATTACCTACCATCTCCAGTTGATGTACCAGCAATCCAAGGTATCGTACCTGAAACAGAAGAAGAAGTTACGCGTGAGTCTAGCGACAACGCTCCTTTCTCAGCATTAGCGTTCAAAGTTATGACGGACCCTTATGTTGGTAAATTAACGTTCTTCCGTGTTTACTCTGGTGTACTAAGCTCTGGTTCATACATCAAAAACTCTACAAAAGGTAAGCGTGAGCGTGTAGGTCGTATCCTACAAATGCATGCTAACTCTCGTGAAGAGATTTCTGAAGTATACGCTGGAGATATCGCGGCAGCTGTAGGATTAAAAGATACTTCTACTGGTGATACTCTATGTGACGAAAAGAGTCTTGTAATTCTTGAGTCTATGGAATTCCCAGAGCCAGTTATCTCTTTATCTGTTGAGCCAAAATCAAAAGCTGACCAAGATAAAATGACTACAGCTCTTCAAAAGTTACAAGAAGAAGATCCAACTTTCCGTGCGGAAACTAATACAGAGACTGGTCAAATCATCATCTCTGGTATGGGTGAGCTTCACCTTGATATCATCGTTGACCGTATGCGTCGCGAATTCAAAGTAGAAGCAAACGTTGGTGCTCCTCAAGTAGCTTACCGTGAAACTTTCCGCGCTGGTGCGAAAGTTGAAGGTAAATTCGCTCGTCAATCTGGTGGTCGTGGACAATTCGGTCACGTTTGGATTGAGTTCGAACCTAACGAAGAAGGAAAAGGCTTTGAATTTGAGAACAAAATCGTTGGTGGTGTAGTTCCACGTGAATACATCCCTGCAGTTCAAGCTGGTCTTGAAGATGCATTACAAAACGGTGTTCTTGCTGGTTATCCATTAATCGATATCAAAGCTGCTTTAGTTGATGGATCTTACCATGACGTTGACTCAAGTGAGATGGCGTTTAAAATTGCCGCTTCTATGGCTCTTAAAAACGCAGTATCAAAATGTAACCCAGCTATCCTTGAACCAATGATGAAGGTTGAAGTTGTTATCCCTGACGAATACTTAGGAGATATCATGGGTGACATTACGTCTCGTCGTGGACGTGTAGAAGGTATGGAAGCACGCGGTAACGCTCAAGTTGTACGTGCATTCGTTCCACTTTCTGAAATGTTTGGTTATGCAACTGCATTACGTTCAAACACTCAAGGTCGCGGAACATATTCTATGCACTTCGATCACTACGAAGAAGTTCCTAAATCAATTTCAGAAGAAATTATTAAAAAAAATAAAGGTGAATAATTGATTTTCATTCTTTATTGAAGTATAACTACTTATGTACGCTGTGAAAGTGGAGCTCATTCCCTTTCACGGCCTCATAAAACATAAACTACATGAATTTTAAGGAGGATTTTCGAATGGCTAAGGAAAAA
This sequence comes from Priestia sp. YIM B13551, assembly GCF_042787905.1. Classification (NCBI taxonomy): domain Bacteria; kingdom Bacillati; phylum Bacillota; class Bacilli; order Caryophanales; family Bacillaceae; genus Priestia; species Priestia sp. YIM B13551. The sequence goes on from NZ_JBHZOX010000014.1 coordinate 31,890, forward strand.
TTCGACCGTTCAAAAACACATGCCAATATCGGTACAATTGGTCACGTTGACCATGGTAAAACAACTTTAACAGCTGCTATCACTACTGTTCTTGCTAAGAAAAGTGGTAAAGGTGCAGCAATGGCTTACGACATGATCGACGCTGCTCCAGAAGAGCGCGAGCGTGGAATCACAATCTCAACTGCACACGTTGAGTATGAAACTGACACTCGTCACTATGCACACGTTGACTGCCCAGGACATGCTGACTATGTTAAAAACATGATCACTGGTGCTGCTCAAATGGATGGCGGTATCTTAGTAGTATCTGCTGCTGATGGTCCAATGCCACAAACTCGTGAGCACATCCTTCTTTCTCGTCAAGTAGGTGTACCTTACCTAGTTGTATTCTTAAACAAATGTGACATGGTAGACGACGAAGAGCTACTTGAATTAGTAGAAATGGAAGTACGTGACCTTCTTTCTGAATACGACTTCCCTGGTGACGATGTACCAGTAATCAAAGGTTCTGCTCTTAAAGCTCTTGAAGGCGACGCTGATTGGGAAGCTAAAATCATCGAGCTTATGGACGCTGTTGATGAGTACATCCCAACTCCAGAACGTGACACTGAAAAACCATTCATGATGCCAGTTGAGGACGTATTCTCAATCACTGGTCGTGGTACAGTTGCTACAGGTCGTGTAGAGCGTGGACAAGTTAAAGTTGGTGACGTTATCGACATCATCGGTTTAACTGAAGAGCCAAAATCTACTACTGTAACAGGTGTAGAAATGTTCCGTAAGCTTCTTGACTATGCTGAAGCTGGCGACAACATCGGTGCTTTACTTCGTGGTGTAGCACGTGAAGAAATCCAACGTGGACAAGTATTAGCTAAACCAGGCTCAATCACTCCACACACTAAATTTACTGCTGAAGTATACGTTCTTTCTAAAGACGAAGGTGGACGTCACACTCCATTCTTCACAAACTACCGTCCACAGTTCTACTTCCGTACAACTGATGTAACTGGTATTTGTAACTTACCTGAAGGCGTAGAAATGGTAATGCCTGGCGACAACATCGAAATGACTGTTGAACTTATCGCTCCAATCGCGATTGAAGAAGGTACTAAATTCTCAATCCGTGAAGGTGGACGTACAGTAGGCGCTGGCGTTGTAGCTAAAATCAGCGAGTAATTTCTCGTTTCAGTAAAGGGAGTAGGGTAACCTACTCCTTTTTTATTTGGTGATAAAAGGTAAAGATAGTTTTTACTATTACACTTGCAAAATGATCTCCTTTTATATATAATGAAAAAAGTGTGCGACACATGAAAAAGTTTTTTAACTTTATTGTTGCAATATGAACCCATTTTTAGTATAATAAAAATGTTGGTCTTTGACTGCGATGATGCGGAAGGTTGCCGACACACCCGGCCGCTTTGCCATGGCGAGTGTGGGGAAATTTCCGCGGAGAATGTCTATTGTAAAATAGGCGAAAAAGGAGGGAAAATAATGGCAAAAGAAAAAATTCGCATTCGTTTAAAAGCATATGATCACAGAATTCTTGATCAATCTGCTGAGAAAATCGTAGAAACTGCAAAACGTTCTGGTGCGGCTGTATCCGGTCCGATTCCATTACCGACTGAAAAATCAATTTATACAATTCTACGTGCAGTACACAAATATAAAGATTCTCGTGAGCAGTTCGAAATGCGCACGCATAAACGCTTAATTGATATCGTGAATCCAACACCACAAACTGTTGATTCATTAATGCGTTTAGACTTACCATCTGGTGTAGATATCGAAATTAAACTTTAATTTAAAATAAAGAATGAAAAGATACTTAGGAGGTGTGACTAATGGCCAAAGGAATCTTAGGAAGAAAGATCGGTATGACTCAAGTATTTGCTGAAAATGGTGACTTGATCCCAGTAACAGTAATTGAAGCTTCTGCTAACGTAGTTCTTCAAGTTAAAAACGCTGAGACAGACGGTTACGAAGCAATCCAATTAGGTTTCGAAGATATCCGTGAAAAACTATCTAACAAACCTGCAAAAGGACATGCTACTAAAGCTAATACTGCTCCTAAGCGCTTCATCCGTGAGTTACGCGGTGTGGACGCTTCAGCATATGAAGTTGGTCAAGAAGTCAAGGTTGATATTTTCGCAGAAGGCGATGTAATTGATGTAACAGGAATCTCAAAAGGTAAAGGTTTCCAAGGTGCTATTAAACGCCACGGACAATCTCGCGGACCTATGTCTCATGGTTCTCGCTACCACCGTCGCCCAGGTTCAATGGGTCCTGTAGCTCCAAACCGCGTATTCAAAGGTAAATTATTACCAGGACGCATGGGTGGAGAGCGCATCACTGTGCAAAACTTATCAATCGTTAAAGTTGACGCAGAACGCAATCTTTTATTAGTAAAAGGTAACGTGCCAGGAGCTAGAAAATCTCTAGTTACTGTTAAATCTGCAGTTAAATCTAAATAATAATTCTTCGAGAAAGGAGGAATAACCAATGCCAAAAGTAGCATTGTTTAACCAAAACGGTGAAAACGTTGGAGAAATCGAACTTCAAGATGCCGTTTTCGGTATCGAACCAAACAACAAAGTACTTTTCGACGCGATCGTAATGCAACGCGCATCTCAACGTCAAGGTACTTCTAAAGTTAAAAATCGTTCTGAAGTAAGAGGCGGTGGCCGTAAGCCATGGCGTCAAAAAGGTACTGGTCGTGCTCGTCAAGGATCTATCCGTTCTCCACAATGGCGTGGTGGTGGCGTAGTATTTGGTCCAGTTCCAAGAAGCTATAGCTACAAATTACCTAAAAAAGTTCGTCGTTTAGCAATTAAGTCTGCATTATCAACTAAAGTTCAAGATAACAGCATCGTTGTTCTTGAAGCTCTTTCTTTTGATGCTCCAAAAACAAAAGAAATGGTAGCAGTTCTTAAAAACCTAACAGTAGAACGCAAAGCATTAGTAGTAACTGCTGATCTTAACGAAAACGTTGCACTTTCAGCACGTAATATTCCTGGTGTAACAGTTGTTGCAGCTAATGGTTTAAGCGTATTAGACGTTATGAACCATGATAAGCTTGTAATCACTAAAGACGCAGTTGAAAAAGTAGAGGAGGTGCTTGCATAATGAAAGATCCTCGTGATATTATTAAGCGCCCCGTAATTACAGAACGTTCAACAGACTTAATGGCTGAGAAAAAATATACGTTTGATGTTGATGTAAGAGCTAATAAAACTGAGGTTAAAGATGCTATCGAAAAAATCTTTGACGTAAAAGTTGAAAAAGTAAACATCATGAACTACAAAGGTAAATTCAAGCGTGTAGGTCGCTACAGTGGTCTTACTAACCGTCGTCGTAAAGCGGTAGTAACACTAACTCAAGAGAGCAACGAAATCGAATTCTTCGAAGCTTAAGATTACTAGAGAAGGAGGGAAATTGAGATGGCGATTAAAAAGTATAAACCAACCTCAAATGGTCGTCGTGGCATGTCAGTTTCTGATTTCGCTGAAATTACTACTGACAAACCAGAAAAATCGTTACTTGCACCTGTCAAGAGAAAAGGTGGTCGTAACAACCAAGGTAAATTGACTGTTCGTCACCAAGGTGGTGGGCACAAGCGTCAATACCGTATCATCGATTTTAAACGCGATAAAGATGGAATACCTGGACGCGTTGCTACAATCGAATATGATCCAAACCGTTCAGCTAACATCGCATTAATTCATTATGCTGATGGTGAAAAACGTTACATCCTTGCTCCTAAAAACCTAAAAGTAGGTTTAGAAGTTATGTCAGGTCCTGAAGCTGACATTAAAGTAGGTAACGCGCTTCCTTTAGCTAACATTCCTGTTGGTACAGTAGTACACAACATCGAATTGAAACCTGGTAAAGGTGGACAATTAGTTCGTTCTGCAGGTACATCTGCTCAAGTACTTGGTAAAGAAGGTAAATACGTATTAGTACGTTTAACTTCTGGTGAAGTACGCATGATTCTTGCAACTTGTCGTGCAACTGTAGGTCAAGTTGGTAACGAACAACACGAGTTAATCAACATCGGTAAAGCCGGTCGTTCTCGTTGGTTAGGTATCCGTCCAACTGTACGTGGTTCTGTAATGAACCCTAACGATCACCCACACGGTGGTGGTGAAGGACGTGCTCCAATCGGACGTAAGTCTCCAATGAGTCCATGGGGTAAACCAACACTTGGTTACAAAACTCGTAAGAAGAAAAACAAATCCGATAAATTTATCGTTCGTCGTCGTAAAAAATAACGGGATTGAGCTACGGTTCAAACGAACCGTAGGACAATCACGAAGGGAGGTTCATTTATGGGTCGCAGCTTAAAGAAAGGACCTTTTGTAGATGACCATTTAATCAACAAAATTGAGAAGTTAAACGAAACTGACAGCAAGCAAGTAGTAAAAACTTGGTCTCGTCGTTCAACTATCTTCCCTCAGTTCATTGGTCATACAATTGCTGTATATGACGGTCGTAAACATGTACCAGTTTATGTTACTGAAGACATGGTAGGTCACAAACTTGGTGAATTCGCACCATCTCGTACTTACAAAGGTCACGCAAGTGATGATAAGAAAACAAGACGCTAATATGAGAGGAGGCTTTTAAATGCAAGCTAAAGCTGTCGCGAGAACAGTACGTATTGCTCCTCGTAAAGTTCGTTTAGTTGTAGATTTAATTCGAGGTAAGCAAGTGGGTGAAGCGCTAGCAGTGCTACTTCACACGCCAAAGGCTGCTTCTCCAGTCGTTGAGAAAGTATTAAAATCTGCTATTGCCAATGCAGAACACAATTATGAAATGGACGCTAACAATTTAGTTATTACTGACGCTTTTGTTAACGAAGGTCCAACTTTAAAACGTTTCCGTCCACGCGCTATGGGACGTGCAAGCCAAATCAACAAGCGCACAAGCCACATCACAATCGTGGTATCAGAAAAGAAGGAGGGATAATTCATGGGTCAAAAGGTAAATCCGGTCGGTCTTCGCGTCGGTGTCATCCGTGATTGGGAATCAAGATGGTTCGCTGGCAAAGACTACGCTGACTTATTACATGAAGACTTAAAAGTACGTGAATATATCGCTAAACGTTTAAACGATGCAGCTGTTTCTAAAGTTGAAATCGAACGCGCTGCTAACCGCTTAAACGTAACGATCCACACTGCAAAACCTGGTATGGTAATTGGTAAAGGTGGTACTGAAGTAGAATCACTTCGTAAAGCTCTTAACCAATTAACAGGCAAGCGTGTACACATTAACATCCTTGAAATTAAACGAGCAGATTTAGATGCTAAACTAGTAGCTGAAAACATCGCTCGCCAACTTGAGAACCGTGTATCATTCCGTCGTGCTCAAAAGCAAGCTATTCAACGTAGTATGCGTGCTGGCGCACAAGGTATCAAAACAATGGTATCTGGTCGTTTAGGCGGAGCTGATATTGCTCGTTCTGAATATTACAGTGAAGGTACAGTTCCACTTCATACACTTCGCGCTGATATTGACTATGCTCACGCTGAAGCAGATACTACTTATGGTAAACTTGGTGTGAAAGTATGGATCTATCGTGGAGAGGTTCTTCCTACTAAAAAGAAAACTGAGGAAGGAGGAAAATAATTATGTTATTACCAAAACGCGTTAAATATCGTCGCGAACACCGCGGAAAAATGCGTGGACGCGCTAAAGGTGGTACGGAAGTACATTTCGGTGAATTCGGTTTACAAGCTACTGAAGCTTCTTGGATTACAAACCGTCAAATCGAAGCTGCTCGTATCGCAATGACTCGTTACATGAAACGTGGCGGTAAAGTATGGATTAAAATTTTCCCTTCTAAACCTTATACTGCTAAGCCTCTAGAAGTCCGAATGGGTTCTGGTAAAGGTGCTCCTGAAGGTTGGGTAGCAGTTGTTAAACCTGGAAAAGTAATGTTTGAAATTTCAGGTGTATCTGAAGAGGTTGCACGTGAAGCTTTACGTTTAGCTGCACACAAGCTACCTGTAAAATGTAAGTTTGTAAAACGTGAAGAAATTGGTGGTGATTCTAATGAAAGCTAATGAAATTCGTGACCTTACCACTGCTGAAATTGAACAAAAAGTTAAGGCTTTAAAAGAAGAGTTGTTTAACCTTCGTTTCCAATTAGCGACTGGACAATTAGAGAATACTACTCGTATTCGCGAAGTGCGCAAATCGATCGCTCGTATGAAAACTGTAGTTCGTGAAAGAGAGATTGCTGCTAATAAATAATTAAGTCTGAGAGGAGGCTTTCAGAATGAGTGAACGCAACCAACGTAAAGTTTACACTGGCCGCGTAGTTTCTGACAAAATGGATAAGACTGTTACTGTTCTTGTTGAAACTTACAAAAAGCATTCGCTTTATGGCAAGCGTGTAAAATACTCAAAGAAATTCAAAGCTCACGATGAAAACAATACAGCTCAACTAGGCGATATCGTGAAGATCATGGAAACTCGTCCGTTATCAGCTACTAAACGTTTCCGTCTAGTAGAAGTTGTAGAAAAAGCTGTTATCATCTAATAGTTAAGATAGATCGGATAAGAATGATTCATCCGAAGGGAGGTTTCGTACATGATTCAACAAGAATCTCGTTTAAAAGTTGCAGACAACTCTGGTGCACGTGAGGTACTTACTATTAAAGTACTTGGTGGTTCAGGTCGCAAGACAGCAAACATTGGTGATGTTATCGTTTGTACGGTGAAACAAGCAACACCAGGAGGCGTTGTTAAAAAAGGTGACGTTGTTAAAGCTGTTGTTGTACGTACAAAAAGTGGTGTTCGCCGTACTGACGGTTCTTACATCCGTTTCGACGAAAATGCTTGCGTAATCATCCGTGACGACAAAGGACCACGTGGTACTCGTATCTTCGGACCAGTTGCTCGTGAATTACGTGATAACAACTTCATGAAGATCGTATCATTAGCTCCAGAAGTTATCTAATTGATATATAGAACAAATACAAAATGCCTTTTAAGGAGGTGCGAATAGGATGCATGTTAAAAAGGGCGACAAAGTAGTGGTTATCTCTGGTAAAGACAAAGGTAAGCAAGGTGAAGTACTTGCAGCTTTCCCAAAGAAAGACCGTGTACTTGTTGAAGGCGTGAACGTTGTTAAAAAACACTCTAAACCTTCTCAAGTAAATCCACAAGGTGGAATCGTTAGCCAAGAGGCACCTATCCACGTATCAAACGTAATGCCGTTGGATCCTAAATCTGGTGAGCCAACTCGTGTTGGGTACCAAGTTATCGATGGCAAAAAGGTACGTGTAGCAAAAAAATCTGGTGAAACTTTAGATAAATAATTAATGAAATGTGAAGGGAGGTTTAGTTCACATGAACCGTCTTAAAGAGAAATTTACAAAAGAGATTACTCCTGCTCTAGTTAGCAAGTTTAATTATGAATCTGTAATGCAAGTGCCAAAAATCGACAAGATCGTAATCAACATGGGTATCGGTGATGCTGTTTCTAACTCAAAAGCTTTAGATAACGCTGTTGAAGAACTAGCTGAAATCACTGGTCAAAAACCTGTTGTAACTCGTGCGAAAAAATCTATCGCTGGTTTCCGTCTTCGTGAAGGTATGCCAATCGGTGCGAAAGTTACTTTACGCGGCGAGCGTATGTACGAATTCTTCGATAAACTAGTATCAGTATCACTTCCACGTGTGCGTGATTTCCGTGGTGTATCTAAAAAAGCATTTGATGGTCGTGGAAACTACACGTTAGGTGTTAAAGAACAATTGATCTTCCCAGAGATCGATTATGATAAAGTAACTAAAGTTCGTGGTATGGATATCGTTATTGTTACAACAGCAAACACTGATGAAGAAGCTCGTGAGCTTTTAACTCAGTTCGGTATGCCATTCCAGAAGTAATAACTGCCAACGTTAAGCAGAGGAGGCGAAAATGTGGCTAAAAAATCAATGATTGCGAAGCAAAAACGCCAGCAAAAATTCCAAGTACAAGAGTATACACGTTGCGAACGTTGTGGACGTCCACACTCAGTACTACGTAAATTCAAGCTTTGCCGTATTTGTTTCCGTGAGCTTGCTTATAAAGGTCAAATTCCTGGTGTTAAAAAAGCTAGTTGGTAAAACCCAAGTTTGGGAAGGAGGTAAATTAATATGGTAATGACTGATCCTATTGCAGATTTACTAACTCGTATCCGCAATGCGAACATGGTTCGTCATGAGAAAATTGAAGTTCCTGCTTCTAACATTAAGAAGCAAATTGCAGAAATCCTTAAGCGTGAGGGTTTCGTACGTGATGTAGAATACATCGAAGACAACAAACAAGGTATTATCCGTATCTTCTTAAAATACGGTTCAAATAACGAACGTGTAATTACAGGCTTAAAACGTATCAGTAAACCTGGTCTACGTGTTTATGCAAAAACTAACGAAGTACCACGTGTACTTAACGGTTTAGGTATCGCAATCGTTTCTACTTCTCAAGGTGTTTTAACTGACAAAGAAGCTCGTCAAAAGCAAACTGGTGGAGAAGTATTAGCGTACGTTTGGTAATAAGTTTTAAATGTGAATGGAGGTGTAACTATGTCACGTGTTGGTAAAAAGCCTTTAGAACTTCCAGCAGGTGTTACAGTTACGAACGAGAGCAACACTGTAACTGTAAAAGGACCAAAGGGTGAATTAACTCGTACATTCCACCCTGAAATCGAAATTAAAGTTGAAGACAACGTACTAGTTGTTAATCGTCCTAGCGACAATAAAGAGCACCGCGCTCTTCACGGAACTACTCGTAGCCTTTTAGGTAACATGGTTGAAGGTGTTACTAAAGGATTCGAACGTGGTTTAGAATTAGTCGGTGTAGGTTACCGTGCACAAAAATCTGGTAGCAAATTAGTATTGAGCGTTGGATACTCTCACCCAGTTGAGATTACTCCTGAAACAGGAATCGAAATCGAAGTTCCTTCTCAAACTAAGATCGTTATTAAAGGTATTGATAAAGAACGCGTAGGTGCATTAGCTGCAAATATTCGTGACGTTCGTCCACCAGAGCCTTACAAAGGTAAAGGTATTCGTTACGAAGGCGAATATGTACGTCGTAAAGAAGGTAAAACTGCTAAGAAGTAATGCCGGTTAGGTAAAAGAAAGGAGTGCCCGAAATGATCACGAAGCTTGATAAAAACAAAGTTCGTAAAAAAAGACATGCTCGTGTTCGTGCGAAGTTATCTGGAACTGCAACTCGTCCGCGTTTAAACGTGTTCCGTTCTAATCAACATATTTACGCACAAGTTATCGACGATTTAAATTCAGTAACAATCGCAAGTGCTTCAACGTTAGATAAAGACCTGACTTTAGAAAGCACTGGTAACACTGAAGCTGCTATCAAAGTTGGCGAATTAGTCGCTAAACGCGCAGTAGAAAAAGGTGTAAACGAAGTAGTATTCGACCGTGGCGGTTATTTATATCATGGCCGTGTTAAAGCATTAGCTGACGCTGCTCGTGAAGCTGGATTACAATTCTAATTGTAAAAGGAGGGAAAATCATGCGTCGTATTGATCCAAATAAATTAGAGCTTGAAGAACGTGTTGTTACCGTTAACCGCGTAGCTAAAGTTGTGAAAGGTGGACGTCGTTTCCGCTTCGCTGCATTAGTTGTAGTTGGTGACAAAAACGGTCACGTTGGATTCGGTACTGGTAAAGCACAAGAGGTACCAGATGCAATCCGTAAAGCTATTGAAGATGCGAAGAAAAACTTAATTACTGTACCTATGGTTGGTACAACTATTCCACACGAAATCCTTGGACAATTTGGTGCAGGTCAAATTTTCTTAAAACCTGCTTCTGAAGGTACAGGAGTTATCGCTGGTGGCCCAGTTCGTGCGGTACTAGAATTGGGTGGAGTAAGTGATATTCTATCTAAATCTTTAGGTTCAAACACTCCAATCAACATGGTACGTGCAACTCTTAACGGTTTAGCTAACCTAAAACGTGCTGAAGATGTTGCAAAACTACGTGGCAAGACTGTAGAAGAACTGTTAGGATAAGGGAGGGATATAGAATGGCAAACAAACTAGCAATTACCCTTACTCGTAGCGTAATTGGTCGTCCAGAAGATCAACGTGTAACTGTTCGTACACTTGGCCTACGTAAGTTAAATCAAACTGTCGTTCAAGACGATAATCCTGCAATTCGCGGAATGATTAACAAAGTAGCTCACCTTGTTACAGTAAAAGAGCAATAAGTATAAATTGTCACTCTAAGGAGGTGCTCCGGAATGAAACTTCATGAATTGAAACCAGCTGAAGGTTCACGTAAAGTACGTAACCGTGTAGGTCGTGGTACTGGTTCAGGTAACGGAAAGACTTCAGGTAAAGGTCACAAAGGGCAAAACGCTCGCTCTGGCGGTGGCGTAAGACCTGGCTTCGAAGGTGGTCAAACTCCTTTATTCCGTCGTCTTCCAAAACGTGGGTTCACTAATATCAATCGCAAAGAATACGCGATCGTTAATTTAGAAGCTCTTAACCGTTTTGAAGATGGAACTGAAGTAACACCAGAATTATTAATCGAAACTGGTTTAGTAAGCAAAGCAAAAGCTGGCGTTAAAGTACTAGGAAACGGTACATTAAACTCTAAGCTAACTGTTAAAGCTGCTAAATTCTCTTCAACTGCTAAAGAAGCTATCGAAGCTGCTGGCGGTACAGTTGAGGTGATCTAATGTTTCAAACAATCTCCAATTTAATGCGCGTGCGTGAAATAAGACAAAAAATCTTTTTCACTTTGTTAATGTTAATTGTCTTCCGAATTGGTACATTTATTCCTGTACCAAGTGTTAATACGGATGTACTAAAATTGCAAGATGGGTTAAATGTATTCGGAGTTCTGAATACATTTGGCGGCGGCGCGTTAAAAAACTTCTCCATTCTTGCTATGGGCATTATGCCTTATATTACAGCATCCATCATCGTCCAATTATTGCAGATGGATGTTGTACCTAAGTTTACAGAATGGTCAAAGCAGGGAGATGTTGGGCGCCGTAAATTAGCTCAAGTAACTCGTTATGGAACAATTGTGCTTGGATTTATCCAGGCTTTAGGTATGTCTATAGGATTCAACAATATTTCGGGCGGACAATTGATCGCTAATCCAGGAATTTCTACGTATCTTCTAATTGCTACAGTGTTAACGGCAGGTACTGCCTTCTTAATGTGGTTAGGAGAGCAGATTACTGCAAAAGGCGTAGGTAATGGTATTTCTATCATTATCTTTGCTGGGATTGCAGCTGGTATTCCGACAACATTAAATCAAATTTATGCACAGCAATTTGAAGACGTTGGGGATCAATTATTCATTCGTATCGTAACGGTAGTTTTAATTGCAATTGCAGTTTTAGCTATTATTGTTGGGGTTATTTACTTCCAACAAGCGCTACGAAAAATTCCTATTCAATATGCAAAGGGTTCAGCTGGTCGTAATCCTGTTGGAGGTCAATCCACTCATTTACCGTTAAAAGTAAATGCTGCTGGGGTTATTCCTGTTATCTTTGCAGTTTCATTTATTATTACACCACCAACAATTGCATCATTTTTCGGTCCAAATGATGTAACGACGTGGATTCAGAATACATTTGACTATACTAAGCCAATTGGTATGATAGTGTATGTAGCGTTAATCATTGCTTTTTGTTACTTCTATACATTTGTTCAAGTTAACCCTGAACAAGTAGCAGAGAACTTGAAAAAGCAAGGTGGCTACATCCCAGGCATCCGTCCTGGTAAAAGCACACAAGCTTATTTAACGAAAGTGTTATATCGTCTGACATTAATCGGCTCGATATTCCTTGCGTTAATTGCTGTGTTGCCGGTTCTGTTCATCAAAATTGCAAACTTACCATCATCTGCTCAGATCGGCGGTACTAGTTTGTTAATTGTTGTCGGTGTAGCTCTTGAGACAATGAAACAGCTTGAGAGTCAATTAGTGAAACGCCATTATAAGGGATTTATTAAGTAAAGCTGTTTAGTGGGAAGCAAGCTGCTTTCCCATTAAACGGATAAGATACTGAGGGGGAAGCAAGAAATGAATTTAGTGTTAATGGGCCTTCCTGGTGCTGGGAAAGGTACTCAAGCAGAAAAAATCGTTGAGCATTACGATATCCCTCATATCTCAACAGGAGATATGTTCCGAGCTGCAATTAAAGAAGGAACGCAACTAGGTTTAAAAGCTAAATCATTTATGGATCAAGGTAACCTTGTTCCTGATGAAGTAACAATTGGAATTGTGCGCGAGCGTTTAAACAAACAAGATTGTGAAAACGGCTTTTTACTTGATGGCTTCCCAAGAACAGTAGCCCAAGCAGAAGCTCTTGAAACAATTACAAAAGAACTAAACAAGCAAATTGATTATGTGATTAATATTGATGTAGATCAAAGCATTTTAATGGAGCGTCTTACTGGACGCCGCATTTGTAAAGATTGCGGAGCTACTTACCACTTAGTATTCAATCCTCCTGCGAAAGAAGGAGTTTGTGACAAATGTGGCGGAGAGCTTTACCAACGTGCAGATGACAATGCTGAGACGGTTTCAACTAGACTTTCAGTTAATGTTAAACAATCTCAACCTCTACTTGATTTCTATCAAGAAAAAGGTTATCTACGCAATATTAATGGTAATCAAGATATTAACATTGTGTTTGAGGATGTTCGTCAATTACTTGCTGGGGTTAAGCAATGATCATTTGCAAGACACCAGAGGAAATTGAGGTCATGCGTGAAGCTGGACGAATCGTGGCTTTAACTCATCAAGAGTTAAAAAAGCATATCGCTCCAGGTATTACGACTATAGAATTGGATGCAATTGCTGAAAATTTTATTCGTCAACATGATGCAATTCCGTCTTTTAAAGGGTATAATGGTTTTCGCGGCAGTGTATGTGCTTCTGTGAATGAAGAATTAGTTCATGGTATTCCGGGTGAACGCAAGCTTAATGAAGGGGATATCATCAGTTTAGACATCGGAGCTAAATTCGGTGGCTATCACGGTGATTCAGCTTGGACATATGGAGTAGGAAAGATTTCATTAGAAAATCAAGAGCTGCTTGATGTGACTGAGCAATCTCTCTACAAAGGATTAGCAGAAGCTAAGCCGGGTGAGCGTTTGTCGAATATTTCACATGCTATTCAACAGTACGCAGAATCACGTAACTTTTCGATTGTAAGAGAATATGTTGGCCATGGGGTCGGCAAAGACTTACATGAAGATCCGCAAGTACCTCATTATGGTCCACCGAATAAAGGACCGCGTCTACGTCCAGGCATGGTATTGGCAGTTGAGCCAATGGTGAATGCTGGTATGCGATATGTAAAAACATTACCTGATAACTGGACAGTTGTCACAGTAGATGGTAAAATGTGTGCGCACTTCGAACATACTATTGCAATTACTGAGACGGGATATGAAATTCTGACAGCATTGTAATGTTAAAGGATGTTATCTCTATCCATTCCTCGCTAGATGCACTGGACAGTAAACAGTAATTATCTAAATTCACGATGATCGTTTTTCGTCTGAATTGCTGTTAAAATGGTAAAGATGTATATTAGCGTCAATCATCTTGAATTTAATGATTACGATCTCCGGATGTTCAGAACAGGTTCTTTTTAAGTCGTTTAATGATAGCTTGTTACTGTTTCAAAGAAAGGAGAGCACTTTAATGGCAAAAGACGATGTAATTGAAGTTGAAGGTACAGTTGCTGAGACTTTACCTAACGCTATGTTCAAGGTAGAATTAGAAAATGGTCATACAGTACTTGCTCACGTATCAGGAAAAATTCGCATGCATTTCATTCGAATCTTACCTGGTGATAAAGTAACTGTAGAATTGTCACCATACGATTTAACTCGCGGTAGAATTACGTACCGTTTCAAATAAAACCTATGCACTCCGTACTATCAAGGAGGTATGAAACATGAAAGTCAGACCATCAGTTAAACCAATCTGCGAAAAATGTAAAGTTATCCGTAGAAAAGGTAAAGTAATGGTAATTTGTGAAAACCCTAAGCATAAACAAAAACAAGGTTAATCAATAAGGAGGTGCACTATTCATATGGCACGTATTGCTGGTGTTGATATTCCTCGTGACAAGCGTGTAGTAATTTCATTAACATACATTTTCGGTATTGGTCGTCCAACTGCTGAAAAAGTTCTAGCTGAAGCTGGAGTTTCTGAAGATACTCGCGTTCGTGACTTAACAGAAGAAGAATTAGGTAAAATTCGTGATATTTTAGATAGCTATAAAGTAGAAGGCGATCTTCGTCGTGAAGTTTCTTTAAACATCAAACGTTTAATTGAGATTGGTTCATACCGTGGTATCCGCCACCGTCGTAGTTTACCAGTTCGTGGTCAAAACAGTAAAAACAATGCTCGTACACGTAAAGGCCCACGCCGTACTGTAGCGAACAAGAAGAAATAATTAGTAAGGGAGGTCATTAACAGATGGCACGTAAAACTAATACACGTAAACGTCGCGTGAAAAAGAATATTGAAGCTGGTGTAGCTCATATTCGCTCAACGTTTAACAACACTATTGTAACAATTACAGATGTTCACGGTAATGCGATTGCTTGGTCTAGTGCAGGCGCACTTGGCTTCAGAGGTTCTCGTAAATCTACTCCATTTGCTGCGCAAATGGCTGCTGAAACTGCTGCTAAAGTTTCTATGGATAACGGAATGAAAACTCTTGAAGTTACAGTTAAAGGCCCTGGTGCTGGTCGTGAAGCAGCTATCCGTGCTCTTCAAGCTGCAGGTTTAGAAGTAACAGCTATTAAAGATGTTACTCCTGTACCTCACAACGGATGCCGCCCACCAAAACGTCGTCGTGTATAATTAATATGTATAGATTCTATTTCGTTGTCTATAATGATGATGGTGTAGAATTTATTCATGCAACGAAATGTTTTCCATTTGTTGTGCACATTCGGGAACTGTCTAATAGGGAATTTCGGTTAGGCATTTGAGAAATCAGCCGTCTAGCCGAGGTTTCGACGTTTTGAAGGAGGGTTTATATTGATAGAGATTGAAAAGCCAAAAATCGAAACGGTAGAAATCAGCGATGATAGAAAGTACGGTAAATTCGTCGTCGAACCACTTGAGCGTGGATATGGTACTACTTTGGGTAACTCCTTACGTCGTATCCTATTATCCTCACTCCCTGGTGCAGCTGTAACATCTATTCAAATTGAAGGTGTATTACATGAATTTTCAACAGTTCCTGGAGTTGTTGAAGATGTAACAAACATCATTTTAAACGTTAAAAAGTTAGCGTTAAAGATTTACTCTGATGAAGAGAAAACACTTGAGATCGATGTTAAAGGTCCTGGTACAGTAACGGCTGCTGACATTCAAGCAGACAGCGATATCGAAGTTCTAAATCCGGATCTTCATATTGCAACACTTGAGTCAGATGCTCATTTCCGTATGAGACTTACTGCTCGCACAGGTCGAGGTTATAATCCTGCCGATGCTAACAAGCGTGAAGACCAACCAATTGGTGTACTTCCAATTGATTCAATCTATACGCCTGTTACTCGCGTATCGTATTATGTAGAGAATACTCGTGTTGGTCAAATGACAAATTACGATAAGTTAACGTTGGATGTTTGGACTGACGGTAGCATCGAGCCAGAAAAAGCTGTTGCTTTAGGTGCAAAGATTCTAACGGAACACTTAAATATCTTCGTTAACTTAACAGATGAAGCTCAAAAAGCAGAGATTATGGTAGAAAAAGAAGAAGACCAGAAAGAAAAAGTTCTAGAGATGACGATCGAGGAACTGGATTTATCTGTTCGTTCTTACAACTGCTTAAAACGAGCAGGCATCAATACTGTACAAGAGCTTGCTAATAAAACAGAAGAAGATATGATGAAAGTTCGTAACTTAGGCCGTAAATCTTTAGAAGAAGTTAAAGCTAAACTTGAAGAATTAGGTTTGGGTCTACGTAAGGACGACTGATTATATCTACCTGTTTAACTACTTAACAAAGGAGGGGACCTCACATGTCTTACCGTAAATTAGGTCGTACAAGCGCACAACGCAAGGCGCTTCTTCGTGATTTAACAACTGATTTAATCATCAGTGAACGCATTGAGACAACTGAAGCTCGTGCAAAAGAATTACGTTCAACTGTTGAAAAAATGATTACTTTAGGTAAACGTGGAGATCTACACGCTCTTCGTCAAGCTGCATCTTACATCCGTAATGAAGTAGCTAACGAAGAAGCTGGTCAAAGCGCTTTACAAAAACTATTCAGCGATATCGCTACTCGCTACGAAGATCGCCAAGGCGGTTACACTCGTATCTTAAAAGTTGGACCTCGCCGTGGTGACGGTGCTCCAATGGTTATCATTGAATTAGTTTAATATTTTTAATACAGATAGAAAAGGGCGAGACAGTGTGTAACTAGTCGTTGCCCTTTTTTTATACCTAAAACCGGGTAAATAGTGTAAAAAATCAATGTAGGCAATGCTGCAATAGAAAAAGCTGAGAGGAAGATAGCGTTGAAAGAAATGTCTTTAGAGGTAAAAGATTTATGCTTTCGATACGATCCTGAAGCAGACCTAACATTAGATCACCTTTCTCTCTCTGCTTATAAAGGTGAATGGTTAGCAATAGCTGGACATAATGGATCTGGTAAGTCGACGCTGGCACGAATTCTAAACGGCCTTTTGCTACCTGAAAAAGGAACGGTTCGAGTGGGCGATACTCTTTTATCTGAAGAAACAATATGGGATGTGCGCAAGCAGATTGGAATGGTGTTTCAAAATCCAGATAATCAATTTGTTGGCTCAACCGTTCAAGACGATATTGCGTTTGGGCTTGAAAACAACGGGATTCCATTTGAGATTATGGAAAAACGTATACCTGAAGCAATCGAAATGGTCAATATGAGTGCTTTTCTGGATCAAGAGCCTCATCAGCTATCAGGTGGACAAAAACAGCGTGTGGCCATTGCGGGTATAATTGCCGTACAGCCATCTGTCATCATTCTAGATGAAGCAACATCTATGTTAGATCCTATTGGGCGAACTGAAGTGCTTGAAACTGTTAGAAAATTAAAAGAAGAAAAACAACTGACGGTTATTTCAATTACTCACGATTTAGATGAAGTAGCAATGGCTGACAGAGTCGTTGTGATGAACAAAGGGAAGATATATGCAACAGGTACTCCACGCGAAGTATTTGCATTAGGTTCCAAGTTAACGGATATTGGACTAGACTTGCCGTTTTCCGTTAAACTAAGCCATCGTTTTGCTTCCGTAGGAATTCCTTTATCAAAAATTCATTTAACAGATGAGGACTTGGTGGACGAACTATGGACATTATATTCAAAGAAGTAGAGCATCGTTATCAAGTTAATACACCATTTGAACGAATTGCTCTACATGACTTAAATTTAAACATTCAATCAGGTACATTTTTGGCTGTTATTGGCCATACTGGTTCTGGGAAATCAACAATCATACAGCATCTGAATGCCTTATTGAAGCCAACTGCTGGTGAAATTCAAATCGGTGAGCGCACCATTAAAGCCAATCGAAAAGAAAAGAATTTAAAAGCTATTCGTAAGCAAGTAGGCGTGGTGTTTCAATTTCCAGAACATCAGCTTTTTGAAGAAACGGTGGAAAAAGATATAGCTTTTGGACCAATGAATTATGGCGTTTCGGAAGAAGAAGCAAAGCAAAAAGCAAGAGAGCTTATCAAGTTAGTAGGGTTGCCAGAAGACATTCTCACCAGATCTCCTTTTGATTTGAGCGGTGGACAAATGCGTCGTGTAGCGATAGCAGGTATTTTAGCGATGAATCCTAATGTGCTAATTTTAGATGAACCAACTGCTGGATTGGACCCTAGAGGGCGTCAAGAAATTATGAATATGATTTATCGTCTTCATAAAGAAAAAGGCTTGACGACGATTCTCGTGACTCACAGCATGGAAGATGCAGCTATGTACGCTGATGAGCTAATTGTGATGAATAAGGGAACGGTTGCGATGAAAGGGTCACCTAGAGAAGTGTTTGGTCAGCATACGCAGCTAAAAGAATATGGATTGGATGTTCCAGAATCGCTTCGCTTTATGCTGAAGCTGCAAGAGAAATTTCAGCTTGAAGCATCGGATACGGTAATTACCTTTTCTGAAGTGGTAGAGAAAGTGCAGCACCTTATGCAGCAAGGTGAACGATTATGATGAACTCAATCATTATTGGTAAGTATGTGCCGGGTCAATCGGTTGTCCATCGAATGGATCCTCGGGCCAAGCTGCTTCTTGTGTTTGCGTATGTATTAATTGTGTTTTTAGCAAATAACCCTATCGGCTATGCTTTTTTAGGTGTGTATACCCTTATGATAGTGGCCATGAGTAAAGTGCCTGTTTCATTTATTTTAAGAGGGTTAAAGCCCGTTCTGTTTATTATTATCATCACGTTTCTTTTGCACATTTTTATGACAAAGGAAGGTCCTCTTTTGTTTGAATGGGGATGGTTTTCTGTCTATAAAGGTGGCCTTATTCAAGGTGTTTTAATTTCCTTGCGCTTCTTGTTCTTAATTTTAATTACGACGATGCTCACTTTAACGACTACGCCCATTGAAGTAACAGATGGAATGGAAAGCTTGCTGAATCCATTTAAAAAGCTCAAGCTTCCTGTTCATGAATTAGCTTTAATGATGTCCATTTCTCTTCGCTTTATTCCTACATTGATGGAAGAGACAGATAAAATTATTAAAGCGCAGACAGCACGAGGAGTGGACTTTAGCAGCGGCCCCGTTACGGATCGTTTGAAAGCTGTCGTTCCTTTGCTTGTTCCTCTATTTATAGGTTCATTTAAGCGTGCTGAAGAGCTAGCTATTGCCATGGAGGCAAGGGGTTATAAAGGCGGAGAAGGGCGTACAAAGTATCGTCAATTGAAATGGGGAAGCATAGATACAATTATGCTTTTACTTCTGCTGGCAGTAGCAGTTGTTTTAGTGCTGATTAGAACGTAAAGATTGTTTGGTGAAAAGATGAAACGTTTAAAATGTATAGTTGCATACGACGGCACACACTTTTCAGGTTATCAAGTTCAGCCCAATAAGCGAACTGTTCAACTGGAGATTGAAGCCGTTTTAGAGAAAATGCATAACAAAAAAGTGCCGATTTACGCCTCTGGACGAACGGACACAAATGTTCATGCACAGGGGCAAGTCATTCATTTTGATACAAACCTAAATATTCCATGTGATAAGTGGAAAAAAGCATTGAATTCAATGCTACCAGATGATATTGTAATGAAGAATGTATGTGAAGTTGATGCACATTTTCACGCCCGGTATGACGTTATTTCAAAAGAGTATCGCTATCATATTTTGCGCGGCGAAGATCGAAATCCTTTCACTCGTTCTTATGCATACCATTACCCTTATCCATTAGACTACTCAAAAATGAAAAAAGCCATCACATATTTACTCGGTACACACGACTTTACAAGCTTCTGTTCAGCGAGAACAGAAGTGGAAGATAAGATTCGTACGATTTACAAGATTGATATGTATGAAGAGAATAGTCAGCTTGTGTTTAGATTCGTTGGAAGTGGCTTTCTGTATAATATGGTTCGTATTCTTGTTGGAACGCTTTTAGAAGTAGGACAAGGGCGTATTGAACCAGATGCTATAAAAGATATTCTAGAAAGCAAATCACGTCCTCGTGCAGGGAAAACTGCACCTTCGCAAGGACTATATTTATGGCGCGTTTTCTATGACAACTAAACCTGGTGTAACATTTTCTTGACATTAGTAGCTTAAAGATATAATATATCATATGGTATGTATTTTAACCCCACGGTTAGCCCCGGAAATTAATCGTGTTGAAATAGAAGGTTGAAATAATTTTATAATTGATGATGAAAATTAGGAGGGAAACTCATGCGTACAACTTTCATGGCGAAAGCAAACGAAGTAGAGCGTAAATGGTATGTTGTCGATGCTGAAGGTAAAACTTTAGGTCGTTTAGCAAGTGAAGTAGCATCAATCTTACGCGGTAAACATAAACCAACTTTTACACCACATGTTGATACTGGTGATCACGTGATCCTTATCAATGCGTCAAAAATCGAACTAACAGGTAAAAAATTAACTGATAAAATTTATTACCGTCACAGCATGCACCCAGGTGGTTTGAAACAACGTACAGCATTAGAAATGCGTACTAACTACTCTGAGAAAATGCTTGAATTAGGAATCAAAGGCATGCTTCCAAAAGGTAGCCTAGGCCGTCAAATGTTCAAAAAATTACATGTGTATGCTGGTGAAACACATCCACATGAAGCACAAAAACCAGAAGTTTACGAACTTCGCGGATAATTAATAAGAGGAGGTTATTATCTTGGCACAGGTACAATATTACGGAACTGGTCGTCGTAAAAGCTCTGTTGCTCGTGTACGTTTAGTACCAGGTAACGGTCGCGTAACAATCAACGGTCGTGAAATCGAAGAATACATTCCATTTGCTGCACTACGTGAAGTAGTAAAACAACCACTTGCTTTAACTGAAACTGTAGGTAACTATGACGTATTTGTAAACGTTAATGGTGGAGGTTATGCAGGTCAAGCTGGCGCTATTCGTCACGGAATCTCTCGTGCTTTATTAGAAGCAGACCCTGAATACCGTGGAACATTAAAACGTGCTGGTCTATTAACTCGTGACGCTCGTGCGAAAGAACGTAAAAAATACGGTCTTAAAGGCGCTCGTCGTGCACCACAATTCTCAAAACGTTAATTTTATATTACGTTTCAAGCCTTGGTCTTTGGACCAAGGCTTTTTTTATTTGTTGTTTGCGTATGAGACGAAGGCTTGTGCAGACAATATGTAAAAAAGGGAGGCGTTATCGTGAATGAGGTTACATATTTAAAAGAAAAACGTTATGAAAAAGAAATGAAATATGAACGCAAAGTCCTAAGGGAACTGTCGTTTGATTTGCTTCAAGAGAGGCTGCGCCGTTATTTTCATCCAATGTTTCAGTGGAATATGCTAGGAGACGAACATGTAGAGGAGTACTGTCTTGATATTGCCATCGAATCATTTTTATTAGGTGCCCGGGTGAGTAAACGTGGTAAAGGCTACGAAGACTTTCAGAAGCACAGTAAGCAAGAAGAGTCTCTTTTAATTGATACATTGTACGGAGCCGTCAGCATGTCTGTAACAGATCTTTATCAAGATGGTCTGTATTATTTGTGTCAAGGATATGTGCAAGACTGGTGGAAAGAAGGTTATCGAACCGCAGAAAAAAGACGTCGGTTACGTTTGCATTAAAAAGTACTCATAATTCCCGTTCTTGTCCCATATAGAAATAAATAGGTGAGGCAAGAAGGGAAGGGATAAAATGTCTAAAGTAAAAATAATGAGCACAATTATAGCGCTTCTCGTTCTTTTTGTCATTGTACAATATCAGATAGATCATAGAACATCATCCGGTTCGCTTTCACTTCCTCTTAGCGGGAAAGTTATTGTACTAGATCCTGGACACGGCGGTGTTGATGGAGGAGCCGTAGGAGGGGATGAAGTGCTTGAAAAAGAAATAACTCTTAAAATTTCGTTAATGCTTCGGGACTATCTGCAAGAGCAAGGGGCACTTGTTATTATGACAAGAGAAAAAGACGAAGACCTAGCGGCCAAAGACACAAGAGGATACAGTCGCAGAAAAGTAGAAGACTTAAAAAATCGCTTAACGATGATTAATAAATCCAATGCTGATTTGTACTTAAGTATTCACTTGAATGCTATTCCATCCTCTGCGTGGAGAGGGGCTCAAACTTTCTATTACGGGTCCCTAAAAGAAAACGAGCAAGTGGCCAAACTCATTCAACAAGAGCTAAGAAATAATCTGGATAATACGAGTCGTGAAGCAAAAGCTATTCAAACGCTTTACCTTCTTAAGCATTCCAAGCCACCAGGTGCTTTGGTTGAAGTAGGATTCTTATCAAATCCTACAGAACGTAAAATGCTTCAATCGAAACGCTATCAAAAAAAGTTAGCTGAATCCATTTATGAAGGAGTCAGCCGGTATTTTACTGGAGAAAAGCCCAAATAAAAAGCATAGCATCCTTCTATTCAGAAAAATCTAATATGTATGATATACTTGATAGTATAAATAAATAGATTTTAACATGGTGGTGGGAGTATGCTAACGGAAAAGCAAGTAAAAGAAGTAGTAGGGGAAATTACGGATCCATTTTTAAATAAAAAACTATCAGAAACAGATGCGATTAAAGAAATAACAATCAAAGCTGAAAAACAGCATATAAGCCTGAAGATTGCTGTTGCAAAAACAGGTACTAGTGAACAGCTGAGCCTTCAAGGCACGATTGTAGAAGAATTAAAAAAAGCAGGTGTACAGTCGGTTGGACTGCGATTTGTTGAGTTTACGCCTGAAGAACTTCAGCAGTACCGCGCTGAGCAACCGAATACTGGCAACTTACTAACTAGTCCGAATGCACCTGAATTTATTGCTATTGCCAGCGGTAAAGGAGGCGTTGGTAAATCAACAGTCTCTGTTAACTTGGCCGTTTCTCTAGCTCGTTTAGGAAAGAAAGTTGGTTTAATTGATGCTGACATTTATGGATTCAGCGTCCCAGATATGATGGGAATCACACAGCGTCCTGTAGTAGAAGGTGAAAAGATTATTCCAGTTGACCGTTTCGGAGTAAAAGTTATTTCCATGGGCTTCTTTGTAGAAGATAATTCACCCGTTATTTGGCGAGGACCTATGCTTGGAAAAATGTTGACGAGCTTTTTTACAGAAGTTGAATGGGGAGAATTAGATTATCTTTTACTAGACTTACCTCCCGGAACAGGTGATGTCGCATTAGACGTTCACTCCATGCTTCCTGCTTGTAAAGAAGTCATTATTACGACACCACATCCTACAGCCGCATTTGTTGCAGCTAGAGCGGGTGCTATGGCTTTGAAAACTGATCATGAGGTAATTGGAGTTGTAGAAAATATGGCCTACTTTGAAAGCCAGCTAACAGGGGAAAAAGAGTATGTATTTGGCAAAGGCGGAGGTCCAAAACTTGCTGAGGAACTTCAGACAGAGCTGTTAGGACAGCTTCCGTTAAGTCAGCCCGACTGGAATGAAGAAGATTTTGCACCTTCCATTTACGATGAATCGCATCGTTTAGGTCAAATATACGGAGAGATTGCAAGCAAGATTGCATTTATTTGCGAAAATGAAAAAGCAGCAACAGGAAAATAACAAAAAGCACGCGCTGTTCGAGCGCGTGCTTTTTGTTATTATACAGAGAGTTCAATCTGCGCCTTTTTTAAATCAAATGCAAGGTTTTGTTTTAAGAGAGCTAAAAATGTTTTTCCAGCTGTACTTACGGTGTGAGACTGGTGCTTTAAAATGCCGATTGCAGGCCCGTCATGCAAGTCATGAATTGTTTTAACCACCACTTGATCTGGCGGAAGAGTTGCGCTTATTTGTGGAACAACGGCTATTCCTAAGTTTTCTTTTACAAAATGCTGAAGTGTGCTAATAGTGCCTAACTGGACTTTAGCAGGCAGCTGGCCTGTTCGCTCAAAGATTAGCTGCTCAATTTTCTTTTGAACGGAAGATTGCCCAGCTGTAATCAGCGTTTCGTGTATTAAATCTTTTGCAAAGATTGTTTTTCTTTTTGTTAGAGCATGATTGAATGGTAGTAGCAGCACAAGTTTTTCCGTTAGTAATGCCTCAAATTCTATATCTCTGAACGATTCTGAGACAGTGCCAATCGCGAAATCAATTTCTTGATTGCGTATATGTTGATGAAGGTGCTTTTCGTCTGCAACGAGTAAGCTAATTTCTGTGTTGGGATATCTTTTTTTAAATAATGAGAGAATGGAAGGCAGTCGACTGCTTGCTGTAGGTTCCGCAGCACCTATACGGATCGTGCCAGCTTCGCCTGTTGAATAATCCTTTAAGGTGTTATTTAGATATTCATATTCCTTTAGTAAAATATTTGCCCGCTCGTAAAAGATTTTACCTGCTTCAGTAAGTTTAATGCTTTTTCCTCGTTCTAAAAGCTTAAATCCTAGTTCGGATTCTAACTTTTGAATGTGCAGTGTAATGGTAGGCTGAGAGTACTTTAAATATTCAGCGGCTAATTGAAAACTTCCTAAACGAACAATGGTTTGAAACGTTTTAATAACGCGAAATTCCATCAAATTCCCTCCTTTTGCTATAAAACGATTGTGTTAATTTCTAATATTTTACCATAAAGCTAAGAATTAAAGTTTACAATTCCAATAAAAATACTAAGTATTAAAAAATATAAAGAAGTCATTTAGGTTTTTTAATAAAAATAAATGACATAATTAAATACGCACCTCATATGAGATGCGTATTTAATCACTGCTGTTGCTGTTCTCCGCCTGAATCAGATCCAGAGGAAGAAGAACCACCGTCGTCGCTGCTTTGTTTTTGTCCACCTTGTGTTTCTTCAGCAGCTTTCAAAAGAATGTCTTGAATTTTAGATTGATAAAGAGGGCTATCAAACGTTTCGGTCATAATCTTTTGTAAATAAGTGCGATATTCTTTACTCTTTAAAACAGTCAGTACTTCTTTTTCCATAGCCGGATCCTTTAAAACATCTTGAAGCATTCCTTGATATTCAGGATCTTTCATCAGTTGTTTGATGACCGTCTTATTTTCTTTTTCCAAACTTTTAGCAAAGCTTTCAGCAAACTTCGGGTCATCCATGGCTTTTTTCCAAAATTCCACGCCTTTATCTGATACTAGGGTTTGAGAAATTGTATCTTTTATCGCGTTTTGATCCATTAAAATATCTTGTCTAACAGAAGGGTCTTTCATAATTGCCTCGACTGCTTTTTTTCCTTCATCTGTTTTTAAAATATCAACAACCATTTTCTTTGTTTGATCATAATCCATACCATTGTTCTCTTCATCTTGCGGTGCACAGGCTGTAGCTAAAAGCATACACATTCCTATATAAATGAGGAGCATGAGTCGCTTTTTCATAGTAATGAGCTCCTTTCCTAATATGCTTACGCTTAATATGAGATAATCAAGGTTTTTTATTCATAAAAGAGCTCTAGATTTTTCAAAACGTGATTGGTACAATTTATGAAAAGGTACAATTTTGTAACTTATGGGGGAGATGGAAGTGAATAGTCGAAATTGGGTTCGTCTATTTCTAACCACGTTAGCTGTCGGGGGTATAAGTACAGCTGTTGTTGGGTTTGCGGTGCGCTGGGGGGAATACGGTCACTTATTTCAACAAGGAAAGATAGGAGAAATTGTTGCTGTTTTAACATGGCTCGTAGGCGTAGGGT
The DNA here is from genome assembly GCF_042787905.1 of Priestia sp. YIM B13551. Lineage (NCBI taxonomy): Bacteria > Bacillati > Bacillota > Bacilli > Caryophanales > Bacillaceae > Priestia > Priestia sp. YIM B13551. Next base: position 57,222 of record NZ_JBHZOX010000014.1, read on the forward strand.
TTATTTTTAGTTTAATTAGCCAAATGGGTTTTTTTGCATATTTAACTATTCACCGATTTGGGTTGGGAATTTTTAAATCTGCATCACTTTGGAAATCGGTTCAAATTGTATTTGTTTTATTTGTATTATTTGACGTTGCTTATTTTCGATATAAGTTCTTTCAACAACCGGGAGAAGGCATAGGTAAGTATATTTTGTTAAGCGTTTTCTTGTTAGCGGTGGGGTTATTAGTGGCGTATGCAAAGAAAAAGCAGACGAATAAAGAGGCTTTTGTACCAGCGCTGTTTTTTATGATTGTTGTAACGACAATTGAATGGTTCCCAGCGCTGCGAACGAACGAAGAAAGCTGGCTTTACCTTATGTTGTTTCCACTTCTAATTTGTAATATGTATCAACTTCTTATTTTGCCCAAACTTCTTACGCACGCAAGAATAGCAAAAGCAGACAAATAGCATATTTGTCTGCTTTTGCTTTCCATATACAGTGGAAATAGATCTTAGCGGATATCTTTTACTTGGGTTTTTGAATTTGAAATTAATGTTGAAACACTTACGTTTGAGACTTTTTTATTTTGTAATGAATTCTTGATATATGGAATAGCCTTTGCTGTTTGTTGAGCGGAGTCAGACGCGTGCAGCAATATAATATCTCCCCCGTCTAAAGGCTTTGTAACATTCGAGACAATTTTTTCAACCCCTGGATTTGTCCAGTCTTTAGAATCAATGCTCCAGTGAACAGTAGTATATCCTATATCTGCCGTTAATTTTAAGGTGTCTTTATTAAATTGCCCGTTAGGAGGACGAAGAAGGTGAACATCTTTAAGGCCTAGTGAATCAAAGACTTTCTTTGATTTTGCAAGATCCTGTCTAATCTCATTAGGTTCTAGGCTTGTATAAGAAGTATAGTCATAGCCCATTGTGCCAATTTCGTGACCTTCTTTCTTAATGCGCTCTACAATATCTGGATGACGCTCAGCCCATGAAGCAGATAAAAAGAAAGTAGCATGTTCAATATGCTGCCTTTTTAGTTCATTCAGAATGGGAATAGCTCTTTCATCTCCCCAGCTGATGTTAAATGTAAGAGCAACTTCCGGATTTTTGTCATCCGCCTTATAAACAGCTCTTGGACCGTTATCTGTTGAAAACACGGGAAAGTGAAACGTCTGCTGAGCATAGAGAAAAAAGCTTGTAAAAAACGCAGCAACTACGATAAGCATTGTTTGTTTGATTCTTTTGGCTCGAATAGTATAAAACATATTCATTTTGTCACCTCATTTAATAAGTAGTACTTGTCTAATTTGTATGCGTTTTGTCTACAATTAATAACAGGTAAGGAAAAGAAGAACTGATTTTATTTTGATGTTTGAGAATCAATGTCGCAAAAAGCAGGTGAATCAATGAAAATTTGTTTATTTAATCAGGTGGAGTGTTTAGAGTTAGAAGCACTACTTAGAGAAGAAATGAAGAGAACAAACGTTGCTTTTCAACAAAGTTTGAATCATGTAGTTCTTGAACGAAACATTCAAGAGAAGTATCAAATCCTTTCAAAGATCTTGCTAAGGTTCGGTGAAAGCAGGGAAGTAAATAAGGTTTTTTGATGAAATGAAAAAAACTTTTCAAAAAGTGTTGACTTTATATAGTATAGATGTTAAATTATTAAATGTCGCTGATGAGTGATTGGAAAACAATCGCAATTCATCAGAAATAAAATATTAAAAAAGTTGTTGACAAATGAAAGACAACTTGTTAATATAAAAAAGTCGCTCAAGAGCGGCGGTTGAACTTTGAAAACTGAACAAAGCGACAAACGTCAACGTTAATTTTTATTTTTTAATTGAGCAAG
>NZ_JBHZOX010000015.1:0-51106 GCF_042787905.1 Priestia sp. YIM B13551
GGTAGCTCAGTTGGTAGAGCAAAGGACTGAAAATCCTTGTGTCGGCGGTTCGATTCCGTCCCGAGCCACCATTTTAAAAACATTTGTTTTTAAAATGCCGGTGTAGCTCAACTGGTAGAGCAACTGACTTGTAATCAGTAGGTTGGGGGTTCAAGTCCTCTTGCCGGCACCATTTATTGTGGAGGGGTAGCGAAGTGGCTAAACGCGGCGGACTGTAAATCCGCTCCTTCGGGTTCGGCAGTTCGAATCTGCCCCCCTCCACCATTTACAGGGGCATAGTTTAAAGGTAGAACTACGGTCTCCAAAACCGTCAGTGTGGGTTCGATTCCTACTGCCCCTGCCAATTATAAAAATAACATTGCATATATACGTGGCGATTGTGGCGAAGTGGTTAACGCACCGGATTGTGGTTCCGGCATTCGTGGGTTCGATTCCCATCAGTCGCCCCATTTATAAACGATATGCATATTTCAATATTGGGCTATCGCCAAGCGGTAAGGCAACGGATTTTGATTCCGTCATGCGTTGGTTCGAATCCAGCTAGCCCAGCCATATATGCGGAAGTAGTTCAGTGGTAGAACACCACCTTGCCAAGGTGGGGGTCGCGAGTTCGAACCTCGTCTTCCGCTCCAATTTTAATAAAGTTATTTAGTCTTGAGTAAATGGCGGCATAGCCAAGTGGTAAGGCAGAGGTCTGCAAAACCTTTATCACCGGTTCAAATCCGGTTGCCGCCTCCATTTATTTACAAGCTGCCGGGGTGGTGGAATTGGCAGACACACAGGACTTAAAATCCTGCGGTAGGTGACTACCGTGCCGGTTCAAGTCCGGCCCTCGGCACCATTTATAATTTTAACTTGCCTTTTTTATTTTGCCGATGTGGCGGAATTGGCAGACGCGCACGACTCAAAATCGTGTTCCTTCGGGAGTGTCGGTTCGACCCCGACCATCGGTACCATTTGGTTACATATGAATCTTATAATGACAAGGCTTCAACGAATACGTTGAAGTCTTTTTTGTTTTTTCTTAACACGACAAAAATAAGCCAAAATCGTGTGCACCGAATCGTGTGTATAGGAGGTTTTTATGAGTAGACGTGGAGAGTTAAATGAAAAAGAATTAAATATTATTAAAAAGAAAGTAAACGATGAAGAAGCATTTGAAAAATTCTTCAGAGACTGCTATCTAAGGAATTTAAGGCCTGCCACTATTGAGTATTATAAGAACGAATTTCAGGCATTTAGAAGGCGTACAGATAAACAATTAGTTGAATGCCAGCAGAAAGATATTGAGAACTTTATTCTGACGAGTAAACAATCTATCAAGATCACGAGCATAAATACTCGATTACGTGCACTTCGTTCATTTTATAATTATCTTTCTAAAAATAAGCTAATTGATAAGAATCCGATGCAAAACATTAAACTATTGAGAGATCGTCAAAAAACGATTGAGACTTTAGATAATAAAGAGATAGAGCTATTAGTAAAAGTAATAAGAAAGCAGAAAACATTTGTTTCTTTTAGGGATGAAGTAATGCTACTTGTTTTCCTTGATACAGGAATTAGGTTATCAGAATTGGTAGGCATTGAAGTTGGAGACGTTAGAGGAAATAAAATTATAATAAGAAAAACTAAAAATTTATTTGAAAGAACGGTTTACCTTTCTGAAATAACTCAAGAACAATTGAGAAGATATATAGAGATAAGGGGAGAGATAGAAGGAATAAATAAATTGTTTATTAGTCAAGATAATCTTGAATTACAGCCTCACAGTATTCAAAAAAGATTTGCTAAGTATGGAAATACAGCAAATATAAATAAAAGGGTAAGTCCTCATACATTTAGACATACTATGGCGAAAAGAATGATACTTGCGGGAGTAGATGCTTTTTCTCTAATGCATTTACTTGGTCATTCAGATATAACCGTTACAAAAAAGTATGTTCATATGTGGGGGCAGGATTTAGAGTCCAAACATAAATTACATGGAGCCTTAAAAGGATTGAAATTTTAATTTCACGAATATTCAGAAAAATATTATAATTAAATAAGAGATGGTAATTGAGTTTAGCGGCTCTACCATCTCTAAAGAAAAAGCAGAAGAATATCCTTCTATATGGACATAATATCAAGGTATTTTCTTCTGTGTCAATAGGGAGATAGAGAGTATGAAATTAATGTCAGTTTTAAGTGGTAAAGGTTTTGTTATGTATAACAAACAATTAGCTAAAACGGTATCAGTAAATGCAGCAATTATCTTTGGACAACTCTGTGCAAGTTATGAAAGCTTTAATGGAAAAGGAATGCTCACTATAAAAGATAAAAAAGAATATTTCTTTCTAACCAGCGAAACATTACAAGAAGAGACTGCTTTGACCTATAAGCAACAATTAAAGGCTGTTAAGGACTTAGAACAAGCAGGCTACATAGAAACTAAAATAATGGGTGTTCCATCAAAGAAATATTTTTATATTACTGATAAAATTGTTCAAGAATTATTTAATGAAGTAAACTCCAGCTCTGACAAAAAGGAAGACCTAGAAAATACATCAAACCAAGAAGCAGTAGTACAAAAGGTCACTCCTAGGTATGACAAAAAGGAAAACCTAGTAATGCTAAAAGAGAAAGGCAAGCCTGTACAAAAAGGCTCAAGTATTAAAGAAAAAAATAAAAAAGAAAAAGATAAAAATAATAATATTAATATTAATTACAATTGTAATTTCAAGAAACCTTTAGAACCAGCAGAATTCAGAGAATTATTAAGAGATGCCTGTAATGAATTTTATTCTGAATTCACAATTGGTAGGTGGTCTAAAAAACAATGGAATATCCTTATAGGAAAGTTTGTTAATGATACTATTGAAAGTGGACGATACCTTAAAGTACCACAAGAAAATATAAGAGGGTTTGCTTTCAAATGTATTGAAAAAATATGTAATAACTCAGATTATAAACATTCAGAGGAGTTTGCTGACTATCAAGAGGTTATGAAAGATCTATCTCATGCCAAAATAAATTCTTATCCAAGTGATAAGTTATATAATTGGTTAGAGGATGATAATTTAATCTATTAAATTGATATAGAATAGCTCTTAGAGGCTCTAAATCAGCCTGTAATGATTTTTTATTTAGGTTTAATGTGTAATTAAAAGAATACAGTGAAAATCTCTAAAAGTAAGATTTTATAATAAAATTACCTAAAATATTTTTATGAATAAGGAGGTTAACAATGTGGAAGAGATAATAAAAAAAGAGCTTCAAAAATCAAAGGTAGAATTGAAAGAACAGATTAATCAAATTCCTCTAGAAATGAATCATAATTTTGATCAACTTAATAATCGATTAGATGAAGTCTATAAACGACTTGATAAAATCATTTCAGCAAAAGATGAAATAAATCAACTTCTTATCAAAATAAATAAACAGAGTTCAAGATGAAACATACAAAAAATAGAATAAGGTATTCAAAATTAGTTCACATAATAAAGCTTCTAGGAAATTATATATCTTCGGAAACGTTGGTATATAAGCGTTCTTAGGAGTTCGATTTTTATCGTTTATGTACGATTTTATATATCGTTGATATAACAATGTTTTTAGAGCTTTATTTCTCATTATTTCCCGACTTCTTTGCATATCTAAAAGTGTAGTGACTTACTTACAAGGCTATCCTTTTTTGTTAAAATTAATTTAAAAAAGAGACAGGGGATAAAGATGAAGAATCGATGGAAAATATGGGTGATATGTGTTGTTATTTTTATATTTGGAATAATAGTGTATAAGGATTCCCAACAGACTTCAAGTGATGCTACTAGTAAGAATAGTGAACCATCCTTTAAGAAAGAAGAAAACAAAGTATCAAGGTGGTATTCAACTTCACCAATAAATATTATGGATGCTAATGATACTGAAACAGATATTAATAATATTAAAGTTGTTCAAAAGAACGGATGGAAATTGCTTATGCAAAATGGACAACCTGTTAGCTTTAATGAAAGCATATCCGGTCGTAATGACATAATAGAGAAATCTGCAACAAATTTATTAAATGGCTGCTACGAATTATTAATTGATAATGAAGGTACTGTAGTTGATGTCAGACCAAGCGAAGAGGCTAAAAAAATTCTTGAAGAACAACAAAAACAAGCAATGGAAAAACAAGAACAAGAGTATAAACAACAACAGAAAGAAGAACATGATGATACAAAGTACATAATCCAAAACAATATAACTGACATTCATAAATATACAGAAAGTGGTTATCGCTTCAAAGTCAGTAATGATGAAAATGAATCTATTGTAACTTGGAACATAAACAACAAAGCTGATAAATCACTAAGCTTAGAATATAGCATTAAAAGATTAACTGACATGGGAATTACAGTTAAATCGGATTCGAATGGGAAAGTAATTGGTTTCTCATTTAATCAAACTGACTTTCACAAAGACGAGTTTGATTTGTATGGAATGACTCAATAGTATTACATCAACGTCCTTGGATGAATTTGGCATAAAGTCATGATTCTATAATGTTCTACAAGAAAATTAGACTCAGTTTGGTGAATGGCTAGATTATAAAAGCAACGTATACGCTTGTATCTTTTTAAAATGAGAGGAAAATTATAATGAAAAAAGTTCTATATTGTGCTGGTTGGATTTTTGTTTTTTCGTCACTTATTACTTTAGCTTCTGCTATCTACTCAAGTTCATCTCCAGTGAATCAGGTACCAAATACGCTAAAGAACGTTTCAGAATTCGATGAAGAAAATGAGTTCATTTTAGACTATGAATAAGCTCTTGCTAAAATAGCAGGGCTTATTTTTTTTATTTGTTCACAAATTTGTCACATTATTGCTTTACACCAAACGTATGTTCCGATATAACAGTAGCGTAAACAACAACACTACTGGAGGTTACAAATATGAAAAATAATCAAAACTCAAAATCTATTATTCTTTTAGTATCTGCTTATGATTGGAATCATTATGAATTTAATGAAGAAGAACAACGATGGGGACGTTTCCCGAGAGAATTTCTTCATGAAGTTCCTGTAAGAGACATAGTGGATATGGCCATTTTATTTCAAAAGTTTGGTAGTAGAGTAAAGTATAAGAAGCCAACAGATAAGAATTGGTATACCCATCGAGCAATGATGAATCGTCTGTTCAAAAAGGAAGCTGATGAAAGGTTTGACGAAATAGGAGGAAGACTTTTAGCAGTTAGTAATTTAACAGAAGACGTATTAGAAAAAGAGCGAAACCGGTATAGTATCGGGACTCTTAATCCAAAGGAGCCAAGGAAATCAAGATATTATCGTTATATGCCAAGTGGAGACTATGTAGAAGTAACACCAACAGGCTGGGCTTAATGCTCGGTCTTTCTTTTTTACATAAAATTTTAGTTTTATTAAATATCCACAATTTGATAATCTTGCAGCACTACTACCGTAAGGTTTTCTTTGTTCAACCTTCGGTTGTCCAAGCATGTAATTTAATATTGCACAAAAACTGTGCAAACCTTGTCCACGAAGTCTTACGCACCAAGACTTTCAGGACTTTTCCGTAAAAAAGAATAATATAAAGTTTTTTGCTTCGAGAATCCCGTTAGGGTTCGAGAAAAAAGTCTTACGATAGTAGTGCTGCAGAAAAATTAATTATAAAAAGTTTCTCTGATTGATTTACAGATTTATTTCAACAGATATAAATACTTTGTGAGAAATAAACCTATCGGAGGAATAAGATATGACGATTAAAGTAATTGATGCAATTTGTGGTGCCGGGAAAACAAGCTATGCAATCCAATATATGAACGAGCATACAGATAAATTATTTATATATGTAACTCCTTTCTTGACAGAAGTTCAACGAATTAAAGACCAAACACTTCTAGAATTCCACGAGCCGAGTTCTAAGCTTGGTAAAGGTAAGAAGATAAATCATGTTAAAGAACTCGTAGAAGAAGGTTTGAACATTGTAATGACTCATGAGCTATTTGCTCGATTAGATGTAGAAATTCTTCTTAACATTAAAAGAGAAAAATATGTTCTTATTATGGATGAAGTTGCAAATGTTCTTGATACTCTTAATGAGATTGATAAAGATGATATTAGAGTTATGAGAGATTCTAATCTTATTAAAATCGAAGAAGATGGACAAATAACTTGGCTAGATCCTCTCTACCAGGGTAAGAAATTCAATGATATAAAACTTCTAAGTCAAAAGAAAAATCTATTTCTTCATAACAATTCGATCATATTTTGGACAATGCCTGTAAGTAACTTCAAGTCATTTAAAGAAATTTTTATACTGACTTATTTATTTGATGGTCAAATTCAGAAATACTATTACGAAATGAAAGAAATTGATTACAAGAAGCATTCAGTTCTTAAAAATAAGAACGGGAATTATGAGCTTACAAAATACGATAAGTGTTTGGAACCAAGATATGAAATTGGACAACTCCTTAAAATTTACAAGGATTATCAAAATGGAAAGTCAGTTAGCAGAATGAACTCAAATTACTTAAATAAGAAAAATAATCCAGAAAAAGCATTGTCTAAAAGCTGGTATGATAAGGCTGATACTAAACAGATAGAGCAGCTTAGAAAAAATTTAGTTTCTATTTTCAGAACTCAAAATGCTGTTTCCAATGATGAATTGTTCTGGACATCTTTCAAAAATCACGCTCCATCTTTGAAAAATGTAAAATGCAAATTAAACAAGAAAGACGATCGTTCCAAAGATAATTTTGTCCCTTTTAATACCAGAGCGACAAATAATTATGCTGATAGAACAGCCACAGCATTTCTTATAAATAGATTTATGAATCCAAACGAAAATCAGTTCTTTTCATACAGAGGAATTGAAGTAGACGAAGAATTATTAGCAATATCAGATTTAATTCAATTTTTATTTCGAGGATGTATTAGAAATAATGAACCAATGTATTGTTACGTTCCATCTGCTAGAATGAGGAGATTACTAAAACAATGGATAAACTTTGAAATCTAAGGCAGCCGAAAGATGGCTTATTTTTTTTGAAAAGGTTTACAAAAACATCAAAATATTCGTCTTATATCTTCCAGTTATATATATATGTAATAGAGAGGTTGATCACGTGATCAATCTTTTAGTCATGTTATTCGCAGTATCCTTTCTAGTAATACGAGTTTTTAATATGAGCAATTGTTACTCTGTTTGTTCGATTTTCACCGCATAGACGGTGATAATTCTTCATTCGACATGAATACAGACATAACCTCCGATTTTGTTAGTATTCAAACATTTCAAAACGAGCTAGTTTGTTGTTAGACTAGCTCACCTCATTATTAAATAATGACGTCTTCTTTTGACGTTAAATAAATTGTTATCATTTGTCATTTTCCCTTTGCTGACTTAAAAGCCTTGATAACATACTTATCAGCGATTTTTGTAGGATTATCAGCACTAGATATCCTTACAAATGAGGCACACCAATTACGGTGCGTTTTTTTTTATTTTGCTTTTTATTTGATCGTACGATCAATTTTTAAAATAAAGTCTAATGTAACAGGAGGAAAGATGTTGAGTACCAGATGGATTAAGAAAGATCGAATTTATAAATTGAAAGGTTCAGATGGAAAAATTCTTTTAGAAATCGAAGACAGAACATGTGGCGGAAGCAAGATAACAACTTCTTTCTTAGATGAGTTGGCTTCCCAATATTTTGAAGACTTAGAAAAGGAGAAAGAAATATGAAAATGGAATTACGAGTTGCCCAATCAAAGTTAGATGCAAATTTTGATGGTTCGCTAACAGTATCAGGATATGTAAATCGAACGGGTCAATATAGTGAAATTTTAGGAGTTACAAAAAGATTCAAAGAGAAGATTTCTAAAGGAGCCTTCTCTCGGGCAATTAAAAATGCAGATAAAGACATTGATTTTTTAGCAGAACATGATTCTAAAAAAATCCTTGCTTCAACTCGAAACGGTTCTTTACAACTTCGAGAAGATGAGCAAGGTCTTTTTATGACCGCAACTATCGCTCCAACTTCTTGGGGGAAGGATGCTTACACTTTAGTTGAATCTCGAATCTATCAAAATATGTCATTCGGTTTTCGAACTATTAAAGATAGTTGGCGAACTATTGAAAATGGCCTTTATGAACGAACTATCGAAGAACTTGAACTATTCGAAGTTTCAGTTGTTAAAAACCCTGCTTATTCTCAATCTACTATTGCGGCTAGATCAATTGAAATTGTTGAAGAACCAGAAATTCTAGAAATTGAAGAAAAGGAAGAAATTCAAGAAGAAGTAAAAGAAAATTTAGACCTTCAGATTCGAAAAGTTCGAATTCAAATCATGAAACAAGAAGATGAAGTTCGAAGAACTGAAGATATGGATAAACGCTGTTTGAAGATAGGACTAAAAGGTTTACCTAATGCAGTCCAAAGAGAAAGAGACAAATTAGCTGCTCTAAAGGAAGAGGTTACAAAATTAAAAAATCAAATGGAGGAAAAAGAAATGAATAATGAAGAACGTAACTTACAAGGAACAACAGAAGGACAATCAACTATTTCACAACAAGTAGCCCCAATTGCTGAACTTTTAGAAAGTAGTAGTGATGTAGTTGCTAGTGTACGTAAGATTGAGCTAATTGGTGCAGATATGAAAATTCCATATGAAACAGATTTAAATGATGCTGCCTTTGTTTTAGAAGGTGAAAACATTCCAATGATTAACTTAAATCTTGCTGAACGTGATACTTTAACAGGTAAACGAGTTGGAGTAATGCAGAATATTTCGAACGTCTTACTTAACGAGTCTAAAGGGTTGGATGAACATTCGAAGAAATTGCTTATTCGTCGTGTTGGTAAAAAAATCGAAGAAGAGATTTTGACAGGCGACAACGTAAAAGGACTAAAAGGAATTGCTCCTGATTCATTAGTGCCATCAGTTACTTTCGCTATTGCTCCAACTGAATCAATGCTTCGAGCTCTTTACTTAAAAGTTAATTCAGAATACAGACCTTATTGTAAATGGTATATGTCTGAAGCATACTTCGAAAAAGTTGCACAGGTCACAGTGAACGGTGAATCCTTAGTTAAATCGAAAACTGTTGGCGGGAAAGTTATTCCGACGCTTTGGGAACATCAAATCGAAATTAGTTCAGCTATGCAACCTGGAGATACACTTACTCAGTCACCAATAATCTTTTCATCTATTGCGGATTGTTATACATTAGCTATCGCTAAAGATATTGAGGTTAATCGAGTTGTTGGAACAGCTGAAGCTCTTAACGGTTCAGTTTCGTTTAAAGCAGAAGCATTATTAGATGGATGTTGCCATAACTATCAAGCTGTTGCTAAAGGTGTAGTAGCATAATCACTTATGCTCAATCATTCACAAATTGAGGGCTTCGGCTCTCTTTTTATTTGCATGTAAAGGAGTGCTAAAAATTGAAAAATTATATTGAGCATGATCGATTGGATGATGTCGAATCTCTCGAATCTGTTAGACACCTATTCAAACCTCACCGATATCAATACATCCTCGCAGAATCTTTAGTTCATTACTTTTCAACGAAAACAGATAATTTAACTGCCATCTTACAAAATACAAATAAAAGATTAGAACAATACAATCTCAAAGATGTAACGCTAGGATTTGTACGAAGCATATTAAACAGACGATAAGGGGCAGTTAAAGAGCGCGGTTACAGGTGTGTATGATTATGTACCTCAATCTACCGTAGTTCCTTATGTTACATTCGGTCATATGCTTTCATCAGCTGAAGGTAGTAAGACAGATAGTGGAGAGAAAATTACTGTTACTCTCGATGTATGGTCAGAAGGTAAAGGACGTAAGCAAACAGTAATGATCATGCAGACGATTGAAGAGATATTAGAAATAATATTCAATTAGATAAATCATTTTAAATCTCATAGAAAATAACTAATAGAGAAGTGTTGGAAGAGTCATACGGTTTGTATCATGGAACTGCCGAAATAGAATGTCAAATTGAGTGGGAGTAGCAAGTGAAGAGCATCGCCTACCTCCGTGAAAAAAAACAGTGACAGTCCTATAATAACGTGGTGAGTATTAAACACTACGACCGACCCAATTGACCAAATGGAGTTGAAGGAAAATCAAATAAAAAACCCATACTTTCATCGTATGGGTCCTTTAATCTTAGCTTCTAAATTTATATAAATCTAAATTCATGCATTTCTCAGTTAAATTAAAATATCTAATGCTATCATAAATGTCTACATTGATGTATCCACGAACTCGGCACTCTAAAATTCCGTATTCCATAGTTTCTCTTTCGTCTTCTATATATTTCTCACTCATGAATTGCTCAAGGTCTCTAACACGAACCCACTTTTGGTCATGAAGAGATTCTAATTCATTTTCTTTTTCCTTTTGATAATATAATCTTAACATTAAACCTAAAGCATAATTTACAATAGCCTCGCCATAGTACTCTCCATCTAAATTTGATGTAACTGGCATAAGAGTGTATTGATCCCCATTTGTCTCAGTTTCTTCATAAAGTTTAACCGCACTAGCTTGCACTATATATCCCCCTTCATTAGTTCCAACTATTGTTTAATTATATCAAATTTAACAAATATATTGAAATATGTTCCAATATATTTTAGCGTTTAATTTTCAGGAGGGATTTATAAATAATATGTTAACAAAAATAAGCTATCTTATGGTGGCTTTTTCTATTTATTATTGTAGTATTATTCTAAAAGATTGTGTGCTATTTCATCAGAAAGATTCAAAAGTTTAAGGTTTGGGTTGAAGAAGAGAGTGTTATGAATAAATAATGAGAGATATAGAATAGCATTATTTCATAGTAAAAAGATAAACTTAATTAGTTTATCTTTTTACTTAATAAAAAACCAACTTGTGGTTTCAATAATTGCACCTATACTTAAAGCGACAAAACCAAATTGTAAATTTCTGTATTTCTTTATACAAACTTGAGCAAGACTATAATTTTGGTGTGCCATATCATGGAGGAACTGGTCTTTTCTTATCTGTTCTATATGATTAACATAGTCTTGGCTAGTTAGAAAACTGCCAATTCCACCCCACGACATGTAAGCATTTGTTGTAGTCGTATATCTTGGCCAAAGAACTTTCCAGATGAATAAAACACAAGCTATTATTAAAGGAATAATTCCAATAAGCAAGCTATATTCTGCAAAAGAGAGGTTACTAAAGCCATTTTTTTTCGCTGCCTTTCCAAAGAAACCTAGCATCACTAAAGTTGCCCCTAATGCAACCCCAGCTTTTCCATCTGCGAACTTAATGTAATCTCCAATATAAACTAAGTTATGTTTGTGATAATCGTATAAACGATTAAAGTCATCAGAGTTTGCTAGATTCATTGAAGGTTCACCCCGTACCATGCCTCACGATTTTGCGTATCTCTGCAGAGTTCAGAAGGCATAACTCTAAAGTGATAAACCAAACTACTCCATTCGGTTTCTATAACTTTTTTACACTCATTATCCATTCCAACGCTAAATCCATCGTTTTTTACGCGTTTTTCTAGCTTGTGTGCCACGTTAACCGCGTGACCAATAGAAATTAATTCATTATGTTGTTTATTTCCGAATTTTGTAACTATCGTATCATCGCCGTAGCTTAAAGTAAAACGGTATTCTTCTTTTTTCATTCCATTTTCTACACGTAGGAAATAATTCATTTCTAGAATAGCTTTAAATGCTCTTACTATTGCATTTTTTTTACTTACATTCACTGCTGGAAAGTGCATACTTATGCCATCGCCAGGGAATTTTTCTACTATTCCTCCGTGTTGATAAATCTTGTCAGTAAGACCCCGAAATAGATCTTGGGAATTTGCAGCGTATGCTTTAGCACCACGCTCTCGAATACTTAAAGTAGAACCAGCTAAATCAAAAACAACTGTTGCGGCTGGTAAATCTGCTGAAGTACCAACCATTCCTTGTGGTAAATCTGTAATAGAAAAATGTTCGTGTAAATCAGTTGAATTTAAACTTTTTAATATTAATTCCTCAGTTAAAACCACATCTGCCGGTAAGCTTATTTTTCTTAATCTTGTCATTGGAAGTTACCTCTTTCACCAAAATACTAATATAAGTATTATGAGTATAATTAACTAATATTTTAATAATCTTTTCCTTTGATGTCAATGAACTACAAAATTAGCAGTAATAATTTAGGGCAAAGAAATGACTAATTTTTTGGGGTTTCTCTTTACTTAGTTTTTAAGTTAATTAATATTGATGTATATTGTAATTAAAGAGAATCTTAATGGGAGGTGGATTTTTGAAAAAGGAAAATACAAGGAGCATTCTCTTATTATTAAATCAATTTGGTTTTTCTGATAGGACGTTAGAAAGAATTTACGAAAATGAAGACTCCATACTGACAATAATATATGATCAAAAACACCCTTTTCATAATAAATATTTCGATATTTATACTTCTAAAGAAAAAGAACTTTCTAAGAATTTTGACCAACTTCTAGAATTTTCAAAACATTTTACAGAAAAGATGAAAGAATATAAAAGCAGAGATATCAAAATATACTACAAATTTAGTGACGAATATCCGGCCTATTTATTTAAAAAAGGTGATGAACCTTTATTTCTCTATTGTTATGGTAATTTAAATCTCTTAGATGAAAAAATTCTAAAAGTTTCTATAATTGGAACGAGAAAGCCAACTAAATACGGTATAATGAAAACTAAAGAATATGTAAAAAAATATGTAATGAAGAATTGGATTACAGTAAGTGGGTTAGCTAGGGGTATAGATACAGTAGTACATAAAGAAACTTTAGAGAACCAAGGTAAAACAATAGCAGTAATTCCTACATCCTTTGAAAAAATTTATCCTGTTGAAAATAAAGGATTATTTGAGGAAATTATAAATAATAATGGGTTAGTAATTTCTCTTGTTGGTCCATTTGAAAATACTTATAAATCTAATTTCTTAGAAAGAAATTCTGTGATTGCAAAAATAAGTAATGAGATTTTTGTAATAGAAGCAGGTGTTAAGAGTGGCACATTAAATACTGTTCGAAAAGGATATCAGTTTAATAAAGCTATTTATTATGACCCTACGGTATTAGATAAGGAAGTTATTGAATACATTAGTAAATTTAATGCAATAGATGCTACTAATAGGGGGTGAAGAACTTGTACTATCTTTTAATTTCTAGAAATGTCTTTTTTGATAAGAATAATCAAATAAGAAAGGAATCCTTTGAATTATTAGATTTAATTAAGGATAAAGAAATTGACGTAGTACTGGTTACTAGAAATAAAGAACTTTATAAAGAAATTATTGAAGAAAATTTCCCTGATGAAGTTTTAAGTAAAATTAAGTATGGACAAAGAGGAACATTATCAAGGAAATTTGTAGAACAGCCTAAAAATATTATGTTAGTTGGTTCAGTTGATGAAGATATACGTATTGCAGCCAATAATAAGATCCTTTTAATTAATCCACTGTGGATTGAGGGTGTGGAAGAAAAGATACAAAAATATGGATTTCAATTAAAGAACTTTAATCAGGTTCTCCAATGTATTGACATATTAAATCTTGAAAATCAACTTTTTTATAATTTTAAAGTAGATGAAAAAACAAGATTGGTTGCAGTATCTAATGCTAATAGATATTTTGCAGTTGAAAATGAAGGAGAAATGATTGAAAAATATAAAAAAACATTAAAATACAATGACAATCATTATAAATACGCTGTTTATTTCCATTATTTAACTATGGTTATAGGTATGGAAGAATTTAGAAATGTGGATTATTGGATGAGTGTTCCATCTTCTAGTGGATCAAATGATAATAATATTTATGACATTGTAAAGCGTACTAGATATCTATTAAATAATAGAAGAAGCAAAGAAATGTTTATTCGTCATACACCTGCAAAAAAATCAACCTATATGGATAGTAACGATCGGATATCTCAAGGTTGTAGTAGACATCTTGATACAATTCATTTAAATCCAGATTATAAAGGTAAATTAAAAGGGAAAAAAATATGCGTAATTGATGACTATGTTACTTATGGTCCATCTTTTGAAAGTATAAGAAATTTATTACTTAAAGAACAGGTAGAAGAAATAATGCTAGTCGCAATTGGCTCCTTTAAAAAACCATACTATAAGGAAGATATGGAGATTAGTGGAGATGTTTACCGTCCAGGTTATAATTATAAACTTGTTGGTAAAAATGTTATACATGGTAAGGTAAATGAAAAATCATCAGAAATTATCAACAATATTTACGGTATTATAAAATATTAATTTTATTTTGTTTCAAAAGGTATATTTGGGAAAGGGTAGAAATTGTACTTAGGTGTAATTAATTTATAAAGGGGGAAAAGAAATGATTTCAAAAGAGGTTGTTTTTAAAACAAATGTTGTAAAAGAATTTGTTAAATACTTTTCAAAAGTAAAATTCCCTGAATTACAAATAAGTACAAAAATGATTTTTGCTAGTGATAAAAATATAGAATTCCAGTGTTTTCAAGTTCGCCAAGAAACAAATCATAAGAATGAAAAATTAATTTCTTATAAAATTGATTTTCTTGATAATAAAAGATCTTTAACACCTGTAGGGAATATCTTAGGATTACAAAAAGAAGAAAACAATGAAGCTGTAAGTATCAATATAGATTATTGGTCAATTGATCGTGGAATAGTTACTGGACACACTTTATTTCAGAATGGACAAGTTCCGTTTGAAAGCTTAGTAAAGATAATCTGATTTTATTTTAATTTTGATTTACAAAATCAATTTTCTAGATATAAAAACTCTAGGAGGTTGATTTTTTTATGTTACCAACAAAAGAAGAACTTATTGGACATTTGTCAATAAAGATGACAAACCAAGATATTGCAAATATTTACGGAACTACATTTCAGAAAATAATCCAACTTATAAAGAAGTACAAGCTTAATCCAAACGAACTTAGAAGAGTAAATAAATACACTGTTTATCTTCATCTATTAAACGAAGAAGTTGTTTATGTAGGAAGTGGAGTCTGGTATAGATGTAGAAGACATACTAATAGAAGAAACTCGGAACATAAGCAACTTATGCAAGATGGGAAAATTGAATATAAGTTTGTAGGAGAGTTTGATCGAGAAGAAGATGCGAGAAATTATGAAATGGAACTTATAACAAAATATAAGAATTTAGGAAAAGCTAAATTCAATAAAGTTCAATCAAAAAAAATCAAAAAAGTTCATAAATAGGATTGACTTTTCCAAAGGAACAAGGCATAATAATAAAGGTAATCGTGTTAACCGAAAAAACAACAAAGTTCGACAAACGTTGAAGTTAAAGATCTAAATAAGATTCGAGTTGTTTTGGGGACTCAAAATCGTGTTCCTTCGGGAGTGTCGGTTCGACCCCGACCATCGGTACTTTAGCTTTATTTGACAGGATGATTCCTGTTTTTATTTTTACTTATCGGTCGACAAATTTTGATAATATTTGCGGGTGTAGTTTAGTGGTAAAACCTCAGCCTTCCAAGCTGATGTCGTGAGTTCGATTCTCATCACCCGCTCCATACATATTGTTATCACAACGCAGTGTCTCGCTTTCAAAGCTGAGATGTTGCGTTTTTTATTTTTAGCGTAAATATAGCGTCTATCTTGAAAAGATAGACGCTATATTTACGTACATCAGTTAATGACTTGATAGGTTGCTTCGCCGCCGTGAATTTGAATGAACATGTCACTTAGGGATTTAGTTAGTTTATAAGCCTGTTCTTCTGAAAGTGAAGGCTTTAAATAAATGAACTGTACAGCTTGTGTTGTCTTTTCAGTTACGTACGCTCGGTTAGAATCGACATAAGGGCTTCCGAAAGCTCCTAGGGCATCTTTTGAAATGATTTTATTTTCTAAAGAAATATTACGTTCATTTAGAGCTTCATAAGACTCTTCTTTTTTACCGATAGTAAATTCGATGGGGCCTTCTAAATTAGAGGAATCATAAATTCCAATTGGGACTTCATATTGCAATGAAAAAAAGTTATTAATGTCCACAGCAGAATTGATAGAAGGCAAATACGTTTGTTTTCCTATTCTTCTAATTAAAGCTTCTATAGAAGGACGGTATTTACTTGGATCAGTTCCAAATGTTTTGAAAAGTTTTCTCCACTCGCTAACACCTTCGAATTCTGTTACTTTTTTTGACTCAAGGTCGAAATAAATGGATTCTTGAAAGAGGCGCAGACGTCCTTTTAGCATTTGAGGAGAATCACCAACTTCAATATTTTTATACTGAATGATTCCCATTTTAAAAGAAGGGCAAAGCTGTTTAATAGCGGGCGATAATGTAAAGTTCATTTTTTTGATCCTTTCTATTATAATTAGTATTTGTTCGTTTATAGATACCATCCTATCATTTCATTGAGCGAGAAAACAGTTCAATGCATGAATATATAGAATTTCTTAGAAAGGAGGCCATTACTCACTATGAATGCGTATCAGTTGAAGGAAGAAATTATTTCATACAGCAAAGAGATTGGAATCGATAAGATTGGATTTGCGAGTGCTTCTATGTTTGATGAGTTAAAGAATCGATTGTTAGCACAGCAAGAGTTAGGTTATGCTTCAGGGTTTGAAGAACCTGATATTGAAAAGAGAGTAGATCCCACATTAGCTGTTCCAAAAGCTAGATCTATTATTTCAATTGCACTTGCGTATCCTTCTAAATTAAAGGATGCACCAAAGAGCACAAAGGAAGATCGCCGAGGAATCTTTTGCCGTGCTTCTTGGGGGCAAGATTATCATACGGTTCTACGTGATAGGCTTCAAAAGCTTGAAACCTTCATAAAAGAAAAAGTACCTGCAGCTATCCTTCAATCGATGGTAGACACAGGCGAGCTGTCGGACCGAGCTGTAGCAGAAAGAGCTGGTATTGGCTGGAGCGGTAAGAACTGTGCCATTATTACACCTGAATTCGGTTCCTACGTGTATTTAGGAGAAATGATAACAGATATCCCGTTTCCTCCTGATAAACCGATAGAGGACGGTTGTGGTACTTGTAATAAGTGCGTTGATGCGTGTCCTACGGGTGCGCTTGTAACAGGCGGTCAGCTGAATTCGCAGCGATGCATTGCCTTTTTAACCCAAACAAAAGGGTTTCTGGCTGAAGAATTTCGAAGTAAATTAGGCAATCGTTTATATGGCTGTGATACATGTCAAACTGTGTGTCCTGAAAATAAAGGAAAAGACTTTCATTTTCACCCTGAGATGGAGCCTGACCCAGAACTTGCGAAGCCTAAATTAAAACCGCTCTTAACGATGAGTAATCGTGAGTTCAAAGAGAAATTTGGACATGTTTCAGGTTCTTGGAGAGGGAAAAAGCCAATTCAGCGTAATGCCATTATTGCACTGGCCCATTTTAAAGATCAAACCGCCGTTCCAGATTTAATTGAGTTAATTAAAAATGACGTTCGCCCTGTCATTCGAGGAACAGCGGCATGGGCGTTAGGCAAAATTGGCGATAAAGAAGCGTTAGATACACTTATGAACTTAAGAGAAAAAGAAAAGGACCAAGAAGTAATTGAAGAAATGTCAAAAGGTATAGAGATGCTTCAAGAGATCTAAACCGTATTTTTATTGATAAAGTTAGCTAATGAGTCATAGCGTATAATAAACGCTTAGAAAAGTGGTGACATTATGCTAACAAAAAGGAATGTATTATATACTTTAATTAAAGCACGTGCGGACAGCTATGTAAAAGGTGAGCTGCATGAAGACTTCAAGCCTTTCATTGAACAGCAGTGTGAGCTAAAGCGGTCTCTTATAAAAAAAAGACAAGTTGATGTTTTAAAATGTAATATGAAAGGTTCTATTCAATCTGCTCATACGGATCAGGAAGAAACTAGAGTATTATATAAGGTGCACATTCAGGCATTTTTAAAACAAAACGATTTTTTCTATATAGAAGAAGAAATTGAAGATCGTTTAGCTCTTTTTTATAAAGATACGCTTATTCAAGATGAGCTGCTGGTAAAGGACTTTTTTGAAGATGAGGTTGAAATGGATGTGGAAGAAGTAGAGGAAGACGAAGAAAGAGCCTCTTATTATGATCGTCTTGCGGCTGTTCAGTATGCAGAAAAATATTGGGATAAACCTAATGAAAGTTATAAGCAGTTTGAGGTAAACTGCACCAACTATATCTCACAGTGTTTGCATGCAGGAAAGGCGCCGATGCGGGGATATCCTAAAAAAGCAAACGGATGGTGGATGAGAGGGAACGCCTGGAGCTATAGCTGGGCAGTTGCTCATTCCATGCACAGCTATTTAAGTAACTCTAAATCAGGACTTCGGGCTGTGAGGAAATCTTCAGCAAGAGAACTTGTCCCGGGAGACGTTATCTGCTACGATTTTGAAGGAGATGGAAGATGGAATCATACGACGATTGTTGTAGCAAAAGACGGTCACGGTATGCCTCTTGTGAATGCGAACACGTATAATAGTCGAATGAGATATTGGGCCTATGAAGATTCAACGGCTTACACGCCAAAGATTAAGTATGATTTTTTCCATATCGTTGATCGGTAAGTCTTTCGTTTTAGCAAGTTAGTGGTATAATGATGAATAGATTTGTTAGCAGAGGTGAAAATTTGTGGGAGTACACGTAGTGTTATTTCAACCAGAAATTCCAGCAAATACAGGAAATATTGCGCGAACATGTGCAGCAACAAATACGACGCTGCATTTAGTTCGGCCGTTAGGCTTTTCAACAGATGATAAAATGTTAAAGCGAGCTGGATTGGATTACTGGGAATTTGTAAATGTGGTGTATCATGATTCATTAGAAGAAGTATTCGAAAAGTATCCTGAAGCAGGTTTCTACTTCATCACAAAATTTGGTCAGCAGCCACATACAACATTTGATTATAGTGACTTAGAGCAGGATCATTTCTTCGTATTTGGAAGAGAAACAAAGGGTCTGCCAAAGCACATTATTGAAGAGAACATGGAAAGATGTCTTCGTTTACCGATGACAGAAAATGTTCGTTCTTTAAATTTATCTAATACAGCAGCTATTTTAATCTATGAAGCGCTGCGTCAACAAAATTATGCTGGTTTATCTTAAGTAAAAAGCGAGGTTCAAATTTTATTGAACCTCGCTTTTTTATTTATGTCGACGATGATATGTAGTGGTTATTTTTTAACGCCCGGTTTATCATTATATCCCGCTCTGAAGATGGATGCTAAAAAAGCAATTGTTACTCCTAATACTAAAAGTAAGCGCATTGATTTTCCTCCTCAATGTAATTAAAAGGATTATACAGCTACTGCAGTTAAAACCGACTTCCCATATCCCATGATGATAATAATGACAAAATAACTCTTCTAGAGACATAAGTTCTCTAACAAAGTTTAACCGTTCCTTCTTACTCTTTTATTATAGCTAATAAATACTTCACTGTGAATGCCTAGCAAGGACAAATTTCTGAATTTTACAATTTAAAAAGCATGTTCAAACATTTTGCTGCATAGATTGTATTAATCTTGTTCACTAGCACCATAACTAGTAGGGGAGGTCCTTTAATGGATATATTAAAGAAAGTTGAAAGATACCGCGAAGAAGAGAATCGTCTTAAGTGGGAAGGGACATTTGAAGAGTACCTAAAGCTGATTAAAGATGAGCCTTTAATTGCTCAGCCTGCACACTCTAGAGTATACAACATGATAAAGGATGCAGGAATTGAAGAGGTAAATGGTAAAAGACATTATAAATTTTTCAGTGGACAAATGTTTGGACTTGAAGATTCGCTAGAACGCTTGGTGGAAGAATATTTTCATCCAGCTGCAAAGCGTTTAGATGTTCGTAAACGTATTTTACTTTTAATGGGTCCAGTAAGTGGTGGTAAATCGACGCTAGTGACCATGTTAAAAAGAGGGCTTGAAGCTTATTCGCTTACTGATCGAGGAGCTGTTTACGCTATTAAAGGATGCCCAATGCATGAAGATCCGCTGCATTTAATTCCACATCATTTACGTAAAGACTTCTTTGAAGAGTATGGTATCCGAATCGAAGGAAACTTATCTCCTTTAAATACAATGCGATTAGAGGAAGAGTATGGCGGCAGAATTGAAGACGTCATTATCGAACGCATTTTCTTCTCAGAGGACAAACGAACTGGAATTGGAACGTTCAGTCCTTCTGATCCGAAATCTCAAGACATTGCCGACCTAACAGGAAGCATTGACTTTTCAACAATTGCAGAGTATGGATCTGAGTCAGATCCGCGTGCTTACCGCTTTGACGGAGAGCTTAATAAAGCAAACCGGGGAATGATGGAGTTCCAGGAGATGTTAAAATGTGATGAGAAATTTTTATGGCATTTACTCTCTTTAACCCAAGAAGGAAACTTTAAAGCAGGAAGATTTGCTTTAATTAGTGCAGATGAATTAATCGTAGCGCATACAAATGAAACAGAGTATCGCTCGTTTATTTCCAATAAGAAAAATGAAGCTTTGCATTCACGAATTATTGTAATGCCTGTTCCATATAACTTAAAAGTGAGTGATGAGGAAAAAATTTATGACAAAATGATTCGTGAAAGTGACGTATCAGATGTTCATATTGCCCCTCATACGTTACGTATTGCGTCTATCTTTACTACATTAACGAGATTAAAAGAGCCTAAAAAAGGCGATATCGATTTATTAAAGAAAATGCGCCTATACGACGGTCAATCTGTAGAAGGCTATAACGATGCAGACGTAGAAGAGTTACAAAAAGAGTATACGGATGAAGGAATGAGTGGTATTGATCCTCGTTATGTCATTAATCGCATTTCATCTACCATCATTCGAAAAGATATTAAATCAATCAATGCATTAGATGTACTGCGTTCATTGAAAGAAGGGTTAGCACAGCATGCGTCTATTTCTGCTGAGGATCGAGAGCGTTACCTGAATTATATTTCTCTGGCGCGTAAAGAATATGATGAAATTGCTAAAAAAGAAGTGCAAAAAGCGTTCGTTTATTCGTATGAAGAGTCCGCTAAAACATTAATGGATAATTATTTAGATAATGTCGAAGCATACTGCAACAAAAATAAGCTTCGTGATCCGCTAACAGGAGAAGAGTTAAATCCAGATGATAAATTAATGCGTTCAATTGAAGAACAAATTGGTATTTCAGAAAATGCAAAAAAAGCATTCCGCGAAGAAATCTTAATTCGTATTTCGGCTTATGCACGTAAAGGAAAACGATTTGATTATAATTCCCATGAGCGCTTACGCGAAGCGATTCAGAAAAAATTGTTTGCGGATTTAAAAGACGTAGTGAAAATTACAACGTCCACTAAAACACCAGATGAGCAGCAGCTGAAGAAAGTAAATGAAGTAGTGGCTCGATTGATTGATGAGCATGGATACAATTCAGTATCTGCTAATGAACTGCTGCGCTATGTAGGAAGTTTGTTAAATCGATAACTCAGTACTAACAAGAAAACATGGCACTTCCGATCTGTGCCATGTTTTTCTTATCTCTTAAAATAAACTCTGCATAATTAGGCTAATGTGTAGTACGCATTGCACTTAACCATCATATGATAAGTCATAAACATATACATGACACTAGACACTATAAAATGAATAGTTAATAGTGAAAGAATTAGTTAGCAAGTATACCATTCTTGCGCATAGGATAAGAGTAACCAACCTTTGAACTAAAGGTATTTGTCAGAAACTTTCGGTATAGCTTATGCATGCCGAGTAAAAACGTGCAGGTGTTTTTTAAATAAGGAGGGGAATAGCGTGGGAAAAGAAGTAGATAAAAGTTTTGCTGTCTCAAAAGAAGACTGGTCCCTCCATCGTAAAGGCCACGATGATCAAAAAAGACATCAAGAAAAAATTAAAGAAGCAATTAAAAATAATTTACCGGATTTAATTACAGAAGAAAATATCGTGATGTCCAATGGAAGAGAAGTTGTTAAAATTCCGATCAAATCATTGGATGAATATCGAATTCGGTACAATTATGATAAAAACAAACATGTGGGTCAAGGTGATGGAGACAGTAAAGTTGGGGATGTAGTAGCACGTGATGGATCTGCTGGAGATGGTCAAAAAGGAGCAGGGAAAGGTCAAGGGGCAGGTGACCAGGCTGGAGAAGACTACTTTGAAGCAGAAGTGTCTCTTATGGAGCTTCAAGAGGCTTTATTTGCTCAATTAGAACTGCCTAATCTTCAGCGAAAAGAATCTGATCAAATTGTTGTGGAACACATTGAATTTAATGATATACGACGTACAGGTTTGATGGGGAATATTGATAAAAAACGAACGATGATGAGCGCTTATAAGCGAAATGCAATGACAGGAAAGGCTGCTTTTCATCCTATTTATCCGGAGGATTTAAAATTCAAAACGTGGAATGAAGTTATAAAGCCAGAATCGAAAGCAGTCGTCTTAGCTATGATGGATACGAGCGGTTCGATGGGCATATGGGAAAAGTATATGGCAAGAAGCTTTTTCTTTTGGATGACACGCTTTTTACGTACGAAATATGAAACAGTGGAAATTGAATTTATTGCGCATCATACAGAGGCAAAAGTAGTATCAGAAGAAGACTTTTTCTCCAAAGGAGAAAGCGGAGGAACCATCTGTTCATCTGCTTACCGAAAAGCGCTTGAATTAATTAACCAAAAGTATGATCCGAGCCGCTATAATATTTACCCGTTTCATTTTTCAGATGGCGATAACTTAACTTCAGATAACGCAAGGTGTGTAAAGTTAGTAAATGAATTAATGAAAGTGTCAAATATGTTTGGATATGGGGAAGTGAATCAGTACAATCGACATTCCACTTTAATGTCTGCTTATAAAAATATTCAAGACGAAAGTTTTAGACACTTTATTTTAAAACAAAAATCAGACGTTTTTCACGCGATGAAAAGCTTTTTTAGAAAAGAAACAGAAGACCAGAAATATGCTTAACCTAAAAGGCCTAGACTTGTTATCTAGGTCTTTTTTATGCGGTTTATTCAGCGCTTCTTTGGAGATAGTAAAAGTACGACTTTATCCAAAAGGAGAATAAGTGAATGAACGAAAATATAAAGAGCGAAATGCAAAAACATCAACAAAATCAGCGGTTGAACGCAGCTGAGTTAGGTTACTTATGGGCGCAATATTTAGGTGATACGCTGTATGTATGTGTTCTTGGGTATTTTCTAACTGTTGTAAAAGATGCCGAGATTAAGGAGCTCTTAAAAAAAGCCCATCAGATTTCAAAAACTCATGTAGACGAATTGACGGAATTATTCAGTTTGGAAAAAATTCCAATACCAGTAGGTTTTGGAGAACAAGATGTGAACAAAGGAGTTCCTGCTTTATTTGATGATATTTTTATGGCTATTTATGTAAATGAAATGGCAATTGGAGGTATGAAGAAATATGCCAGAGCCCTAAGCGCAGTGAGAAGGCAAGATATTTATGATCACCTGTCTCGATGTGTAAAAGAAAGCGACAGTCTTTTAGAGGATTCTAACCACGTTATTTTAAGAAAAAGCATGCTGATGAGACCTCCGGTTATTCCTTATCCGGTAAAAGTGAATTTTGTGGACCAGAAAACGTTTATATCACCATTTTTCTCTCAAATGCATCCTCTAACTTCTTTGGAGGTCACGGCTATTCAAGAAATTGTTAATACAAATGTATTAGGTAAAACGCTGATGCTGGCATTTAGTCAAGTAGCTACCACACAAAAATTACGCTCTTATTTTTTTGATGGAGTTAAACTTGCGAGTAAGCAAATCAAGCAATTCACTGAGTTATTGTCTGAAGCTGACCTACCAAGTCCGCGTCTGCTTGATGCATATGTAACCAACTCAACGATTTCACCGTTTTCAGATAAACTGATGATGTATCATACTTCCACAGCGGTGACAATTGCTATTGATAACTGCGGCGCTGGCTTATCTATGTCGTTCCGTTCGGATGTCGCAGTAGAATTTTCTCAGCTAATCGGGCGTATAGGGAAGTATGGAAAAGATGGAATTCGGATTATGATTGAGCAAGGTTGGATGGAAGAACCTCCAATGGCAACAGACCGTAAGAAGTTGGCGGAGAAATAATAAGGAGTATGTTGTAGATTATCATTAATTTTGCGGTACTGAAACATATATAGCTAAGCGAAAATAGATTGCTCTAGACCCACTTGAATGAGCAGTGATAAGATAAAAAAGCTGATTTTTCAAGAAGTAAGTCGAGGTGTGCAAATGAACAACAGTATAAGGGAGTCCATTGCCAAAAAAGTAGCATGGATTAGCGTATGGAGCAATATTGCCCTTACGCTAGGAAAAGTAATAGTAGGGTGGATTGGAAATAGTGATGCTGTATTTGCTGATGGTATTCACTCTGCAGCGGACGTATTTGCCTCTATTATTGTCTTGTTGGTTATACGAGTAGCAAATAAACCAGCAGATGATGACCATCCATATGGACATGGAAAAGCAGAAGTGATTGTCTCAGGAATCGTAGGAATTATTTTATTGCTTGTATCATTTTATGTGGTATTTGAAGGAGTCGTTGGTTTATTCCATCCGGTTGAATCTCCAAATATTTTAGCCATGTGGATTGCTGTTATTTCATACATAGCAAAGGTATTGTTGTACCGTTATTCTTTGAACGTAGCCAAGCAGCACCACAGTAAGGCAATTGAGGCAATTGCATTTGATCATAAAGCAGATATTGTTGCTTCTATTGCAGCGGCAATTGGTGTTTTATTATCGATTATTGGTGATAAAATGGATGTTCAACTGCTGTTATACGGAGATAAAATAGCAAGTATCTTTGTTGCTTATTTAATTTTTAACATTGCCAGACAAATGATGGGAGAGTCTTTTCAAATCTTAATGGAAGGCAATATTGACGAAGAGCTACTGAAAGAACTTGAAGAAAGTATTTATGAATTTGAAGATGTGAAGCGGATTGATCGGGTTCGAGCAAGAGAGCATGGCCATTACATATTAGTTGATATACGTATTTCGATTGATCACTTTAAAACAATTAAGGAAGGTCATGATCTGGGACGAGAAATCAAAGCAACACTTATGAAAAAGCATGATAATATTCAGGAAGTATTAATCCATTTGAATCCTTATTATCCAGATTAAATAAGAAGCAGCGAAGTGTTATCTCGCTGCTTCTTATTATTTATAGATGTAGAAATTAATGAAATGAGTAGAATAAAATGATGAGGATTTTTATTTATAAAGAATCAAGTTTAATAAAATTGTATAAAGGGAATTGTATTTATTTATTGATGTGATAGGATAAAAAAGCATGTAAATGCATTCACTACGAATGAAAGCAGTGGACGGGTACATATAGATAATAATAAATGGTTTTGGGAGTCAAAGAAGGTGATGTTGAAGTGAATGTAAGCATCAGGTCAATCGTTAAAAAAGTCATGTTCATTCTATTTATTGCGTATACGGCAGTGGTCATTTATGCTACTCTCATACGGGAAAACGAACATGTTTACGGAAAAGCAATGAACTTGGATTTATTTAGCACGATCCGTCTGATGTGGGACAGCGGGAATATAATGCTCACTCTGACAAATATACTGGGGAATATCGTGATGTTTGCGCCGCTTGGAATGTTTATCCCTTTGTTTATGAAGTGGTTTGACGGTTTTATTCAAGTGTTTACGACAGGTTTCTTAATCAGTTTTCTGATTGAAATTTTACAGTACAAGCTAACGGAACGAGTATTTGATATTGATGATATCTTTTTGAATACGCTAGGTACATTTATAGGCTGGGTTATTATTAAAATACTATATTGGATTAAGAACATGCTGAAAGCACGTTTCAAAAAAAGATGAAATTGAGAGACGTAACGAAATTAATCCAATCTAAAGACGAACAAATGGGATTAAGGAGCTAGTATGGATAGCTTGTTACATCGCGGTTGATTTCCATACAAGACTTCGCTTTCCGCGGGCGGTGAAGTCTCCTCGTCGCTTACGCTCCTGCGAGGCCTCACTTATTCTGCTTTTCCCTCAGGAGTCTTCGCCTTGCCTTCCAATCAACCGCTAGAAATAACTACATGCATGAAATCTACGTTCACCCTACCAATGAAAAAATCCGAGCGAGCTGGATTCTTAATCAAGAATTCAACTCGTTCGGATTTTTCTTCAACTAAAATACTTTTGGCTCAGCCTCTGCTTGTTGTTGATAGAAACACTTAATGCAGCGTCTTACGGAAGAATGTGAGGATTCAACGATAATGTGCTGACAATTTTGCTGAACAAATAATAACTTTCTTTCAAGCTGCTTAATTTGTTCTTTAAGCTGTTCTACTTCATTATTGATAGATATTTGAACCACTGTTAACAAACTCTTTAGCTTTTTCTTTCATTCCTTCTTTTCTTACTTCGTGTACATCTTTTTCATTTTCTTGAGCCATGTTACGAATATCTTGAGAAATACGCATCGAACAGAATTTAGGTCCACACATTGAACAGAAATGGGCTGTTTTAGCACCTTCAGCGGGAAGTGTTTCATCGTGATATTCTTTTGCGCGCTCTGGATCTAGTGACAGGTTAAATTGATCATTCCATCTAAACTCAAATCTTGCTTTAGACAGCGCGTTATCGCGTTTTTGTGCTCCTGGATGGCCTTTTGCTAGGTCAGCGGCATGCGCAGCAATTTTATAGGTGATAACGCCTTCTCGAACGTCTTCTTTATTCGGAAGTCCTAAATGTTCTTTTGGCGTTACGTAGCAAAGCATAGCTGTCCCAAACCAGCCAATCATTGCAGCCCCAATACCTGATGTAATATGGTCATAGCCTGGAGCGATGTCGGTTGTAAGCGGTCCAAGAGTATAGAAGGGAGCTTCCTGGCATATTTCCATTTGTTTATCTACGTTTTCTTTGATGAGGTGCATAGGAACATGTCCAGGACCTTCAATCATAACTTGAACATCGTGTTTCCAAGCAATTTTAGTTAATTCACCAAGCGTTTCTAATTCACCGAACTGTGCCTCATCATTAGCATCTGCAATGGAACCAGGACGTAGCCCATCGCCAAGCGAAATAGAAATATCGTATGCTTTACAGATTTCACAGATTTCTTCAAAGCGAGTATATAAAAAGTTCTCTTCATGATGAGCTAAACACCACTGCGCCAAGATGGATCCTCCGCGTGAAACAATACCTGTCGTACGTTTGGCTGTCAGAGGAATATAGCGTAAAAGAACACCTGCGTGAATAGTAAAGTAATCAACACCTTGTTCTGCTTGTTCAATTAATGTATCGCGATATGCTTCCCACGTTAGATCTTCTGCTACGCCTTTTACTTTTTCAAGCGCTTGGTAAATAGGAACGGTCCCTACAGGAACAGGCGAGTTGCGGATAATCCATTCGCGCGTTGTGTGGATATCCTTTCCTGTTGATAAATCCATAATTGTATCGGCTCCCCAACGCGTTGCCCATGTCATTTTTTCTACTTCATCTTCAATAGCTGAACGAATAGCTGAATTTCCGATATTAGCATTAATTTTCACGTGGAATTTGCGGCCGATAATCATCGGTTCGCTCTCAGGGTGATTGATATTATTAGGGATAATGGCACGCCCTCTTGCTACTTCTTCACGCACGACTTCAGGATCCATCTGTTCACGAATAGCGATAAATTCCATTTCGGGTGTGATGATTCCTTTTTTCGCATAGTGCATTTGCGTTACATTTTGATTTTTTTTCGCGCGCAACGGTAAACGATTAGTGATAAAGCGCTCGTACTGATCTCTTGGATCACCATCATAATACCCGTTATCCTGTGGCTGAACCGTACGGCCTTGATATGTTTCTACATCATTTCGTTCTGCAATCCACTTTTCGCGCAGAGCCGGTAATCCTTTTTGTAAATTAATTTCATAACAGGGATCTGTATAAACACCGCTCGTGTCGTATACACGTACGGGACTATTTTCTTCTTCACCAAAAGATCCTGTAGTAGGAGACTGATGAATTTCACGCATAGGCACTTTAAGGTCTTCTCTGGATCCTTGGACATATACTTTGTGACTGTTTGGAAAAGGCTTTTTCATAGAAACTGATACATTTTGTTTTGACATTACATATTCCTCCGGTTTCGCATAAAGTGTAGCTATACCGAACCATAAAAAAATCGGGTTCTGTGATAGACAGAACCCGATGGAATAGGCGAAAAAAGAATAAACATATACTATTCTTTTCAAGACTACTTCCCTCCGCTGGTATAACCCAAATCAGGTTCAAAGGGTTAAAGAGTTTTATTGCACTCTTCTCTCAGTCTGAGCTATCAGACACCCCTAGTAGAAATAACATTCAAATTATTCAATTTACGGCTTAAGTTTACCATCATTCGGTAAAAAATCAACCCTTAAATAAAAAAAGCTAGACAATTAACGTTGTCTAGCAGCATCGATTGCAATCACAATAGCTGTAATAATATGCATAATAAACCCTAAAAATGGAATCCAAGCAACCAGTGAGGTAACAATCCCTAGTATGTTTCCATAAGCAGATAACCCTCGTCTATTAGCTAAAATGAGCGTGATAGCATGAAGAATAAATCCAATAAAAAGAGGAGTATAACTAAAGCCCATAACAATCCCCGCGCCAATTAAAGGAATTCCCAGCAAGGCTTCATACCCAGCAGTGACCCATTTCATTGTACGTACATTTCCATTCATAGTAAAAAGCCTCCTAAAAAAGATACTACTATATACGAGAAAAGAGAGAAAAAAGTTTCAAATTACTTAGGGGATATGTCGTATAAGCAAGCACTAGTTGATTAAAATGATAGATGACAGTAAAGGGGATGGAAAAAACATAATGATTTAGTCGTATTTTCACACCAAAGAAAAATAGTCTAGATGATTCATTTTTAGCTAAGGGCCCGGAATTTATACCGAACATAGTGACTAATTTCTAAAATAAATAAAAGCTGATATCGTGTTTTTTGGTTATAGCATGTAAGGTTTTTATTACAAATTATTAAAGATTCTTATCTTTTTGCAAATACACATTGTATTTCATAGTTTTAACAATTATGATAAAAAAGCAAGTGTCAAAATAGGAAAATAGTTGAGCATGTAAAACGAAGCGATAAGCTTATTAATTTGAAAGAAAGGCAAGGTACATAGCTTTATGTGGGAAATTATTGTAGCAATCATTTTAGGGATTGTAGAAGGTTTAACAGAGTTTGCTCCTGTTTCGTCAACTGGGCATATGATTATTGTGGATGACCTGTGGTTAAATTCAAAAGAATTATTTTCATCTCCAGTAGCTAATACATTTAAAATTGTTATTCAGCTAGGGTCGATCTTAGCAGTAGTTGTTATTTTTAAAGATCGTTTTATTAATTTATTAGGATTAGGAAAAAAACCAGCTGCTCCAATTGGACCGACAAATCGCTTGAATTTAATGCAGGTAATTGTTGGTCTGTTACCCGCAGGAGTGTTAGGACTTTTGTTTGATGATTACATTGATGAACATTTGTTTTCTTTAAATACGGTGCTAATTGGCTTAGTGGTCGGAGCTGTATTAATGATTCTAGCAGATTTGTTTGGACCTAAACGTCCGCGTGTAGAGACGGTGGACCAAATGTCTTATGGACAAGCACTGGGTATAGGACTGTTTCAATGTATTGCTCTTTGGCCAGGTTTTTCTCGTTCAGGCTCAACGATTTCAGGAGGGGTTCTTCTTGGAATGAGCCATAAGGCAGCCGCAGATTTTACATTTATTATGGCAGTGCCAATCATGGCAGGAGCAAGTGGACTTTCATTGGTTAAAAACTGGCAGTATTTCACATCAGATGCACTACCGTTTTTTATTGCTGGTTTTATCAGCGCCTTTATTTTTGCGCTGGTATCTATTCGCTTTTTCCTGAAATTAATTAATCGTATCAAATTAGTACCATTTGCACTATATCGAATTGTTTTAGCAGCTATTCTATATTTTGTATTTTTATAAAATAAACACGCGTGTTCTTTAGTCCCTTAAACTTCTAATAGAGACTCAAAGAGCAAGAAAAAGCTATTGCAATGTTGCAATAGCTTTTTTGCATAAATATATATTATCGCCTTTTGAAAGCGTTTTACAAACATGGGTATTGACAAAACGTGTCGAAAAATAGTAAATTAATATTTGTGCAGTATAAAGTTAAGTAAAAGTAAGACTTCTGTTTAGTTTTATTGACTGTAAAAAACGTATGACAACGTATAGATCGTTTTAATTTTATAAAAACTGAATAATAAGCTTAATCGTATAGAGCGGGGGAATCATTATCGGCAGTAAAGCTGCCTTGGGGTGAATCCTTACAAAAGGTAGGAAACTCTCAATTCCGAATCCGACAGTTAACCCCGTTTGCTTTATTGAGAGAAAGAGCCCAAAATAGCGTAAGTAAAAGGCTGTTCTTTCTTAAGAATAGTCTTTTTTTGTTTTTTCAGAAAAGTATATACAAATGTCATACATCTTTGGGGAGGTACATCTATGAAAAAAATTCGTTTTGGTTTGGCTACGCAGATTTTTACCGGTTTAATCCTTGGTGTTCTTGTAGGGGTAATTTGGTTTAACGATCCGCGTGTAGTAACATACCTACAGCCGCTAGGAGACCTATTTTTAAGATTAATTAAGATGATTGTTATTCCAATTGTTATCTCAAGCTTAGTCGTTGGAGTTGCAGGAGCAGGGAGCGGTAAACAGGTCGGAAAGCTCGGCGTTAAAACCATTCTCTATTTTGAAATTATTACGACTTTTGCAATTATAATCGGTGTATTGGTTGCTAATATTTTTCATCCTGGGCAAGGTGTAGACATTCATTCAGCACAGAAGAGTGATATTTCACAATACGTTGAAACATCCAAACAGCAAGAAGGAAAGTCAGTGGCTGAAACTTTCTTACACATTGTTCCAACAAACTTTTTCCAGTCAATTGTTGAAGGAGACATGCTAGCAATTATCTTCTTTACAGTGTTATTTGCACTTGGAGTAGCGGCAATTGGGGAAAGAGGAAAGCCAGTTGTACAATTCTTCGACGGCGTTTCTCACGCAATGTTTCACGTGGTAAACCTTGTAATGAAAGTGGCTCCAATTGGTGTATTTGCTTTAATTGGTGTAACAGTTTCAAAATTCGGCTTAGAGTCACTCCTTTCATTAGGAAAGCTTGTTATCTTAGTTTACTTAGCGTTAATTTTCTTCCTACTTGTTGTATTAGGAGGAATCGCGAAATGGGCAGGAATTAACATTTTCCACTTATTCCGCTATATGAAAGATGAACTGTTGTTAGCATACAGTACATCTAGTTCTGAGACAGTTCTTCCGCGTATTATGGAAAAACTTGAAAAGATGGGCTGTCCAAAAGCTATCGTATCGTTCGTTGTACCAATTGGTTATACATTTAACCTAGATGGTTCCGTTCTTTATCAAGCGATTGCAGCGTTATTCTTAGCGCAGGTGTACGGTATTGATTTAACGATCGTTCAACAGCTGACGCTCATTCTTGTATTGATGGTTACATCTAAAGGAATGGCTGCCGTGCCAGGAACATCATTTGTTGTATTATTGGCTACTCTTGGAACAATCGGCGTTCCGGCAGAAGGATTAGCCTTCATTGCTGGAGTAGACAGAATCATGGATATGGCACGTACGGTTGTTAACTTAGTAGGAAACACACTAGCAGCAATTGTGATGTCTAAATCTGAAGGCAAATTTGACCCTAAAAAAGGTACAGAGGTCATGAGAGCCGGCTAATTTATAAATTAAAAAGCTACTTATTCTATTCAAAAAATTAGAATAAGTAGCTTTTTTCATAATAATTCCTTTATTATTATGGAAATTGACCCTATAATATGTAACATCAGGTATAAATATATCCAAATTTTATTCTTACATAAAAGCAGTCACTGGTTCCTTTCTTTATCAATAAATATAGAGATAGCTTAGCTAGTTGGGGGATAGTAGAGTATGTGGAAAAAGCGAATATGGGTCATCGCCTCGATAGTAATCGTATGTTTGTTAATCCCTTACAGTTTACCGATTGTGTTTGCTTTATTAACAGCATTAGCGCTTGAGGGTATTGTTCAAAAATTGCATCAATCTTTTAAAATGAAGAGAGTCTATGCAGTGCTTATGACCTTCATTTTATATGTTGTTTCGCTCATACTTATTGGATTTTTTATTGTTCGGACAATCGTTACGCAAGTGGTTGCTCTTTCAAAAATAGCGCCTTCCTTTGTAAAAGAAATCTATGAAACCGCGATTTATCCAACTATTATTAAGTGGAAATACTATTCAAACGCTCTTCCTACAGAAGTGATTTCTTCTATCGAGCGCACGCTTGAAAAGACCGTAAATTCATTAGATTCTCTATTAAAAAGTACCGTAGAAATCATCATTAGCTTTGCGGCTACTGTTCCTGGGTTTCTATTAGAGTTTCTTATTTATTTAGTAGCGCTTGTATTTATCAGCCTTGAGCTGCCTGCTATTAAAAATAAAATTAAGTCATTTTTAACAGAAGAAACGAAATATAAGCTACAAGTTGTCATCACTCAGCTTATCCAAGCGGGGGTTGGTTTTATTAAGGCACAAATTATCTTAAGTGTCATGACGTTTGTAATGGCTTATGTAGGGCTTTGGCTATTAGATGTTCCGTATACCGCGCTGCTTAGTTTATTAATTGTAATTGTCGATATCTTACCAATCCTTGGGACAGGCTCGGTGCTCGTTCCATGGGGGATTTTTGCTCTTACGCAAGGGCATGACTCATTAGCAATCGGCTTATTTATTCTATTTGGAGTCATTACGGTAGTAAGACGTGTAGTAGAACCAAAAGTATTTTCTACAAATATGGGTATTTCACCTTTGGCTGCACTAGTTAGTTTGTACATTGGATTTAAACTTTTAGGCTTTGTCGGATTATTTTTAGGACCGGCTTTAGTTATTTTATACGATGCTCTTCGTAAAGTAGGTATTATTCAAATTAACTTTAAACTATAAAAGCGCTGGATAAAACTAGCGCTTTTTTTATTGAAACTTTTGTAGTACGTAATACGTAAAGAGGGAAAGGAAAAAACTATGCCGCGTTGGTTTTTATCTATCAATCGGCTAAATTATAGTTTTGCAGTCTTAGATTTAATGACATGAGGAGGAGAATTTTTGTTAGAGTCGGTTTTACTTTCTTTAATTGAAGCGCTAAAACAGCTCTCTTATTTTGGCGTAATTTTAGCATTAACGTTTGAATTTGTCCCGGCAGAGCTTGTTTTACCTTTAGTAGGGTATTGGGTGTATCAAGGTGATATGAACTTGTATCTGGCTATCCTTGCAGGTACAGTAGGCGGTGTTTGTGGACCGTTGACTCTTTATGCACTGGGACGTTACGGTGGACGACCGCTGGTTTTAAAATATGGAAAATACTTTTTGGTGAAAGAAAAAGAAATTGACGCCGCCGATCGCTTTTTTAATAAGTACGGCAGCGGGGTTGCTTTTTTTGGACGCTTTATTCCAGGAGTGCGCACGGCTATCTCTTTTCCGTGCGGGATGGCAAAAATGAATGTATGGCTGTTTTCTATTTATACATTTGTTGCGATGCTTCCAGTAACGGCTATTTACGTATATTTAGGATATAAGCTAGGACCTAAGTGGAAAGAGGTGGGGCCGATTGTGTCTCAATATATGCAGCCTATTGGAATCGGAATTGTTGTTTTAATTGCATTGTTTTTTATCATTAAATATGTGCGGAATAAACAAGTAGGGCAGAGCTGATAAATCGAGGAAAAGAGTGAGGATATGTCAGAGCATGAGCAGTTAAGAGTAGAGTTACGAAAAATTGAAAAGTGGGAGAAAGACCAAAAAGGACTTTTTTTCTGGGAGCGGCTGGCTCGCTTGCCTTTTTCAGCTTTAGATAAAGTAACGCCAAAGTTCATTCATCAAAAAATAGAAAAATTATTAGATGAAATTGCTAAGTATGTTGATAATGGAGGCCAGTATTTAGCTAATACGTCTGCCACGCTAGAAAAAGCATCAGCTCAATTACAAGAAAAGAAGCAGCTTTCAATAGAGGATATTCAGCATTTATCTCTGCAAGAAATGGATGGATTGGCGGAGTATTTTATTGAAGTCCGAAAAAAGAATGCACAGCTGCAAGGAGCTACAACCGGGGTAGGCGGGATTTTTACACTGGCGATTGATATTCCTTTTGTATTGGGACTTACACTTAAGACACTGCAAGAAGTGGCTGTTTCTTATGGTTACGATCCCACTGAGCAAGAGGAACGCATTTTCATGGTCAAATGCATGCAGTTTTCATCCTCTGATATTGTAGGAAAGCGTGCGATTTTAGAAGAATTAGCAAGCGGCAATCGAACGCAGAGCTTGCAGCAGCTGCAAGGGTGGAGAGAAGTGTTTCTAACCTACAGGGACAACTTGGGATGGAAAAAGCTGTTTCAAATGATTCCTATAGCAGGAATGGTATTCGGGGCTTATATTAACAAACAAGCGATTAATGATATAGGCGAAGTTGGAATGATGCTTTACCGTAAAAGACGTATTTTGGAAAAAGTCTCACAATCGCAACAATAAAAAGAGACTGGTACAAAAGTATTTTAGTTGAAGAAAGATCCGAACGAGTTTGATTCTTGGTTGAGAATCAAATACGTTCGGATTTTTTCATTGGTATAGTAAATGTAGCTTTCATGTGTTTAGTTGCTTCTAGCTGTTGATTGGAGGGCAAGGCGAAGACTCCTGTGGAAAAGCGGAACAGATGAGACCCCGCAGGAGCGCAAGCGACGAGGAGGCTCAACGGCCGCCCGCGGAAAGCGAAGCCTTGCACGGAAATCAACAGCGGTGTAACGAGTGATTCATACTAGATCGTTTACCTTTTTGTTCGTGTTTAGATGGGATTGATTTGCTTATATCTGAATTACTTTTTTTCGACATTATTTCTGGGGAAATATGTCGAGGTGTGCTAAGTCTAGTTCCTTAATCAAAATGAAAAGTAGGAATGGTAATAGTATTTTTTCGTCTGGCAATCAGTAAATAAATAATTCCGATTACACTCCATACAATACCGATAAATAAGGATGTTATTTCTAAGTTAAGCCACATAAAAAATAAAAATAAACTGCCAAGTAAAGGCATAAGTACATATGAAATATATCCACTAAGAGATCGTTTGTTTTGATGAATAAAATAATGGATAAAAACCGCTATGTTCACTGAACTGAACGCAATTAAAGCACCAAAATTAATTAAAGAGGTAGCTTTTTCAAGAGACAGACCTAGTGAAATTAAGGAGAGGCCACCAATAATCACCACGTTCCAAACAGGCGTCTTTGTTTTAGGGTGAATATAGCCAAAAATTCTCCGAGGCAGATAACCATCTTTCCCAATTGCATAGAGAAGTCTTGATGCACTCATATGTGAGGCAAGTCCAGAAGCAATAGTTGAAGTCAAGGCCGCTGCTACAAAAATAGATTTAAAAAGCTGGCCGCCAATTTTATAAGCAATTTCCGCTGATGCACCTTCTAAATCATGAAACAAAGAGGCTGAAGGGAAAAGGAGCTGAGCAAAGTAAGAAACTGTGATAAATAAGGCGCCTCCCGTACATGCAATAATGAGAATCCCTTTAGGAATGGTTTTCTCAGGCTTAAGTGTTTCTTCGGCCATGGTGGTTACAGCATCAAATCCTAAAAAAGAAAAGCATAAAATAGCTGCTCCGTTTAATAACAGAGATATAGAGGCCGATTCACTTATAAACGGTTTAAATGATAGCTCTTGGCCTTGAGTTGTAGCACTTAAAATAATAAAGATAATAGCGACTAAAATTTGAAAAGCAACTAATAGCGTACCAAAAGAAACGGTTAAATGAACGCTAAAAATATTCATTATGGTCATGATGACAACAAAGCTGATAATCCATACGGCCTTTGGAACACCTGGAAACAGAGAGCTTAGGTAAATATTTGTCAAAAGTGCATTGATCATTGGCAGAAATAGATAATCAAGAAGAGCCGTCCATCCTACCAAAAAACCAATGCTTGGATTCAGTACTTGCTGTGCATATGTATAAGAGGAACCAGCTCCCGGAAAAGCTTTTACCATTTTTCCGTAACTAATGGCTGTAAATAAAATAGCAATCAACGTGAATGCATAAGCGCCTGAAACATGTCCATCTGTTGATTCTGTTACAATGCCAAATGTATCAAAAACGGCCATAGGTGCCATGTAGCCTAAGCCTATCACGACGATATGCCATAATTTTAGTTGTTTAAGAAGAGAAGGTTCATGATTCATATTTGTCATCCTTTCTATGTATAATCATTCTGCATTATTTATTATTATACTATATTATTAGGTTTGTCATCTTTTTTTAAAAAAGAAGAGAAAATTGCGCGCTGAGAGATAAAGAGCGTTTAATTGATTACTAGATAAAGCAAAAAAATGCTTTTTTTCACTTTGATTTTTACCATTGAGTCTAGAAAGTATTTTACATAAAATGAAAGAAAGTAAAAAAGCTTCGTTTAGGGTGATCTACTTGTAATAAATACGAAAACAAATTTTTGAATGCGGTTACATTTTTGTCGGTATACAAAGTTAAGAATGATGGTAAAGGAGATGAAGGAAGTGATTGCTACACCCTATATAAACTTGGAGATAAACAAGGAACCAGGTGTGCATGTCGTATTGGATGAAACAAAAAAAGATGGTGTTTATTTTATTAAATTAACGGTCAAGTCGGTTAAAAAAAGAATTCTTCCAAAAATGAAATTAAAATGGAGCGTTCCGTTGTTAGATATCCAACTATATAAATCTTTACAAACTAGTAAGGGCGATGTGAGTGCCTCTTTTGTTCATTGTTTTATGAATAAGAATGGTTCTAACCGCTACACCATTGCATGTTCAGACATACGTCATCCTATTCTGTGTGCCCCCAATTGGAAAGAAATGTGTCTAGATGTAGAAATGACTTTATTTAGTGAAAGCACTTGGTCTCTTCATAGCTATGAAACTGAACTGCGAGTAGACACAAGAATGGTTGAAACAGAAGAGTTATTCAAAGATTTAGCGAAATGGTATGAGAGAAAAGAGATTAATCTAGCATCTGCTTTTGAGCATGCAACGGCAATAGATGAAAAAGGAAATGTCTCGTTAGATATTCGATGGTAAGGAGAGGGATAAAGTGGGAATCTTATTTAATGAACGTACAAAGGAATTTCACCTGCAGGGACGCGATGTAAGTTATATCTTTTCAGTGTTGAGAAACGGGCAGCTCGGTCACTTGTACTATGGAAAAAAGCTTAAGCACCGTTCATCTTTTCAGCATTTTTTACGTGTAGAAACAAGAGGAGCTAGCGCTTCGGTATATGAAGGAGAACTAGCATTTTCTCTTGAAACAATCAAACAAGAGTATCCTTCTTATGGAACAACAGACTTCAGAGAGCCAGCCTATCAACTTCTTCAGCAAAACGGAAGCCGAATCACAAATTTTGAATACGATAACCATAAAATTTACAAAGGCAAGAAGCCATTAAACGGCTTACCTGCTACATATGTAGAAGAAGAGAGTGAAGCCACAAGTGTAGAAGTTGAACTGATTGATAAATTGCTCAATGCATCACTTATTTTAACGTATACCGTTTACGAAGACCGAAATATTATTACGCGTCACGCACGATTTGAGCATAGAGGGGAAGAAGCAGTCGATATTTTGCGTATCATGAGCGGCAGCATTGATTTGCCTACATCAAATTATGAGATGGTTCAGCTTTCCGGTGCGTGGATTCGAGAAAGACACGTGAAAACACGAATGCTTCAGCCTGGTATTCAAAGTATTTCTAGTGCGAGAGGTACAAGCAGCAGTCAGCAAAACCCATTTTTAATTTTAAAGAACCCAGATGCAACTGAACACAGTGGAGAAGCGTATGGTTTTAGTCTTGTATACAGCGGAAACTTTCTTGGACAAGTGGAAGTAGATCATTACAATGTATCAAGAATAACGATGGGCATTCATCCTTTTGATTTTCAGTGGCGACTAGAAAGTGGACAAACTTTTCAATCACCAGAACTAGTACTGGCTTATTCAAATAGCGGGCTAAACGGCCTTAGCCAAGAGTATCACGAGCTTTATCGCAAGCGTCTTGCTAGAGGAAAATGGCGGGATTTGGAGCGGCCAGTTTTAATTAATAACTGGGAAGCGACGTATTTTGATTTTAAAGAAGAGAAAATTGTACATATTGCCAAAGAAGCGCAAAAGCTAGGCGTTGAACTTTTTGTATTGGATGACGGCTGGTTCGGTAAACGTAACGATGATACAACTTCTCTTGGAGATTGGTTTGTAGATGAAAATAAGCTTCCGGGCGGTATGAAGTCATTGGCTCAAAAAGTAACGGATTTAGGTATGGACTTTGGGTTATGGTTTGAACCTGAAATGATTTCAAAGCAAAGCAACTTGTATGAAAAGCATCCAGATTGGTTGATTCATGTGCCAAATCGTCATCAGTCTCATGGACGAAATCAATATGTGCTTGATTTTTCACGAGAAGAAGTAGTGAATTATATCTATGAACGAATGGAAGCTATTTTAAGTGAAGCGCCTATCTCTTATATAAAATGGGATATGAATCGAAATATAACGGAGGTTGGATCTGTTGGGTTGCCCGCGAACCGTCAGTTTGAAGTAGTACATCGCTATATTTTAGGTGTGTATGATTTGTATGAGCGACTAACAAGGAAGTTTCCGGATATTTTATTTGAATCATGTGCAAGCGGGGGCGCTAGATTTGATCCGGGAATGCTTTATTATGCTCCTCAAGCTTGGACGAGCGATAACACGGATGCGATTGAACGTCTAAAAATTCAGTACGGCACGTCTTTTGCCTATCCAATCAGTTCAATGGGAGCACACGTATCAGCCGTACCAAATCATCAAGTACGCAGAGTAACAAGTCTAGAAACAAGAGGAGACGTTGCGTATTTTGGCGCATTTGGTTATGAGTTAGATGTTACGCTGATGACAGAAGATGAAAAAGAAACCGTAAAACAACAAATTCAGTATTATAAAAAACACCGATCTCTTATTCAAAATGGCATATTCTATCGTTTAAAAAGTCCGTTTGAACAAGATGGAAATGTGACGAGCTGGATGGTTGTTTCATCCGATCAAAAACAGGCAATCATCGGTTATTATCAAGTATTAGCTAGACCAAATCCTTCTTACGAACGCATTGAGCTAAAAGGGCTTCAACCTGATTATGAATATACAGTGATGGAAACAGATCAAACCGCTTATGGAGATGAGCTCATGTACGCAGGTATTGCTCTAACTCATGAGTATTCGGGTGTTGAAGCATACGATGAAAAATCTGGAGACTTTGTATCGGTTATTTACACACTGCAAGCGCAATAAGCAAAAAGCCACTTCTATATCATAGAAGTGGCTTTTTGAGTTAACTATTATTTATACAGTGTTGACATAAAAGGAGAAGTAATGGTAACTTTTAGTTATAATTGTTAACTTTATATTTTTTTAGTTTACTAAAGTGGAGGGGAATCGATGGAAACCACAAGTTTAAGAGATTGGAAAGCACTTGCTCGGTCTATTATTAAAGGGAAAGAAATTACATATAACGAAGCGCTTCAACTTCTTCATGTACCGGATGAAGAAGTGTTAGAGGTCATGAATGCCGCGTACTTAATTCGTCATCATCATTATGGAAAAAAAGTAAAGCTTAATATGATTATTAATACTAAATCAGGTTTATGTCCAGAAGACTGTGGATATTGTTCGCAGTCGATTGTATCAGAAGCGCCGATTGATAAGTATGCGTGGTTAACAAAAGAGAAAATTGTAGAAGGTGCTT
Source organism: Priestia sp. YIM B13551 (assembly GCF_042787905.1). Taxonomy (NCBI): domain Bacteria; kingdom Bacillati; phylum Bacillota; class Bacilli; order Caryophanales; family Bacillaceae; genus Priestia; species Priestia sp. YIM B13551. Next base: position 39,895 of record NZ_JBHZOX010000015.1, read on the forward strand.
TTGAAGCTCAAAAAAGAAAAGCAGGTACATATTGTATCGTGGCGTCAGGCCGCCGCCCTACTGATAAAGAAGTAGCGCACGTAGTGGGAGCGGTAAAAGAAATCCGTCAAAAGACAGACTTGAAAATCTGTGCCTGTCTAGGGTTTTTAACAGATGATCAAGCACACGAACTAGTCGAGGCGGGTGTTCATCGCTATAATCATAATTTAAATACTCACGCTGATAACTATGACAATATTTGTTCTACGCATGGCTATGAAGATCGAGTTGATACGGTTACTACATCTAAAAAAGCAGGTTTGTCACCTTGTTCCGGTGCGATTTTTGGAATGGGCGAGACAAATGAACAAGCCGTTGAATTAGCTTTTCAAATTAAAAAGTTAGATGCAGATTCTATTCCATGCAACTTTCTTGTTGCCGTTCCAGGAACGCCTCTAGAAGACAAAAAGGCGTTAAAGCCAATGCAATGCTTAAAGCTGTTAGCGATGATGCGTTTTGTAAATCCAACCAAAGAAATTCGAATTTCAGGAGGCAGAGAAGTCAACCTCAGATCACTTCAGCCGCTTGGTTTGTTTGCTGCAAACTCAATTTTTGTAGGTGATTATTTAACGACTCAAGGTCAAGAACCTACAGCTGACTGGGGTTTAATTGAAGATTTAGGATTTGAAATTGAAGAATGTGCACTGTAAAGCCGTTGAGAAATCAACGGTTTTTTGATTTTTAGGCAATTTACAGGAACTAAACGGTTTTTTTACAAAACTCAACAGCTTCTTTATATTTCCTTCATAAATAACCATTATTATAAAACATGTGAACGATAAGTGAATAGTGACTAAGGTTATGAAATTGAGAAACCACAAAAAACAATAGGTCTATATCAACATCCTATGCGTTTTTTGTGGTTTTTTTATAAATGAAAGGAATGCATCGTTTTGAATAAGGAAGCCGATTTCTTACAACAGCTTGGGCAAGACCGTTTAATTGCATCCATTAAAAGTCCGAAAAATTTAGAGCAATTTTTAGAAACAGAGATCCAGGCCGCTTTTTTATTAACGGGCAACATTAGTGTAATTAAACGCTACGTAGATTTACTCAAACAGCATAATCGAATGGTTTTCTTACACATTGAAAAAATTCCGGGAATTAGCTATGACCGGGAAGGGCTTAAATTTCTTGCTAAGTTTGTAAAGCCTACAGGTATCGTAACCACTAAAAGTTCACTCATTAATTACGCAAAGCAGGAGGGTCTGGTTGCTATTCAGCGGCTGTTTTTAGTGGATACAGACGCAGTAGCACAAGGGTTAAAAACCGTTCAAGATATTAAACCGGATGCATTAGAACTAATGCCAGGATTAATTCCGGAGATGATAGAGAAAATCGTTAAAAAAACAAGTATCCCTATTATTACAGGTGGACTCATTCAAAATGAAAGCCATATCCAAGCTGCTTTAAAAGCTGGGGCTACGGCATTTTCTACAGGGAAATCATGGCTGTGGAAAAAATATGAATGAGCGAGAAAGGAGCGTTTTTAATGAAAAAAGTAGAGCTAGTTAACATTGGAAAGTCATACGATCAAAAAACAAATGTCATTCAAGATATTAACGTCACAATTGAACCTGGAGAATTCTTCGTATTAGTAGGTCCTTCAGGATGTGGAAAAAGTACAATGCTGCGAATGATTGCGGGATTAGAAGAAGTCACGCAGGGAGAACTGCTAATTGGAGATGTAAAAGCAAATAAACTGCTTCCAAGTCAGCGCGATCTGTCCATGGTGTTTCAAAACTATGCTTTATATCCGCATTTGACAGTAGAACAAAATATTCTTTTTGGCCTGCATACAAAGAAGATTTCAAAGCAAGAACAGCAAAAGCGCTGCAGGGAAGCAGCAGAGATGCTTGGTTTAAGTGAATATCTAAAGAGAAAGCCTAGACAGCTTTCGGGAGGACAGCGTCAGCGTGTAGCGCTTGCGCGTGCTATTGTTACTCATTCGCCTATTTGCTTGATGGATGAGCCGTTATCAAACTTAGATGCGAAGCTGCGCGCGAAGATGAGGTCAGAAATTCGCCAGATTCAGCGTAAGTTAGGTATTACGATGATTTATGTCACGCACGATCAAACAGAGGCGATGACGATGGCAGATCGAATGATGATTTTAAATGGAGGAAATATTCAACAAATTGGACGTCCGCTTGATATTTACAATGCACCAAAGAACACGTTTGTAGCATCTTTTATAGGTTCTCCCCCTATGAATTTATCAAACGTTTCTATAGAAAATAACTTACTAGTTTTTGAAGATAGAAGAGCTATTTCTATGAGTACACCACACAGTAACCTTAACGGTAAAAAAGAAGTTGTGGTTGGAGTGAGACCTGAGCATATACAGCTTGCGACAAACGATAATACGAGTTTTATTGTGGAAGTAGATAATGTAGAAATTCTAGGCACGGAAACACTGCTTACATTTCATATGGGAGACAAGCAGTGGATGGCTAAGTGGAACGGTCAATGGAATATAAAAGTGGGAGAGCGCGTCCCTATTTTTATCGATCCAAAACATCTGTTTTTATTTGATAACGATACAGGTTCATGCTTGCACTATGAACCATCAACGGAAGATTTAACTGTAAAGGGGGCATTTGTATGAGTGCTGTTACCAAAACAGCAAACTCGCCTGTTTCTGTTTCATCAAATCCAAAAGAAAAGAAGTCAATGCCTAACCTATTGGTAGGATTATCTTACTTGCTGCCATCATTATTGTTATTTGGTGTATTTCTTTTCTACCCAATGATTAAGACCTTATATTTAAGTCTTTTTATTACAGACACACAGGGAAATCCCTTGAAATTTGTAGGATTACAAAATTTCTCATATCTATTTACAGATCCAAACTTTTTACAAAGTATGAAAGCCACTTTTTTATTTGTACTCTACACGGTGCCTATAGGTTTAATTATTGCCTTATTCCTAGCGCTAATCGCAAATGAAAAGCTAAAAGGAATTGGTTTTTTCAGAACAATGTTTTCATCTACGATGGGAATGAGCGTAGCGGCTTCTTCTGTAATTTGGATGTTTATGTATAACCCAACAATCGGTGCTATCAATAAAGTATTAAATCTTGTAGGCATTCATGATGTGCAGTGGTTATTAGATCCTAAGTATGCGCTGATTGCTGTGTCTATCTCTACGATTTGGATGAACATTGGATTTACTTTTTTAATCTTACTTGGCGGTTTGCAAAATATTGATGAAAAGCTGTATGAAAACGCGCGTATTGCTGGAGTTAGCTATTGGTATCAGCTCCGTAAAATTACGCTTCCTATGCTTTCGCCAACGCTGTTTTTTATCATTACCGTTTCTTTTATTAACGCGTTTCAAACGTTCGGACAAATTGACATTTTAACAAAAGGCGGACCTACAGATTCTACGAATGTCATTGTTTATTCAATCTACAAAGATGCATTTGTGAACTATAATGTTGGTTCTGCAAGCGCTCAAGCTACAATCTTGTTTTTCTGTATTCTACTGGTTACGGCTCTTCAATTTAAGCTTGGAGAAAGGAAGGTACATTATCAATGAGCATCACGAGAAAATGGACAACTTACTTGCTGCTCATTGCAGCTACTTTAGTATTGATGTTTCCTATCCTATACGCTTTTTCCATTAGTTTTATGAGTGGAGCGGAAGTGTTGGAAGGAAAGATTTGGCCGTCATCTTTTTCACTTGAAAATTATCGGGATGCTTTTGAAAAAGTTCCGCTGCTTCATTATTTAATTAACAGTTTTGCTGTATCTATCTTCGTCATGGCTGGGCAGCTGTTAGTTTCAAGTTTGGCAGCTTTTGCATTTGTATTTATTAAATTTAAAGGAAGAGATGCTATTTTCTTTCTCTTTATTTCTACGATGATGATTCCATGGGAAGCAACGATGGTTCCTAACTTTTTAACAGCGCAAAAGCTAGGGTGGATTAATAACTATTTAGGATTAACAATTCCTTTTTTCGCCTTAGCATTTGGAACCTTTTTATTGCGCCAACAGTTTAAAACCATTCCGAATGAGTTATATGAAGCTTCTCAAGTCGCAGGGATCAGTCGCTTCCGTTTCTTTTGGAACGTGGTGCTTCCTGTGTCTAAAACAAGCTTAGTTACGCTTGGCGTATATAGCTTTTTAACAACATGGAATATGTATTTATGGCCACTATTAGTGACAAATACAGAGGATGTTCGTACCGTTCAGATTGGTTTAAAACAAATGCAAACACAAGAGATTTCAACTGATTGGGGAGTGGTTATGGCCGCTGTCGTTGTTGTTATCTTACCGACATTATTACTATTATTCCTAGGTCAAAAACGTCTTCAAAAAGGATTAACCCAAGGTGCAATTAAATAGGAGAGTGAATGTGATGAAAAAGATATTGGCTATCGTAACGGCATGCTTGCTAGTTATTCTAGGTGCTTGCTCAAATTCAACTGGTTCTTCGGAAGCGCAAGAAACAAAAAAAACAGCATCAGGTAAAATAGAAGTCGTATTTTGGCACGCTATGAGCGGTGACCTTGAAAAATCACTCAATAAAATTGTCGATGAGTACAATAAATCTCAGGACAAAGTCGAAGTAAAACCTGTTTTCCAAGGAACGTATGAGGAAGCACAAACAAAATTTAATACAGTAGCAGGAACAAAGGATGCACCCGCTATTATGCAAACGTTCGAAGTAGGAACGAAATTCATGATAGACAGCGGTAAGATTCAGCCTGTTCAAAAGTTTATCGATCAAGACCACTATGATACTTCACAGTGGGAGAAGAACATTTCAAGCTATTACCAAGTAGATGGAAAGCAATATTCAATGCCATTTAACTCTTCAACACCTGTTCTTGTTTACAATAAAGATGCTTTTAAAAAAGCAGGGTTAGATCCTGAAAATCCTCCAAAAACGTATGATGAATTAAAGGCAGCTGCAAAGAAGTTAACAGAAAAACAAGGAAATAAAACATCGCAATACGGTTTTTCAATTCTAAATTACGGATGGTTTTTTGAAGAGCTAGTTGCTTCTCAAGGCGGCTTGTATGTAGATCACGAAAACGGCCGTAAAGGTGATGCTGAGAAGGCAGTATTTAATGGAAAAGAAGGACAAAACGCATTTAATTTAATCAATGATATGTATAAAGAAGGTACATTCTACAATGTAGGACAAAACTGGGATGATATGCGCGCAGCATTTCAATCTAAAAAAATTGCAATGTTCCTGGACTCATCAGCAGGTATTAAAACATTAGTAGACAATGCTCCATTTGAAGTAGGCGTATCAGATCTTCCTGTGCCAAAGGAAGAGGATCGCCAAGGAGTAGCTATCGGGGGAGCATCTTTATGGATGTCTAAAGGAATTAGTGATGAAACATCCAAAGCGGCGTGGGACTTCATGAAATATTTAGCAACACCAGAAGTTCAGGCAAAATGGCACGTGGAAAGTGGCTATTTTGCGGTTAATCCTAAAGCATATGATCAAGAAATTGTAAAGAAAGAATGGAAAAAATATCCTCAACTAAAAGTGACGGTTGATCAGCTGCATAAAACTAAATCAACTCCCGCAACACAAGGCGCTTTAATTTCGGTATTTCCGGAATCACGTCAAAAGGTAGTAACAGGAATGGAAAGCCTGTACCAGGGAGTAAAGCCGAAAGAAGCACTTGATCAAGCTGCAAAAGAAACAAATAGAGCATTAGAAGTAGGGAATCAAAAATAACCTATGATTACGAAGCTCGTCTTTCAAGTTATTTTGAGGACGAGCTTTTTATTTAGTGAATAACTAGTTAGGGGAGATGGAAGACAATGAACACTTCAATTAATCTTTATGCGCATCGCGGCTTTAGTGGACGGTATCCTGAAAATACAATGATTGCATTTGAAGAAGCTAGAAAAATGCGGGTTGCAGGTATTGAATTGGATGTACAATTAACAAAAGACGGGGAAATAGTAGTTATTCACGATGAGCGAATTGATAGAACAACGAACGGAATGGGGTATGTTCAAGAGTTTTCATATAAACAGCTTCGTTTATTCGATGCTGGAAGCTGGTATGATTCTCGTTTTTCTAACCAATCAATTCCTGCTTTAATAGAAGTGTTTGAGTGGATGATGGACAAAAAGGCAAAATTGACCCTGAATATTGAATTAAAAAATGACCAAATTTACTATCCAAAACTTGAAGAAAAGGTTCTTCGTCTAATTGATGAGTTTAATTTAGAAGATCAAGTTATTTTGTCATCTTTTAACTATGATAGCTTGGCTAAAGTGAGATCTCTCCATTCATATATACCAACAGGTTTTTTATTTGAAGGGGTGAGCGAAGATGCGATTGGAAAAGCAAAATCGATAGGAGCGCACCTACACTGTGATATGTCGTTTGCTCTTTCTTCATACGGGAAAAAAGCAAAGCAAGAGGGATTAGACTTACGGGTATATACAATTAATGAAATGAATGACTTTTTGAAGCTCCAGCAGGCTTCAGTAAAAGTAGTGATGACAGATTACCCTAACCGTTTTTCCTCTACAATGTTCAAAGGATGACGTAGAAAGAAGCCGGGACAAAAGTACTTGACCCACAGTGAAAAACGAACCCTTGATCAACATGTTTGATTAGTGGTTCGTTTTTTGTTGTGGTGAACGTAAGTTTCATCTGTTTTGTTCCTTCTAGCAGTTGATTGGAGGGCAAGACGAAAATTCCTGCGGAAAAAGCGGAACAGGTGAGACTCCGCAGGAGCGGAAGCGACGAGGAGGCTCAGCGGCCGCCCGCGGAAAGCGAGGTCTTGCATGGAAATCAACTGCGGTGTAACAAGCGGTTCAGCTCATGTATCCCATTTGTTCGTCTTTAGGTTGGATTAAGTTCGTTATGTCTTAATCTTTTTTTGTAAAAAATTTTATTCTATTCTGAATAGTATAAAATTTATATTGTGAAATTGTTTTATAGATGATATATTGAGAATAGATTATAATGTTCCTTATGAAAGCGAATACATGTTGCGTAGCTCCGCAAACGTTCATTTGCCGGTCCCTAGCATCGTCTGTTATCTCTTTTAGGAGGAATAAAAACTCATGTATGATCAAGATACTATCTACATTATTGGAGATGCCAAAGCTCCTCAAAGCAATCCGATTACTAAAAAGTTCAATCAGTATTTTTTAGGGTTGGTAGTTGATAAAACAAATGGGAAAATTGTTGATGTGGAATGCTCAGCGACGATTGAGTTGACCGTTCGATTTGTTCAATCGATTTTTATTGGACGTCACATAAGTGATCCCACCCTTACAGACGAAATTAACAGCCGCTACTTCGGGTCTTCCCAAAAAGCGCTGGTGGTAGCGTTTCATGATGCACAGAAAAAATATCAGCAAATAACAGCTGCTTTGTCTACATAGACCTAGACGAAATCCAGCCTGACGTTTTCAAACGTTGGGCTGGATTTTGTTTTGTATAAAAATATTTTCGTGGAGATGAAGGGGGAAGAATAAATGATTCAAGATGGATTTATGTATGTGAGTGTGTTAACTGCCTTTGCTGCGCTCATGGTAGGGATTGAAAAAAGATTTAAAGCCAATCGATTTTTCAAATTTATCCCGGGTATTGTACTTATTTATATAGGAGCTGCTCTTATGCAAACGGCAGGGTTATTTGGGGATAGCGAATCAAATGTCGCCATGTATACGGGTGTTAAAAATGCACTGCTTCCGGCCATGCTGATGCTTATGCTGTTAAAGTGTGATGTTCGAAGTGTAATTAAACTTGGTCCAAGAATGCTGGGAGGATTCATCGTCGCGGTTTTTAGCATAATGGTAGGTTTTATCCTCGTCTATGCCATCTTTAAGAATTTCTATGTAGAGGATACGTGGAAAGCTTTTGGTGCTTTATCAGGAAGTTGGACCGGAGGATCAGCTAACATGGTTGCTCTCCAAGGGATTTTGGATGTTCCAGAAAATATATTTGGCTACGCTCTTATGATGGATACGATTAACTATGCCGTATGGGTTATGTTTATGTTTTGGCTTGTACCATTTGCATCTAAATTTAATAAATGGACAAAAGCAGACGTCAGCTTTATTGAGAATAGTATAGATGAAGTCGCAGCAACTTCTGAAAGCGAAAAAGAAGGCCCTCAGTTTCAGCATCTTCTTTATTTACTTGGTCTAGGTTTGTTCGTTTCGGCATTTTCTACATTTATCGGAGGGCGTTTGCCTGAAGTGGGAGCGGTTATTAATGCAACGAGCTGGACGATTATGATTGCTTCTGTCGTTGGTCTAGTGCTTGCTGTAACCCCAGCGGCAAAAATTCCAGGTACGCTCGATGTATCAAACGTTATGTTATACATCGTTGTAGCGTTAATTGCTTCTCAATCAGATTTTTCAAATTTAGCTCAGGCTCCTATTTACTTAGTATCTGGTTTTCTCATTATGTTCGTGCACTTAGTGATCATGCTGTTGCTAGCTAAACTATTTAAATATGATTTATTTACGCTCGGAGTAGCAAGTTTAGCTAATATTGGTGGAATGGCGTCTGCTCCAATGCTTGCAGCTGCTTATAACCGTGCACTGATTCCGGTAGGAGTCATTATGGCTCTGATGGGTTCCTTCTTAGGTACTTATTTTGGTATGATGATCGCCAAAATTTTAGGGGCGATTTAAGAATAAACCAAAAATACGTATGAAAGAATATTTGTGCTGAATCGAAAGGAAGCGATTGAAATGATAATTAAAGACATAACTGTAAAGCATCAAACCGTTCCACTGCTCGTTCCGTTTAAAACAGCGCTTCGAACAGCAACAGAGATAGACAGTATAAGTGTAGAGATTCAGTTAGAAAACGGAATAAAAGGAAAAGGAGCGGCTTCGCCAACATATGTTATTACAGGCGATTCTTTAGAAGGCATTCAAGCTGCACTTCAAGGACCTATTAAACTAGCGCTAATAGGGGAGGATATACGTCAGTTTCAAAAACTCTTAAAAAAAATTCAAAGCTGCTGTATTCACAATTCAAGTGCTAAAGCGGCTGCTGATATCGCTTTGCATGATGCTTATACAAAGTTTCTCAACATTCCTTTATATGCTTTCTTGGGCGATAAGCAGCCTATCTCTACGTGTATGACGATAAGTGTTGATACACCTGAGAAAATGGCTGAAGACGCACAAAAAAGTGCAGCGGACGGATTTGACATTTTAAAAGTAAAGGTAGGTTCAATTCCTGAGCTAGACCTTGAACGTATTAAACATATTCGATCTGTCATTCCGGATCATGTAAAACTTCGTTTGGATGCAAATCAAGGATGGACTCCAAAACAAGCAGTGCAATTAATTAATGAAATGGAAACTCTCAACTTTGGTATTGAATTGGTAGAACAACCTGTCCCTGCTCATGATTGGGAAGGGTTAAAGTTTGTGACTGAACGAGTAAACGTACCCATTATGGCAGATGAGAGTCTATTTTCTGCCAAAGATGCATTAAGGCTTGTAAGCGGGCGGTACGTGGATCTTTTGAATATTAAGTTAATGAAGTGCGGAGGAATTAATGAAGCAAGAAAAATCGCAAGTATTGCTGAGGCGAACGGTGTTGCATGTATGATTGGAAGCATGATGGAACCCTCACTTTCCGTGGGAGCAGCTGCTCATCTGGCAGCCGCTCATCCGAATATCACGTATTTTGACTTAGATGCTCCTCTTTGGCTTTCAACTGAACTGGATGTGTTAAAGTACAGCGGTCAAGAGGTTTTCTTATCAGATCTTCCTGGAATAGGAGAAATCACCGTTCCTATCTCAAAATAAAAGGATAGTAATATAGTAGAAGGAGAGAGACGATGAATATAAAACGTTGGCTTTTGACGGCAACAACAGTTATTTTAGCTACATTTGGGGTCAGTGCAGTTCCTGCTGTTCATGCTTCTGAAGAAAAAGAAACTGCTTATATAGATGTCGCAGCAGCTACTCTGTGGACAGCACCAAACATCTTGCGTGAAGTGGACGCTCCGTCAGCTACTAATCCTGTAGATATGAAAAAGTGGACCACATCGATGAATTTGAAACAGAAGCAGCAGTTATCTAGCGATGGGATGCTTGAGACACAAGCGTTATATGGAAACAAAGTAACGGTTTTAGACGAACAAGGAGACTGGGTCAAAGTAGCTGTAGACGGACAGCCTACTTCTCGAAATGAATTAGGATATCCCGGATGGATGCCTACCAAACAATTAACCTATAGCAAAAGGTACGAACAGTATGCAAAGAAGCCTTTTGTAATGGTGACGGCTCCGACTACTTATTTATATCATTCGCCTTCTTTAAAAAAGAAAGGTATTGAAGTTAGCTATAATACGCGCTTACCTCTTTTGGCAAAATCAAAGAGTGCATATAAAGTATTAAAACCAAATGGAAAGACAGCATGGATTTCTACAAAAGCAGGAAAAATCTACGCGTCTCAAAAAGATATTCCTGTACCAACTGGCACGGAGCTTGTTGAAAGTGGAAAGGCATTTTTAAATCTTCCATATTTATGGGCTGGCATGAGCGGTTTTGGATTTGACTGCTCTGGATTTACGTTTACGATGTACCAATCCCATGGTATTACGATTCCACGTGACTCAGGGCCACAGTCTCGAGCAGGGAAACCAGTAGATATGAACAACCTTCAACCTGGAGACTTATTGTTCTTTGCCTATAACCAAGGAAAAGGAAGCGTCCACCATGTAGCAATGTATGCGGGAGATGGCATGATGATTCATTCGCCGAACTCCGAGCGGACAGTAGAGATTATTCCTTTAAACACGAAGGGATATATTGAAGAGTATGCAGGTGCACGTCGTTATTTACCTTAATCAGTAAGATAAGCAAGAAGCTCTTTTTGTGAAGGGCTTCTTTTTTAATATAGAGTATAGATAAAAAATTAGAAAATTTAGTTTATTTACGTTTAATTACTTCTCAGTAAGGGAAGAAGTTAAATAAGAGAAAAAAATCATTTTTCTTCTTGAAACATATTGACTTTATATGCAAAGCGTTATATTATTATAAAGCGTCGTTGAGACATAATCGTAACAACGAAGCTGAAAAAAGAATTTTAAAAAGTTGTTGACATTACGTTGATAGCTTGATAAGATAATAAAGTCGCTTAAGAGCGGCGGTTGAACTTTGAAAACTGAACAAAGCGACAAACGTCAACGTTAATTTTTATTTTT
>NZ_JBHZOX010000016.1:0-50351 GCF_042787905.1 Priestia sp. YIM B13551
GGCTCCACAGGTAGGACTCGAACCTACGACCGATCGGTTAACAGCCGATAGCTCTACCACTGAGCTACTGTGGAATAATATTCATCAGACTTCTTACATTGTAATCGACATTATATGTAATGTCAATAAGTTTTTGTAATTTCTTTGCCGTTTATTTGAGACGGCTTTATTAATTTATCATAATCAATCTATTTTAGTCAAGCATCTTCTACATTTTTTTTAATTTACCTTTACACTTTCCACAAACATATTTAACCGTGTTCACTTTTCTTTTTCGAACATATTTTTGATCACACTGCATACATACATATATGTGCTCTTTTTTCTTTCCATCACTTTCTTTTTTCAATGCCTGACAAAAGCGGGGGGCGCCTACTTCTTTCATTAGCCTTTTAAAGTCTTGATCTCCATGCTTATACCCTTTCCCCTCAATATGCAAATGATAGTGACAGAGCTCATGTTTAATAATTTCTACTATTTCTTGTCTGCCATATTGTTCAAAGTATTTGTAGTTTACTTCTATATTAGATGTACGTAATAAATACCTTCCACCTGTCGTACGTAAACGAGAATTAAAAGTGGCTTCATGACGAAATGGTTTGTGAAACAGCTTCAATGAAATTTCTTCTACAAGTATTTGTAAATCCTTATCATTCATCTTATATACTCCTCTACTGTATGAAATCACCTGACTAGCTCTTTGGGCATACACTTCATTACATACTCACTATTCACCTTATCATAAATGAAAAGGAGTGATTGTCCTTATGCCAATGTGGCTACAAAAACAAATGAGGCGCGCTTATTCTGAAAAAGACCGTGCACAAATAAAATTGCTCAATCAATGTTGGTTTTTTTATCAAAAAAATAATTCCGCTTCTTAAATCACTTCTTTTTACAAATAAAATTGCCTTTTCAGATTTTCTGAAAAGGCAATTTTATTATTGATGAGGCGGAATCATCGTCAGTGCGACTCTTCCTTTTTTCATATCTACGTCTTCTACCCACACATTCACCAAATCTCCTACTGAAACGACATCGAGGGGGTGCTTAACGTACCGATTCGTTAATTTAGAAATATGGACTAGACCATCTTGCTTAACTCCTATATCGATGAACGCTCCGAAGTCTACGACGTTTCGCACCGTACCTTCAAGCTGAATACCTTTGGCAAGATCCTCTAACTTCAAAATATCCTGACGGAGCAAAGGTTTTGGCAGTTCATCACGAGGATCTCTTTCCGGTCTTACGAGCGCTTCTATAATGTCTTTTAAAGTAAGCTCCCCTATACTTAGTTCTTCTGATATTTCAGGTAAAGAAATATGTTTTAATGCTTCTTTTACTTTCTCCGTTCCAAGCTCAGTCTCTTTCACTTCCGCCTTCTTTAAAAGCTTTTTAACGTCTCCATACGTTTCAGGATGGATACCCGTTCTGTCTAAAGGTTCTTCACCTTCTATAATACGTAAAAACCCAATACACTGCTCATACGTTTTAGCGCCTAGACGCGGAATTTTCTTCAACTGTTTTCGGTTAGAGAATTTTCCGTTTTCATCCCGATATTTTACAATGTTTTGAGCAACTGTCTTATTTAGACCAGCAACGTATTGTAGAAGCGAAGCAGAAGCCGTGTTTGCATTTACTCCTACCTGATTTACTACTGTCTCTACAATAAAAGTCAGTGAATCATTTAATTGCTTTTGAGACACATCATGCTGATACTGCCCTACTCCTACCGACTTAGGATCGATTTTCACAAGTTCAGCCAGCGGATCTTGCAGCCTTCTGGCAATCGATACAGCGCTTCGCTCTTCTACTTGAAAATCAGGAAATTCCTCTCTAGCAACATCAGAAGCCGAATATACGCTTGCTCCCGCTTCATTCACAATCAAATAATAAACTGGGTTTTCAATTTCTTTAAGAACATCCGCTACAAATTGCTCCGTTTCGCGAGATGCCGTTCCGTTTCCAATGGCTACTACTTCAATAGGGTATTCAGCGAACATTTTCTTTAATTTATTTTGCGCTTCAGCTGCTTTTCTCACAGGAGGATGTGGATAAATAACATCAATTTTTAATACCTTGCCTGTTTCATCTACTACAGCTAATTTGCAGCCTGTTCGAAAAGCTGGATCTACTCCTAATACCACTTTCCCTTTCAATGGAGGCTGGAGAAGAAGTTTTCGTAAGTTTTCAGAAAAGATGTGAATGGCTCTTTCTTCCGCTTTTTCTGATAGCTCTTTACGGATTTCGCGTTCAATAGATGGTTCTATTAAGCGTTTATAAGCATCTTCTATAGCTGAGATGATATAACTTTCAGCTGAAGAATCCCTTTTTTTGATTACTTGTTTATGTAAATATGAAAGAATACGATCTGTAGGCGCATCAATACTCACTTTTAAAATACCGTCTTTTTCTCCTCTATTCATAGCTAAGATACGATGAGGAACGATTCGCTTTACCGCTTCTGTATATTCGTAGTACATTTCATAGATATTTTTTTCATCTTTTTCCGGATCTTTGACTGAAGTAACAATTATGCCATCTTTTACAGTGGTCGTACGAATCCATTGACGGTAAGATGCTTCGTCAGAAATTTGTTCCGCTACAATGTCTAGGGCTCCCTGAATAGCTTCGTCAGAAGATTGAACTCCCGCTTCTTCATTTATGTATGTTTGCGCTTCATTCTTCACGTCAGAACGTGGAAAACTTAGTAGCCACTCTGCTAATGGTTCAAGACCTTTTTCTTTTGCTACAGTTGCTTTTGTACGTCGTTTTTGCTTAAAAGGGCGGTATAAATCTTCTACTTGCTGCAATTTCTTCGCTTGATGAATTTGAGCAGCCAGTTCCTCAGTTAATTTCCCTTGCTCTTCAATTAATCGAAGAACTTCCTCTTTACGCTCCTCTAAATTCATTAAGTAGTTCCAGGAATCTAAAATATTCCGGATTTGGACTTCATCCAAAGCACCAGTTTGTTCTTTTCTATATCGAGCAATAAAGGGAACTGTATTACCGTCTTCTACTAAAGCAATTACGTTTTGTACTTGCTTTTGTGAAATCTCCACCTCTTTACTTACACGTTGAACAATTTGATTATCTAATTTCGTTGCAACAGACACAGCTTATCCTCCTACCTAAATGAAACTTTGTCTCTATTGTAACAAAACTCACATGCAATAACACATGTGAGCTAAAAAGAAAGGCTATGCAGTTGGAAGATGACCAGCGATATACGTAATATCGTCATTATGAGATCGAATTGCTGCCTGTAGCCGTGTCGACAATTGATCTACATTCATCGAGTTAGCAAAAACAGATTTAATCTCTTTTAATTCTAAGCCATCTGTATGAATCAAAAATTTAGAACCGGAGTCATATGGGAAGGTTTGTGTGCGGAACTTTTGAATTTTCCCTGATAAAAAACCTTGAATTGGCAGAGGGTACGTTAATTTCCCCTCCGGAGAATACAGATAAAAGCGGATATTACCTACATTTGTATAATGAAATTCGTTATGTTTTTTATCAATTTTCAAAATAGCTACTGCCGCGCCTCTTGTATGTCGAGTAGCTTTGTTGCACTTAGAAATGATTTCATCCACATCTAGATGATGATGAGCTTTCGCTACATCCGTAACAGCTACAGAAGCGGCTCTAGCTTGTTCACCGCTTCCTAATCCATCTGCCACTGCACATAGAAAATAGTCATCCGTTTCTTTGACATAGTAACTATCTCCACAACATACGTTCCCTTGCTTTGGCTCTTGGTATATATGAGTTTGAATCAACTTTGTATTAGGGTCTACTGTCATCACGACATATACTCCGAATCGTTAGAATCTGAGCGAGCTGCAGTCCTTAGCTTATCAAGAGCTCTTCTTTGCAGTCGAGATACATGCATTTGAGAAATCCCTAACTTCTCACCGGCATCTTTTTGACTCAGATTTTCAATAAATGTATAGCGAATCACTTCTTTTTCTCTATCGCTTAATACATGAAGAATCTTTTCTAACACTAAGCGCTGATCAGTTTTCTCATAACCCGACTCTTGTTCACCTACTAAATCAAGGATTGTAACAGTACTTCCATCAGAGTCTGCTTCAATGGAATGATCAACAGACAACGCTTGATAACTTTGCCCCATCTCCATCGTTTCTAAAATTTCTTCCTCTGTCACTCCGATATGATCAGCAATTTCTTTCACTTGAGGAGATCGCTGTAAACGGGTTGTTAGCTCTTCGACAGCTGCTTTAATTTTAGGACCTAATTCTTTGATGCGGCGCGGTACGTGAACACTCCAAGTTTTATCGCGTAAAAATCGCTTAATCTCTCCAATGATTGTAGGAACAGCAAACGATTCAAAGCTTCTTCCAAATGAAGCATCATACCTTCTAATAGCTCCTAACAGTCCTAGCATCCCTACCTGCACAATATCTTCATGTAAGCTTCTGCCTTTTGAATAACGACGTGCAATAGATTCAACAAGGTTCTTGTAATGTACTACTAGATCACTTTGTGCTTCTTCATCCTGCGTTTTTTGAAAGCGCTCAATTCGTTCCTGAACCTGTTCTTTAGTTAATTTCATAGGTTGAGACTGTGTTTTCATCACTCTCCACCTGCTCTCTTTGCACATACTTAGTCATCATTAGCGTTACACCTTTTGAATTGACCATTTTCACTTCGTCCATTAGTGTTTCAATTAAATATAAACCAAGTCCACCTTCAGGAAGAAATTCAACTTCTTTTGATGTTTCATAAGGTCCTATATGTTCCTTAAGCTCTTCAAAATTAAAACTTTCACCTTTATCGACCACCATGATTTCTAAACGGTCATCAAATAAACCAAAACCTACTCTCACTTCACCATTTTCTTCATTCTTGTAAGCATGCTGCACGGCATTCGTACATGCCTCACTCACAGCAATTTTCATATCTTCAATTTCATCATAAGAAAAACCCATCCGGTTCGCTACACCAGACAGCGTCAGTCGAATAATCGCTACGTAGTCTGGCTTAGCAGGAATCTTCATCTCAACAAAGTCATAAGGCTGTTTCATTTTACGCCACCTTCTACTTGTGAATTCACGTTTAAAATGTCTGTGAGGCCCGTAATATCAAATAAGCGCTTGATGCGCTCTGATACACCAACAAATTTCAAAGAGCCGTTATTTTTCTTATTGGCTTTTAACAATGCAATAAATACACCTAGTCCTGTACTATCCATGTATGATACATCGGTTAAATCGACTACAATTTCCGGTTCAGTATGTTCAGTAATTCCCATGAACTTTTCTTTTAGCTTAGGTGCTGTATATGCGTCAATCTCTCCAGCCAGCTTAATACGATATGCTTGACCGTCCTTTTGTATATCTATTTTTAAATTCATCGTATTAGTAGACCCCCTCTAATTTTGTGCTATCTTTTCTGTACCCTTTTTTAGAATACTTAAACTAAACTCTTCAAAATAATCAATGTAAAGTCATCCCTCAATTGAAAATGCTGTAATTTTTCCAGCTCTTTATATACAGATTCTACAATTTCTTGAGGAGACAAATGCATGTATTTTCGAATTAATTTTATGATGTCCAATCTTTCAATAAATCCTTCTTCAGTTCTGCATTCTGTTACGCCATCTGTTAACAGAACAATCATATCGCCTTTTGAAAGCTGCTGCTCGTACTGAAGATATTTCACATGGCGATCGACTCCTAGCACGAGTCCTTTTGCCTCCAAATCTTCAAATGAATCAGCTTTTGCATCATAATAAAAACCTGGCTCATGCCCTGCAGAAGCATAATCAAATAAGTTTGTCTCGGGATTATAGCTTCCGTAGAACATCGTAATAAACATACTTGGATCTACGTTTCGCTCTACAATATTATTCAAGTTCTCTAATACATAACTTGGATTTTTTCTTGAGTCCGGTAAGCTGTCCATTGCATATTTGATCATAGACATACACATTGCAGCTGGAATTCCTTTTCCGATCACATCGGCAATGGCAATACTTAACCCACCGTGCTCTTCTTCTACAAAGTGAAAATAATCTCCGTTCATCTGTTTAGCCGGTACGCTAATCGCACCAATTTCTAAAGTTGAACTAGCCGGAACCTTTGTCCCCAACAGCGTCTGCTGGACGTTAGCAGCAACTTCAATCTCAGAACGAAGTTCCCGCTGCTTATTTTTTAATGTTTGATGCTCACGAAGAGCAAGACCGTAGCTAATCATTACCTCAAGTAAAAAGTCCAGAGAATGCAGCACTTTTTCTGGAATATCAGAATAAATTTCTTCAATCACTTCTTTATGAATGCTCACAATATCTTCTGGCGATATTTCATTCTCTAAAGATTTTCTACTTAGTTTTTGTCCTTGATACAAAATTTGTTCATTTTGTGTTTGGATATAGTTCCCCAAAATATCTTTGTATAAATCTCTCATCTCTTTATCAAAAGACATTATCTATTTCCTCCTACCGGAGCCACTTAACTGCTTTAATCTCAGTACCTTCTCCGACATTTGTTTCGATGTCAAACTCATCCATCAATCGTTTTACC
Organism: Priestia sp. YIM B13551; assembly: GCF_042787905.1. Lineage (NCBI taxonomy): Bacteria > Bacillati > Bacillota > Bacilli > Caryophanales > Bacillaceae > Priestia > Priestia sp. YIM B13551. The sequence goes on from NZ_JBHZOX010000016.1 coordinate 6,549, forward strand.
CCAGGAAGCCCAGCTCCTAGTCCACCCGATGTTGAGTATCCATCCTCCATTACTTTGCGAACGTCGGGGATACCTGGCCCTTCATCTGTTGCTACGACAAGAAGACCGTTTTTTCCTCCACGATTTAATTTCTCAATATAGATTTGACCCTTACCCGCATATAGGTAAATATTACGAGCTAATTCAGAAATGGCGGTTGTAATACGAGCTTGGTCAACTGTTCCAAACCCTAGCTCTTTCGACACATTTCTACCTAATTGGCGTGCCGCTACGATGTCCCATTCTGTTACGATTTTTACGCTGGATTGGAATTCCATATACTAATCCCCCAATTCCGATTGGAGTTTCTCAAGACCTTTTTCTAAATCGAGTGCAGTAAGAACATCATTTAGGCCAATCCCTAACTCAACAAGTGTAATAGCTACTGCAGGCTGGATACCTGTTAATACTACTCTAGCCCCCATCAAATTAGACATGCTAACCACGTCACCTAACACTTTTGCGATGAATGAATCGATCATATCAATTGAAGTTAAATCGATTACCACTCCTTTTGCTCCAGTTTGATGAATTTTACTTAGCAAATCTTCTTGGAATTGAATAGCCGTTTGATCATCCAGCTCCCATTGAATGGATACCAATAAATAGTCGTACAATTTCAAAATGGGTATTCTCACGTTTATTCCTCCGATTCTATATCAACTATTTTCCGCTCAGTCATTTCTAACGCAAACTCTACGCCTTTTTTTAATGAGTTTTTCGTAATAATTTCGTTTAAGTTAATACCTAAGTTCACAATAGTCTGAGCAATTTCCGGACGAATTCCTACTAACAAACACTTGGCTCCAACCAAACGTACGGCTTCAGCAGCTTGAATGATATGATGGGCAACCATCGTATCCACTACTGGTACTCCGGTAATATCTATTAATACGACCTCTGATCGGTGCTTTACGACACCTTGCAATAAATTTTCCATAATTTTCTTCGCACGATCAGTGTCAATTGTTCCCACAAGCGGCATTACTGTAATTTTATCAAATACCGGTATTAATGGAGCAGACAATTCTTGAAGTGCAACTTTTTGCAACATAACTGTATTTTCCCACGAGTTGGAGTATTGTTCTACTATTTTGTTATAAATAGGGCTTAACCACTTATCAAACCGATAGAATAATTCAGAATGAGTTTGGTCAGCCTTCACATGTTCACTGTTTACATACCCTTCAACCACTACGTGACCCAAGTTACGTACACCCTGTGTCAAATAAGCAAGAGGCCATCCTAAACTCACGACTCGTCCTACTACTTCCTCTAGTTCCTCTGCAAAATTTTCCTGATCACGGAATGCTTTTGCCAAAAGTAAATTTACAAAATCAGAGCTTACATTTACGTACACTTGCTCGGATACAATATTTTTAATCCGCTCTGTTTCCACATCATTCATTAACACTAGCCATCGATCAAAAATTTCTGATTTATGATTTTGTATATAATTGAATAAATCTTGATTCATGAGGTCCTCCTTGTGAGTCAATACACTCATTTATATCTATATATATATATTATCATTTTTAAAACGTTTCTTATTACAATATACGTTTACTGATTATTCCTAGTCAAATTAAAAAAGTTGCTCATAAAGGAGCAACTTAGTATAAATGGAAGTATAATTCTAAAAGTCGATAAGTCCTACACTGATTTGCAAGGCTTCATCCACTCTGTCCATCATTTCATCATCTAAATGGGTAATCTTGTCTGTTAGCCTCTGTTTATCAATAGTACGAATTTGTTCTAGTAAAATAACTGAATCTCGCTCAAATCCATAGCGCTTTGCATCAATTTCAACATGCGTAGGTAACTTTGCCTTTTGAATTTGAGCAGTGATCGCAGCTACAATAACAGTTGGGCTAAAACGATTGCCTATATCATTTTGAATGACAAGTACAGGGCGAACGCCTCCTTGTTCTGAGCCAACAACAGGAGATAGGTCAGCAAAATAAACGTCGCCACGTTTGACTACCAAGTCATTACCCCCCGCTTACTAAACGATCCACAGTATGATCAGCTTCATACTCTGCTAGAAAAGCCTCGGAAGCAATATTTAAGTTTATCTTTGCCATCTCCATATATCCACGTCTCATTGATTCGCGAATATGGCGTTTTTTTCGCTCACGAAGGTACAATTTTGTTGCTTGGTGAATAAAATCACTTCGGTTGCCATTTTCTTGTTTAACCATAAGATCGAGCTCCGATACTAAATTTTTCGGTAATCTTACTAGGATTTCTGTAGTTGCGCTCGCTTCAGACACAAACATACACCTCCAACATCAATACACACACCAATAGTCTCATCTTTCCTTATCATAACATTGATTAGCTTTAATGGAAAGTTAATTCTGTCAATTTCTACACTATTATCGTCAATTGATACCCTCTTTTATGCATGGAAGTTATTATTTTATTGTCTTTTGTTCGCAGACTTTTTATGTTGACTCAGGAAGATGTATATTCAGCGCAAGATATAATTATTAACATCAATATGCTGCGAATCTCTTGTATAAACCCTCGGAACCCTTGCTGCAACCATGCAAGGGATTTCATAATTAATTGTTTCAAGATGCTTCGCTACTTCATCAATTGTAATTTCAGCACCTTTTTGTTTTCCAATAAATGTTACTTTTGTGCCCATTTTATACATTTTAGGTAATTTAATCATCAATTGATCCATGCAGATTCTACCAACAATTGGCACTTTAACTCCATCTACTAATACTTCAAAATTGCTTAATTTACGAATCCAGCCGTCTGCGTATCCTACTGGAATAGTAGCAATCCATTCATCTTCTTTAGCTTCATAAGTAGCTCCGTAACTGATATGACTCCCTTTTTTGACTTTTTTAACATGCACAATACGGCTGTGCAGCGAAAAAGCTTGTTTTAACGGAATTGGCAAGACTTCTTTTAATTCCTCAGAAGGACTCAAGCCATACATAGAGATACCTAAGCGTACGCCATTAAAGATATCTTTCGGACGACGAAGCAAGGCTGCGCTATTTGCACAGTGAATCATCGGAGGTGTAAAATTATACTCTTTCACAATTCGAACCATTTCTTCAAAGAATGTGTATTGTTCTTCAAAATAAGACGAGTTTAGCTCGTCTGCTGTTGCAAAGTGTGTAAACACTCCATCCAGCACGAATCCCGAATGAGAAGCGATGATCTTCATCGTTTCGTGTAATTCTTCTTTTGTTCTAACTCCCAAGCGACCCATGCCTGTATCTATTTTTAAATGCATATGCAGCTGACTGTTTTCATCTAGAATGGACGCCGCTTCTTCAATCCAAGCTTTGCTATAAGCAGTGACCGTTACATCCCACTCCAATGCAGTTTGAATGTGTAGGGTAGGCACGGCGCCTAATACTAAAATGGATTCCTTTATCCCTTTTTTCCGAAGAGCAATAGCTTCATCCAAAAAAGCTACAGCTAGCATATCAGCACCAGCTTGAAGCGCAATCTCTGCTACTTCTTTATCTCCATGCCCGTACGCATTCGCCTTCACTACGGCCATTAACGTTTTATGCCCCGGTATCAGTTCTCTTACATGATTCACATTTTGAAAAATGGCTTCTACATCAATTTCTGCCCATGTTTCTCTATAAAATGCATCCATTACTACGACACTTCCTTTTTTCAGAACCATTCTAAACGTACTTTCCTCTGTTAGTATAATACATCTATAGCCAAACTTCATCTCGATCTTTATTCAAATTAAGCAAGAACAAGCCTACATATATGCAGGCTTGTAAGCTTCTCTTATTTTCCCATCTGACTTTGCACAGATCTAGCAACTGTACTCAATTCATCTGGTGTTAGCTGATCAGAAGCCAGCATAAAGTCTACTCCATTATATGTCCAAGATAGACTTTTATCCGTTAAAGCTCCCACAGTAAAACCTAAATCAAATGGCTCTCCGGCAGTAACTGTAGATGTTGCTGTTTTAGCTACTTGCGCTTTTTCTTGTACAAGCGTAAACGGCTTTTCTCCTTTGTACATTAAAACGACTCTCTCGCCATTTTCCGTCTCAATTTTCTTTTCCTTGGACAGCTTTGTACCTTTTGGAACATCCTTAGGATAAAGGACGCTAAATGATTTCTGCTGAGCTAATGTCGGAACGTCAATCTTTGCACTTGTCATGTTTCTTTTTGTATCAAAAGCCCCTTTATCAAACTTAGAATCGAATTTCACCTTAGAGAAATCAACTTTTATTAACACTTTATTATCCGTATCCATAATTTTAACAGAAACAGGCGCTAAATCACTTTTGTTCAGCGTAATTTCTTGTTTAGGAAGCATCGTGCTATTTTGATAGTTGGTTTTTGTTTCAAAAATATAATGCTTATCCGTTGATTTAAAACTTGCCTTTTCATCCTTCACAATATCTTGGACAAGGGATTCATACAAATAAGCTTGGCTGCTATTTTGCGGCCAATCACTTTGAAAACGAAAGCTTTTATTTAAGGCAGGCGTTAAAACAAAAACCCCTTCATCATTACGCAAAATCATTTGGCTTTGATCTTTCTTTGTATTTTTCAAATTCACTCGATAATACATAGGCTTACTATGCCAAATCTCTACATCGTATACTTGAGCATCTTTCCCTGTATTCAATGTCATCTTAGCATCTGATTTATACCCCGCCATTTCTTGTACCTTGGCATCCAATGCATCTGTTACATCCTGCTGACTTTTTTCACCGCATGCTGATAAGGCTAAGAGAAAAAAGGCGCAAACAAATAAGCCAATCCATTTTTTATGCATTTCCCCAACTCCTTTATTTCGTATATTCACAGCTAAACGGAGAAGCAAGAACATATCTTGTCTCCCCTATCCACACTATGAATATATGAACAAGAAATAGTGAATATGCAGACTAGCTTGACAAGCGTTCAATAATTACTTGAGCAATCGCATAGTGCGCACTGTGGGAAATAGATACGTGTACGGACGCGTCCAGTGGTTGTTTTGTAACAATGTGGGGTTTTCCTCTTTCATCATTCATAATTTCGATATCTTGGAAGCTGAAATCTTTTCCTATTCCTGTTCCAAGAGCTTTCGAATATGCTTCCTTCACAGCAAATCTTCCTGCTAAAAATTCGACCTTACGTCGGCTTGATAGCTTTTCATAGCGTTCTCTTTCATTTTTTGTTAAAATCCGAGTAACAAAAGCACTTTGACGCTGCACCATTTTTTCAATCCGCTCTAACTCTGTAATATCAATTCCAGTTCCTATAATCATTTTCATTTAATCCTCTCTTACAGAATAGTATATAAAAATGCCTTTATAAAAAGGAGTGACAAATATGTTCGTACGCACAGAAAATGCAGCTGAATTTAAACGTTTTTACCCTGTTACCTTCACGCTTATCTGCATCCACATTGCGCTATGGTTACTTGCCGCTCTTCCCTCACACCTTGCAGAATCTTTTATACATCAGCTTATTGGTGTGAATAGCTTAATTTCTCAAGGAGACTACTGGCGACTTTTCACACCTATCTTTTTGCATCTAAGCTTTTCACACCTTCTTTTTAACTCATTTTCATTGTTCTTGTTAGGGCCAGGTGCTGAGCGTATTCTTTCTTCTTATAAGTTTCTTCTATTCTACCTTACGTGTGGATTGCTTGGAAATATCGTTACATTTTTAATCCAATCTTCTTTTTACAGCCATGTGGGTGCATCCGGTGCCATTTTCGGGCTGCTTGGGTTTTACCTCTACCTTGTAATAAAACAAAAGCATATGCTTTCTCAAAGTAACCAGCAAATCATTGTCGTCTTTTTAATTATTGGATTACTTTCAGGTCTGCTAACGCCAGGAACCAACAACACAGCTCATTTCGTTGGAGGTATTGCTGGATTTCTTCTCGCTTTTCTCGCGTTCAAACAGAAAAACAAGCCACAGATATGAGGCCTGCTTTAAGATTTAATATAAAAAGTGGATGAGTTAATAAATTCCACATCTTCATAAGACTTCAAGTCTCTTACTAACTGAAAGAGCGCTTCATCTTTTTTCTTAGCTTCAATCATGCAATCAATTTGCGGTATCGTTCCATTTACTTCTTTTAAAAAGCTGTAAAACCCATTGACATCGATATAATCTGCATGGGCTCTAAATTCTTTATCACTTTTAGGACTAGATATATGCATTTTTAGAGGAAGCGTTTCCTGTTCCCACGTTCTAATGATACGGTCCCAATGCTCTTGCCATGAAGTTTCATCATTGTTTGCCTGATGATGATGAAGATCAAAAATGATTGGGACATTTAGTTTTTCACATAAATACAAGACGTCCTTTATATGAAAGGTTGTATCGTCGTTTTCTAACATAATCATTTGCTGAAGGGATTGAGGTACAAGCCCCCAATTATGAATAAACTGCTCCAGTGCTTTTTCTTTATCATTATAAGCCCCTCCAACATGTAAAACACAGCGATTTTTAAGCGGAATGTCCATTCCTTTTAGCAACTTTTGATGCATGCGAAGAGTTTGGATAGAATGCTTAAAAACCTCTTTATCCGTTGAGTTTAAAACAACAAAATGATCCGGGTGAAAATCTACTCGCATTGGATGTTCCTTCAAAAATACAGAAATACGCTGAAGAGCATCCTTTAAAGGAGCTATGTAGTTCCAATCTTTTAGCGCCTCATGGTTAGCTAACGGAATTAACTTAGAACTGAATCGAAAAAACTCAATTTCACTCCACGCATTATGTTTTAATAACCGTAAGCAGTTTTCTAAGTTGGATATTGCAATACGTTCGAGCTTGCGAATGGCCGCTTCATGGTCTTTCACACGCTGAAATTGTGCAAAAGTCATTGTTTGAGAAGGAGAACTATTTTCCAAATGAACGCTCATCGCCACATAACCTAACCGAACAATGGTCGACATCAGTGAACACCCCATTTTATTTTACTCATAGTGTGCACCAATAAAATAGCAATTAACACATAAAAAAACGAGCCTGTTAAGGCTCGTTTTTATTTTACGCTTTGCTGCGAGAATCTTTACGATTACTGCTGCTATTACGATTTCTATTATCACTGCCGTTGCTTCCACCGCGACGCTTGTCACCAAAACGCTTTGAGTTTCCACGACGATTTTGCTGTGAGTAGTTTTTAGAGTTAGAACGTGAACGACCTCCGCCATTTCCACGTTTGTTTTTATCACCTTTTGCAATTACCGGTGGTTCAGCAGTTAATTGAATTGGTGATTCGTTTGGTTCTTTTGTAAATAATTTGATTGCTGCTGCCACTAATGAAACTGAATCGTGCTCTTCAAGTAACTCTTCTGCCAACTGTTTGTAGTAAGATAAGTTGCCTTGTGTCACAGATTCTGTTAATTTGTCAGCTGCAATACGCTGTTGACCTTCCATTGCTTCATCAAGCGTTGGAGGAGTAAGACGCTCCATTTTACGTTTTGTTGTACGCTCAATATTGTGTAACTGTCCAGTTTCTCTTGGCGTTACAAATGTCATAGCAGCACCCATTTTACCAGCACGTCCTGTACGTCCGATACGGTGTACATAGCTCTCTGGATCTTGAGGGATATCAAAGTTGTATACATGAGTAACACCAGAAATATCAAGTCCGCGTGCAGCTACGTCCGTCGCAACTAATACATCAATAGAACCTTCTTTAAATTGACGTAGTACAGATAGACGTTTCGATTGCGTCAAGTCACCGTGGATACCTTGTGCAGAATAACCACGCATATTTAATGCTTCTGATAGCTCATCAACACGGCGCTTTGTACGACCAAAGATGATAGCTAATTCAGGTGATTGCATATCTAAAAGACGAGTAAGGATATCAAATTTACGCTTTTCTTGTACTTCTAAATAATACTGCGTAATGTTTGGCATCGTTACTTCTTTTGCTTTTACTTTTACCACTTTTGGTTCGTTCATGAATTTTTCAGCAATGCGACGGATTGGAGTAGGCATTGTTGCTGAGAATAAAAGTGTTTGGTGGTTCTCAGGTACGTTTGATAAGATTTTTTCAATGTCTTCGATGAATCCCATGTTTAACATTTCATCTGCTTCATCTAAAATAACTGTATGAACATCTTGTAGACGAAGTGTACGACGATTAATATGATCTAGCATACGCCCCGGTGTCCCTACGATGATATGAGGGTGCTTTTTCAATGCACGAATTTGACGACTGATATCTTGACCACCGTAAATTGATAGCACGCGTACGCGCTTTGTTTGACCAATTTTGTAAAGTTCTTCAGATACCTGTACAGCAAGTTCACGAGTAGGAGCAATAATTAACCCTTGAATTGCATCTACGTTTACATCAACTTTTTCAATAAGAGGAATACCAAATGCCGCTGTTTTCCCTGTTCCTGTTTGTGCTTGTCCGATCAAATCGTGACCTTCTAGTGCTAATGGGATAGTTTCTGATTGAATTGGTGTTGCTTCTTCAAAACCCATTTTACTCACAGCTTTATTAAGCTGTTGACTTAATCCTAAATCTTGAAATAATGCCAAGTTTTTCAAACTCCTTTTATATTTAGACTATCTATATTTTACAAAAAAAAGCATTCTCCGAGGAAACGGAAAATGCTCTAAACGACTACTTCAATAAATTCAACGTTTAGAGTATAAGCGCCTCAAGACACTCAGACTACATCATAACACTATGGCTTTCCGTTTGCAATAGAGCTTACTTATACTCTTTTTAATATCACGGTAATTTATGCATCATTTTTGAGATAACTTCCTCAAGCTTCATCCCTCGAGATGCTTTCACTAAAACCACATCTTCTCTTGTTGTAATCGCTGTTAATTTTTTAACAAGCTCATCTTTCTCCTCAAAGTGCATTACCTTATCTTCTGCAAAATTATTTTTTGCTCCTTGCTCAATTTCAACAGATAAGGGGCCGTATGTTAGAACATAATCAATTTTTTCTGCTTGAATAAACTCTCCCACTTCTTTGTGGAACTCTTTTTCCTGATCACCTAATTCAAGCATATCGCCGAGAACAAGAATTTTTTGCTTATAGCCTTCTAAATCATGCATCAACGTAATAGCAGCTTTAACGGACGTTGGGCTTGCATTATATGCGTCATTAATGAAGGTCAGGCCATCTGTTCTTTTCACGAGCTCCATACGCATATTGGTTAGCTTTAATTCTTTTAATCCCTTAGCGATTGTTTCATTGTCTAGTCCAAAATAATGACCTACCGCAATAGCAGAAAGCGCATTGTGAACATTATGTTTACCTAATACCGGGATAAAGAATGAATATGTTGTTTCACGTGAAACAGTGAATGTTGTGCCTAACTCTTCAGCTGAAATAGCACTTGGATACAAATCGTTTTGTTCTGAGCTGCCAAATGTCACCGTTTCAAATACTGGATTAACAACGCGCGACGTTAAAAGTGGCTCATCACCATTATAGACAAGCTGACCTGTTGGCGCTAAGCCGCTTGTAATTTCTAATTTTGCCTCCGCAATTCCATCACGGCTTCCTAAGTCTTGAAGGTGCGATTCTCCGATATTTGTAATAATGGCCACATCAGGCTCCGCTAAATTAGAAAGAAACTCAATTTCCCCTCGGCTGCTCATGCCCATTTCTAAAACTGCAATATCATGAGTTTCATCTAAACGCAAAATAGTAAGCGGCATGCCAATGTGATTATTAAAGTTTCCATCTGTTTTCAGCACACGGTAAGTTGTATCGAGCACAGCTTTCACCATGTCTTTTGCCGTTGTTTTTCCGTTACTTCCTGTAATGCCCACTACTTTAATATCTAACTCGTGACGATAAGATTTCGCTAATTGCTGAAGAGCTACTAGCGTATCATCGACTAAAATAACACTAATGTCTGTCGGTGGATTTTCTTCATCTTTGTTCCACAGTGTAGCGACCGCTCCGTTTTCAATTGCTTTATGAACAAATGTATGCCCGTTAAAACGTTCCCCTTTGATTGGGATATATAAATTACCTTGCTGAATGGTTCTCGTATCAATTGAGACTCCCTCAATTACAGCTGCTTCGTTCCCGCTATGAAATACACTTCCTGGAATCATTGTAGCTAGCTGTTTAAGCGTACGTTTAATCATTGTTGGTTTGCTCCTCTCGATATAAAGTAAACTATGGATAACATTAATTGAAACTAAACACAGAAACACTATTCATGATGAATAGTGTTGTGTGAGTTACATTGTGTGTTTAATTTGCTGCTTTTCGGTATGACGTTCAATTGCTAGTGATACAAGTTTTTCAATTAAATCTGGATATTCAACACCTGCGTGTTTCCACAATAACGGGAACATACTGAAAGGTGTAAAACCAGGCATCGTATTCACTTCATTAATAATGAATTTACCTTCTGATGTTAAGAAGAAATCTGCACGTACAAGACCAGATCCATCAATTGCTTTAAATGCTTTGATTGCTAGTGCTGACATTTCTTGATGCTGCTCTTCTGTAATTTCAGCTGGAATAATAAGACCTGTATCGCCGTCTTCATATTTGGCTTTGTAATCGTAAAACGCTTTTTTAGGTAAGATTTCTCCAACTACTGAACAAGCTGCTTCATCATTCCCTAACACACCAATTTCAACTTCACGACCAACTGCTGCTGCTTCTACAATGATTTTCCGATCGAATAAGAAAGCTTCAACAAATGCCGCTTCTAACTCTTCGCGGTTATCACATTTGCTAATCCCAACGCTTGAACCTAAGTTTGCTGGTTTAACAAAGCAAGGGTATCCAAGTGTTTCTACTTTTTCATAAGCAGCCGTTCGATCTGCTTCCCACTCGCGGCGGATAAATGATACGTACTCTACTTGAGGCAGACCTGCCTGTGCAAACAGCTGCTTCATTACAACTTTATCCATACCAGCTGCTGAAGCTAATACACCGTTTCCAACATAAGGAATATTCAATAATTCTAATAATCCTTGTACCGTACCATCTTCTCCATTTGGACCATGAAGAAGTGGGAAAATAACATCTAGCTGATCATCTGTTTTTGAATCTGTTAATGCAAACATTTCCGTATTCAATGAAACTGGTGAAATAGCAGTTCCGTTATCTTGAATTTCTAATTGAGCAACTGTTTCAAGCGGACCAGTCAGCTGTGTGCCGCGAATCCACTTTCCTGTTTCTGTAATGTAAATTGGATGCACTTCATATTTATCGTGGTTAATTGCTTTTGAAACTGCTAGAGCTGTTTGTAAAGATACTTTATGTTCAGCGGATTTTCCTCCGTATAAAAGGCCAAGCTTAATTTTCACTGATGTTCCTCCTAACACATATTCATCTTTTCTATTTTATCATGCACGTTTAGATAGTAAACAGAAATATTAACTATTATTACGTATGTCAAAATAGCTAGGCTTGTGAAAGAAATTCCATCGCCTACCTTTATTATTTAGAATCATCTTTTCCTTTGGCCCATTTATTTTTGAAAAAACTTTCTTGATTTTAAATCTTTTTTAAAAGTTTATTTGTAAAGTTTATTTATGCTAAAGACAACCATCAATAATCGAAACTATAGTTCTGGTACAAATCAGGAGGTTCAACAAACATGAGTAAAATGGGAAAGAAGATGATTGCTGCATGCAGCGTAGCCATTGGAAGTATTTATGCAACTGGTTATATAAACACTCTATCTGATGCACAAGCTGTTCAAGTCACACCTGCTCATCATCAGAAGAAAACGACAGATCAGACAGACAATCAAACGATTGTCAATGACAGCTGGGGAGAAGATATTGCTTCCTCTCATAAGAAACAGTCATCAGCGAGTGCCGAAAGTTCTGCTCCTAAAACAAAATACAAAGATGGAACGTATTCTGGCCAAGGAAGCAACCGTATCGGAACTGTCTACGTATCCGTGACCATTAAAAACGACCGAATTGATACCGTTGAAATTACAGAAGCGGATACTCACTATTCGGAAAGTTACATTGAGGGCCTTCCGACTCAAGTCGTACAAAGACAAAGCTCAGATGTCGACGTCGTGAGCGGAGCAACGCTTAGTACAGAAGATTTTCAAAATGCCGTGGACGACGCACTTCAGCAAGCAATGAATGCATAAAGGAGAAACGAATGATGTCCATAAAAACGTATAGCCGCTCTGTCTTATGTATGGGAACAACCGTGTCCATTCAAGTAATTGCTCCGCAATCAGATGAGGCAAATGTCCTTCACCACATCTCAAAGGCATTTACTATTTTTAAAACCGTTGAAACGACGTGCAGTCGATTTGATGCCAAAAGCGAAGTTATGAAACTAATTAGACATGTCAAAGAACCCGTTTCTGTTAGTCCTCTATTATTTGAAGCCCTTCATTTCGCTGTCTTAGTAGCAAATGAAACAAATGGAATCTTTGACCCAACGGTAGGAAAACAATTAGAAAACCGCGGTTTTAACGAACACTACTTATATGGAAAGCCCGTACAAGTGGACGAAGCAGTCGATTCTGGAAGTTATAAAGATATCGTATTGGATACACATAAAAAAACGGTTTGTTTACAAAAACCGATGATTATAGATCTTGGAGCGGTCGCCAAAGGGTTGGCGATTGATTTGGCTGCCCGCTCCCTTCCTTATCAGCATTTTATGATTAATGCAGGAGGAGACATCCTAGTTAAAGGACGCAATCAACACGGAGAGTTATGGAAAGTCGGGATTCAGCACCCTGGAATTCAAACGCAGTCATTACTGACTTTACGTGTAACAGATACGGCTGTCTGCACATCAGGAAATTATGCTAGAAAAAATAAGACGCAACCATTCATGCATCATTTGGTTAATCCCTTATCTCCATCCACTGGAAGCAGTCTACTGAGTTGTACAGCTATTTCTCCTTCTGCCATGCTGGCCGATGCATTATCTACGTCAGCTTTTATTTTAGGAGCGGAAAAAGGAATAAATTTATTGAATGATGCCGACATAGGCGGCGTACTCTTCAATTCTAGTTTCACTCCTTTTTTTACATCAGATATGGAGGAATTAATGAATTATGACCACACGTTCTGAACGAAGAAGCGGTGTTAAATATATTAGTACACCAAAAGGTTATATTATTGTAGATGAAAACAAACCAAAAGAAATAAGTCCTTGGGCGCAGCTAGTTAAAACACCTAAAAGATACGTGATGGCTATGCTGCTGCTTTTAACCTTATTAGGTGAATTCAACTCTTCTGCCTTTCAAGGATTAGGACACCTACTGCTTGCCGTATGCTCGGCAGCCGCCTTAGATTTAGGATTTTCTTTTGCCTATAAAAAGAAAATTCAGCTTCCTGACGGCGGAATTATTACTGGATTAATTATTGCCTTAGTGCTCAGCACCTCTACACCTGCTTGGGTCACATTTTGCACTGTAGCTGTTGCGATTTTATCGAAGCACTTAGTAAAAGTAAAAAAGAAGCCTATTTTTAACCCTGCCGCTTTTGGTCTTCTCTTTTCACTTATTGTCTTTTCAAACGGCCAAAGCTGGTGGGGAAGCTTATCTTTACTACCCGTATGGCTCATTGTATTCGTGTTTGTGACGGGGTACCTTGTGACCAGCAAGGTAAATAAATTCCCTCAAGTATTTGCTTTTTTGGGCGTGTATTTTGCTATTTTTACGATTATGTCATTAATAGGAGTAGGCGATGTAGCGGATGCTTTACGAGCTCCTTTTGTCAATTCCGCTTTATTTTTAGCCTTCTTCATGGTGACTGATCCGCCAACTTCTCCTGCCAAGTATAAAGACCAAATAAAATTTGGACTGCTTGCGGGGGCGATTAGCGCTGTAGATTACTTAGTTTTTGGCGGCCTTGCCTATTTATTAATTGGCCTGTTACTTGCTAATGCATGGAAAGCGTGGAAGACTGCCAACAAAAAAGTGATGAAAAAAGCTGCCTGATAATAGGCAGCTTTTTTCATAGCGGAATTTTCACATGAAATTCCGTACCCACGTTTTTTTGGCTAAAAACCTTAATTTCTCCGTCATGAGCTTGTACAATCCATTTGGCAATCGCGAGACCTAAACCTGACCCTCCTTCGGCACGTGCTCGGCTCTTATCACTTCGATAAAAGCGATCAAACACATATGGAAGGTCTTTCGCTTCAATTCCAACGCCTGTGTCCCTAACGATTAACGTCATAGAGTGATGGTGTTTCTTTAGACAGATGTGAATGCTTTCTCCAGATGGGGTGTATTTAAAAGCGTTATCTAATAAAATCATACATAGCTGATGAAGTCGTTCTTGATCTCCTCCGCACATTAACGATTCAATTTCCCTTGTGAAGTGTAGCTCCTTTAGTTCAAATATGGGCTCAAATTGATTAGCTACTTTATCAACCAGCTCGCCCATATTAAAGACCGTTTTGTTTAGCAGCTGCGCACTTGAATCAGATCTAGCCAGTGTTAGTAAGTTACCCACCAGCTTCGTCATCCGCTTCACTTCGTTTAAGCTTTGATAAATATTTTCGCTTTCTTGCTCGATCGTATGATTTGGTCGTCTAAACAATAGCTCGAGATGCGTTTGCATCACGGAAAGAGGCGTTCTTAACTCATGGGAAGCATCTGCAATAAATTCGACCTGTTTGTTCCACGACTTTTGTATAGGTACAAGCGCTCGATTAGCTAAAAACAAGCCAGCTATAAGCGAAAGAAGCAGTCCAATAAACGCTGAAATGATAAGAAGAAAAGCAAGGTGCTCTAAGGTTTGAGTTTCTGGATCTACGTTTAAGACAAGTTGAATCGTTGAAACGTCTTGGTCTTTTATATATCCTTCGTTTTTCACATTCATCACTCGATAAGCATGACCGTTTACCTCTTGCGACGTTTGGGTTTTTCCTTCTGAGAGCGCAGGCTTAAAGTCGTCAATATCGTTTGTATATAAACCTTTTTTAGGTGTGATTTTGATTAGTTTTTTATCACTGCTCCAAAGTAAAAACGCAACGCGTCTTTCTGTTTCTCTCTCATTGTTTTCCTGAATTTCATGTAAGTTTCTTTTTTTAACTTGCTCGCTCATCTCACTTAACCGATTGTCTGGATTTAAAAAAATAACATGCTGCATATAAACATATAAAACTAAACTAAAAATGCTCAAAATAACCATCAGCACGATTGTGTTAAATAACACAAGCCTGATTCTCGTCTTTTTAAACATGCTCTTCCCCTTTTAACATAAAGCCTACGCCTCTCACTGTACGTACATAACCGTCACAATTAAAAGGCTGAAGCTTCTTTCTTAAATGGTGAACATAGACATCTACTACACCCACTCCTACGTCAGATGTAAATCCCCATACCCGATTAAAAATTTGATCTCGAATAAGGATTTGTTCTTTATTTCGAATAAAGTATTCCAAAAGCTGAAATTCTTTAATCGTTAACGTTAGGGCACTCCCATTTATCATAACTTCATGATTGGCTTCTCGTATAGAAATGGGACCATATGAAATCATGCCTTCTTCTGCCTGCAAGTCTCTGAGCATCACCCTTAACCTTGCAAAAAGTTCAGCCATAGCAAAAGGCTTAACCAAATAATCATCAGCTCCATAATCGAGCCCTTTCACTCGATCTTCTACACTATCTTTTGCAGTGAGAAAAATAACTTTCGTCAGCACCTTTTGTTTTCTTAGCTTTTTTAGTATGTCAAGCCCTGTCATACCCGGCAGCATAATATCTAAAATCAAGGCATCATAAATATTCTGCTCTGCTAAAAACAAACCTTCATCTCCTTCAGACGCACAATCAACTTCATATCCTTCTTCTTTTAAGCCTTCTACGATACCGTGTAATAATGAGGCATCATCTTCTACCACAAGTACACGCATATCAAACTCCCCCTTTTGTGAGTACCTAAGTAAGCATTATCTTAGCATGTCACTTTTAAAAATATTTTAAAACTAGCGTGTTATCATCTCTTATACTTTATAAAAAAAGTTATGCCTGCAAGCAGACATAACTTTTAACTAAACGCTATTTATGATCCGGACGTCGGTAAATGAACACCGCTTCTTTTGGCAGTTTACCAAACAAAAAGCTAGCAAACGGTAAAAGACGATGACATCCCCAAATGATGAGGTAACAGCCCGCTAATGTTAGAATATAGCGTGCCAAGATTTCAAAGTGAAACATGTAGTTGCCTTGTATTGGTACTGCTTTTGCCACAAAATTTAAAACCATTGGGTGAATCAAGTAAAATCCAAACGAGTACATGGCAATATTTTTAACAATCGTCACAGACTTCACAGAAAGCTTTTCAGCTAATATCTCTGCAATTCGGAAGAAGAAGTAACTTCCAGCGACCAAATAAAGCGTATTAACAGCCTCATACGTAAAGCCTGAAATTTGGATTGTCTTCATTGTGTACAAGTGATAATTTAACAGTGAAATAGCTATTCCCGATCCGAGCGTCACTAGAAATAATACAATATTCGAACGACTGTACTTTTTATCCACTTGCTCACGATAATAAATGCCAATCCAACCGCCGAGTAAAAACGTAGCCATTGTATTTAAAAATAAATTAAATGAAGTGATATGATACGTATTGTTAAGCATTAAATAACCAAGCTGAATGATAATGCCAAACAGCCACATGTATTTTTTAAAAATGGTTACTTTTTGTGCTAGCCATACAAAAACCGGCAGCACGAGATAAACTTGTACAATTAAAAAGATAAAATGAAGCTGATAGTAGGACTCTCCGCGTAAAATACGTTTCACAATATCAGCTGCATTTAATTCTGTTGCTCCTACATAGTACGAATAAAATTCATAAATAAGTGCCCAAATAATATAGGGAACCAAAATATATGTCACTCTTCGAGCATAATACGTTTTCCATAAAGTCTTTGTTAAAGGCTTGTTAATATAACTATAAAAGAAAACCAAACCTGTGATCACAATAAAGATCCCTGCTTCAATTCGAACAATTCGGTTAAGAAAATGATATTTCTGATAAGCTTCGCTTGCAAATGGCAGTACCGTTGCATATGCTGCTGTTACATGTACGAGCACAACCATCATCATAGCGAATAATCGTAAAAAATAAATGGATTGAATATGCTGCTTTTGTTTTTGCTTCACTTTTTCTCTCCTATATAATGTGAAATATAAATTCTAGATGAATAATAGAACATTCAATTTTTTCTTATCTTTCCCGTTTTACAAATAAAAAAGCTAATAACATAAAATAAATGTTATTAGCTTTACTCGTTTGTATTTTATCTTTCCTCTTGCTATCACGCAACTGAATTTACAAAAACAATAAAGAACTTAAGTATGAAGACCTAATTAAGTTCCTTTTATTTACGGTGCATTTTAAATTCTAAAAATAATTCATTGTAATAAGCAAGCATTCGTTTGCCCAAGTTATTATATACTTCAAGCTTTTTTGTTAGTTCTTCCTCTGGATAAAAACGTTCATCTTCCGCTACTTCTTTCGGCAAATAATCTAACGCTTGTTTATTAGGCGTAGAATACCCTACATATTCCGCGTTTTGAGCAGCGTGTTTAGGATCTAACATAAAATTCATGAATTTATGTGCGCCTTCTACGTTTTTAGCCGTTTTGGGAATAACCATGTTATCAAACCATAAATTTGAACCTTCTTCTGGAACAACGTAATTCAGCTTATCGTTTTCACTCATAATTTCAGAAGCATCGCCTGACCAAACAACGCCAATTGCCGCTTCTTCATTTGCTAGGAGCATCTTAATCTCGTCTCCTACAATGGCTTTAACATTTGGTGTTAATGTATCAAGCTTTCTTTTTGCTTCTTGAAGATGGGCTTTATTCGTATCATTTAATGAATAATTTAAGCTGTTTAGCCCCATTCCCATCACTTCTCTAGCGCCATCTGCAAGTAAAATTTGATTTTTCAGCTTAGGATCCCATAAATCATCCCAACTTTTTATCTTCTTACCATGAATCATATCAGAGTTATACACAATACCCACAGTTCCCCAAAAATAAGGAATAGAGTACTTATTACCAGGATCAAAGGATAAGTCTAAAAAACGCGGATTAATGTATTTTAAATTAGGCAGCTTCGAATGATCAATTGGCAATAGTAAATTTTCTTCACGCATCTTGCTAATCGCGTACTCAGAAGGCACAGCAATATCAAATGTCGTACCGCCTTGTTCAATTTTGGTCATCATTGCTTCATTCGAATCAAAAGTCTGATAAATGACTTTAATTCCGGTTTCTTTTTCAAACTGATTCACTAAATCAGGATCAATATAATCTCCCCAATTATAGACAGTCAGCGTATCTCCTCCGGAGTATCCTTCGGCATTGTTCAAATGATGAACCACATACATAAGAACGAAAGAAAGGATGACGATGAAGATAAACGGCTTTGCTAATTGCTTCATTTTCCAGTCGCCACCCCTTTCACTTTATTGCTATATCGCTGACTGATAAAGTAATAACCAATTACAATCAGCACGGTAAACATGAAAATAAGAGTAGAAAGAGCATTGATTTTCAGCGAGACCCCTCTTCTTGCTAACGAGTAAATTTCTACTGAAAGCGTGGAAAAACCGTTCCCGGTCACAAAGAACGTAACCGCAAAGTCATCCAAAGAGTAAGTTAAAGCCATAAAAAAGCCTGCAAAGATACCAGGACGAATAAATGGCAATACCACTTTCGAAAGTACTTCAAAGCGGCTTGCTCCCAAATCACGGGCTGCATCGAGCAGTGTCGGACTCATTTCCTGCAGCTTAGGCAGAACCATGATGACCACAATCGGTACACTGAATGCAATATGCGCTAATAATACCGATATAAATCCGAGCTTTACACCGATAATGGTAAATAGAATTAAAAAAGATGCTCCAATAATAACATCTGGACTCACAATTAACACATTATTAAATGTTAACAGCGTATTTTGAACACGTCTGCGCTTCACGTATACGATAGCAAGTGCCCCTATCACGCCAATAATAGTTGAAATAACCGAAGACAATAGAGCAATAATAAGGGTATTCAAGACAATAATAAGCAAACGTGTGTCTTGAAACACTTCTTTGTACCAATCTAACGTAAACCCTTCAAATTCACGCATGTTCCCTCCGCTGTTAAAAGAGTAATACATTAAATAAAAAATGGGCGCGTATAAAATGAAAAACACAAAAAATAAATAAAGGTGGCTGAACTTCCACTTTCTCTTCATTTTACACACCTCTCTTTCCAGTGCCTGTTATGAGCATCATAACGGCCATCGCAATAATTAAAAAGACGGCTATTGTGGCGCCCATGCCCCAATCCTGCGTCACTAAAAAATGTTGTTCAATCGCTGTTCCCAGTGTAATGACGCGGTTTCCAGCAATTAAACGCGTAATCATAAAGAGTGATAGTGCTGGAATAAAAACAGCCTGACAACCTGATTTAACCCCTTCTAGCGTTAGCGGAAATACCACGCGCTTAAATGTCACCCATGAAGATGCCCCCAAGTCTCGCGAAGCGTAGATAAGCGAGGGATTAAGTTCTTCTAAAGAGTTAAAGATCGGCAAAATCATAAAGGGGATAAAAATATACACCGATACAAATACAAAACTAAAGTCAGTAAATAAAATTTGATGAGTACCAAGTCCCAGAAATCCAGTAAACTTATTAACCGTACCATACGTGCCAAATATACCTAAAAAAGCATAAGCTTTTAATAATAGGTTAATCCACGTCGGTAAAATAATCAGTAGAAGCCAAAGCTGCTTGTGCTTAAGCTTCGTTAGTAAATAAGCTGTAGGATAAGAAAAAACCAATGAAAATAACGTAATTAAAAAAGCATACCAAAATGAACTCAGTGTCATCTGTAAATAAACTGGGGTAAAAAATTTCTTATAGTTTTCAAGCGTCAGCTCATTATCGATGCTGAAAAAAGAATAATAGACAACTAATACAATGGGAGCAACTACAAAAAGCAAAATCCATAACACGTAAGGGACTAAGTAAATATTTCTTGATTTAGTTTGCATCGTAATCCTCTTCATAACCTTCGAGTCGCTTATCGAATTCTTCTTCCGTTTCATTAAATCGCATAACATGAATAGCTTCAGGTTCAAAATATAAACCAATTTCTTCGCCAACCGTTGCCTTTTTCGTAGAGTGAACGAGCCACTCATTCCCTGCATGGTCATAGCCTAAAATTTCATAATGGACTCCTCTGAACAGCTGTGAATCTACACGAACCTGCAGCTTTCCTTGATCGGAGCTTGTAATGGCTAAATCTTCAGGACGAATCACAATTTCAACCTGCTCATTTTGGTTTAATCCTTGATCAACACATTCAAATTGCTGGCCGCCAAACTCCACTAAAAAGTCAGCAATCATTTTACCTGGTACAATATTTGATTCACCAATAAAATCGGCAACAAAACGATTAATTGGCTCATCATAAATATCTGTAGGTTCCCCGCTCTGCTGAATTCTTCCTTTATTCAAAACAAAGATTTCATCGGACATCGCAAGCGCTTCTTCTTGATCGTGCGTAACAAAAATGAACGTAATACCTAGACGACGCTGTAATTCTCTTAACTCGTATTGCATTTCCGTACGCAATTTTAGATCAAGAGCTGAAAGCGGCTCGTCCAGCAAAATGACTTCGGGCTGATTTACAATTGCTCGTGCAATTGCTACGCGCTGTCTTTGGCCGCCCGACATTTCCTTTATTTCTCTGTTTTCATATCCTTCTAAGTTAACAAAACGAAGGGCTTCTTTAACTTTTATTGTAATATCAGCATTTTTTATCTTCTTGATTCGAAGACCAAATGCTACATTTTCAAATACATTCAAATGGGGGAAAAGCGCGTAGTCTTGAAAAACCGTATTAACCTGACGTTTGTTAGCCGGAACATCATTAATTCTTTTCCCATTAAAATAAATCGTTCCGCTTGAGGCTTCCGTAAAGCCTGCAATTAATCGTAAAATCGTTGTCTTTCCACATCCCGATGGACCTAAGAGGGTATAAAATTTCCCTTTTTCAATTTCAAAGCTTACATGATCCAATACAACTGAATCATTATCATATTGCTTGGTCACATTTTCAAATTGAATAATTGTATTCGTAGATGTCATTTCACTTCACCTCTTTTGTTCTATAAATAAGACTCTGTCGCCACGATAATTAACTCTGTTATTCCGTCATGAGCATTTAAAATCTGATGTTCTTCAGAAGCTTGAAAATAGATGGTTTCTCCTTGTTTGGCTTCATATATTCTGCCTCCAAGCTTCACCTTCACACACCCGCGCAAAATGTAGCCAAACGTTTCTGAAAGGGAAGGCTCAAATCTCTTAAATGCACCTTTTTCATGAAGAATAAGACGAATTGGCTCCATTTCTTTTTCATTTGATTCATGCACAAGCCACTGAATATGGTAACCTTTTTCATCTTCGCAATAACTCGTGTAGTCTTCCTCTCTGTATACAACCTTTTGAACATGCGTATCAATTTCGAAGAATTCTTTCGGTTCGCATCCTAGCACTTCCAAAATACTAAAAAATGTTTCTAAAGACGGCGAACTTAAATCGCGCTCTAGCTGCGAAATATAGCCTTTGCTTAAATCAGTACGTTCTCCTAGCTCTTCTTGTGTTAAACCTTTTTTTAATCGTAAATTTTTAATTTTCTTTCCTATTTCCATACTCTCGATCCTCAACTGTATTTAAAATTAGCAAACAGCATGAATGATTGTTCATGCTGTTCCAAACTCAAGTTTTGTTTTACTTAACTTAAAGTTTACTTTTAACCTTAAAATATTATACATGAATTATTTTTTAGTACAACCTTAAACACTTAAAAAATAAAAAACTCCTTTTATTTAAAAGGAGTTTTTATTTTTATTTATACAACTTATGCGTTTCGTACTGTTTCCCGGATAATGTATCAAACTCAACTTCATGGTAATCTTGAAGGTCTTTTGCAGCTTTTTTAGATAGCGCTGCCGGATCATCCACTAGCTTTCCTTTTGAATCTATATACATATTTGAACGAAAAGCCGGCACTTCTGTTTTCATTTGATTCAACTGATCGTAGAACAGATTACTTTTGTAACCAAGAGATTGAGCAAGCGTCGGAGCAATATAAATAGGACTCATCGTACCGAGATTTTTATCTATTTTCGTATCGTAATTAGATAAAAATAAGAGCGGCGTCTCATAAAATTTTTGAGATGTTTGCTGCGTTTTCTCGTTTCCAAAACCCGTTTCTTTGTAAGCTTGAAGGTTTTGTCCAAGTGCTGGCAAATGATCTCCCCAAAATACTACAATGGTCGGCTCGTCCAGCTTTTGAATTTCATCGTTCAATCGTTTTAAAGCAGCATCTGAACGTTTAATTCCTTCAGCATAAATTTCAATTTCCTTTTGCATTTCCGGTGATAACCCTTTACCGGTTACTTTAATGGTTTCCTGACCGTTATACTTATCCGCTGAATAAGGAAGATGATTTGCAATCGTTACAGCATGCACAAATGCAGGCTTTTTCGACTGACGAAGCGTATCGAGTACTTCATCAACTACCGCTTCATCGGAAACAAATTCTTTGTTATCTTTTTGCGTATGCTTCATTTGATCAATAAACTTCACTTGATCAAATCCCAAATTTGGATACACATTTTGCCTCATATAAAGCATACCGCTGTTTGGATGCATAGCTGTTGTAGCATAGCCTTGTTTTTCTAAATAAGAAACAAAAGACGGATATTCTTTTTTACTCAATACATGCTGATAAGGAAGGCCTCCAGGGTTAAAGAAAGACAAAGAGTAGCTCGTCAGCGCTTCAAATTCCACATTAGCTGTCTCCCCGCCAAATGAAGGACTTAAAGACCACCCAGAAGGATATTTCTTTTGAAGTTCTCTTGTATTTTTCATTGGATCTTCAGAGAACGTCACGCTAAGCTTTGTTGGGTCCCAAAACGTTTCGTTCATCACAAACACGACGTTTGGTTTGACTTCAGCATTGCTTTCTTGTGTTTTCTCTTCCTTTGACTGAATCCGCTTTGCCACTTTGGCCATTACTTCTTGTGAGTAGTCATCCGGCTCTTGCAGCACATCTGTTTTAACATTTGAAATCATGCCAATAACAGGTCCATTATAGTAATAATTATTTTGCTGATTCCAAGGCATCAGCGCAGCATATTGATCATAATATTTTTGAGCAAACGAGTGTTCAAAGAATAAAAATGATTTCATTAAAAAGATGAGCGGCAGAATCATAATAATTCGAAGAAACCATCGAATTTTAATTTTCGGCAAGAAAAACCAAAGAGCGATCAGTACGACAATGGATCCAATAACTCCTATTACAATAGGAATTGAAATCGAATCTTTAATCATCGGAATAACTTCTTTTAACTGACTCGCCTGAATAAAATCGTTCGGGAACAATGGTTCATTTCGAAAGATTTTTTTATAATAGTTTACAAGAGCTAAAATAAAATACAGAACAAAGGTAATCCCAGCCCCTAAATAAGCTTCTCCTACTAGCATAATGATCGCTAGTGTTAACAGCGAAAGTAAAAATACCGTAAAAAGATAGCGTTCGGGATATGCTTGCATCCACTCTATTGTTTTGCCTGGATTATGTATATCAATATGATATATAACAAAAACCATAGCAGAAACGGCTGCTACCGCAATTGAAAACACAATTGCCGTAAAAATGGCATACCACTGCGAACCTTGTATTCTCTCTATCTGATTAAATCGAAGTAGCAAATAGAAAGTGAGCGCCCATAAGACAAGTGAGCATCCCCCTATTAATACTACGAACCCAGCTGTATGGATTTGGGCCCAGTCAAACAACATTTTTGTGTCATTTGATACATTAAACATAACAACACTGTATAAAAAAACGCTAAGCAGGCCATACGCTGCCAGCATTGGCAAAGAACGATACAAATGTTTAAACATAACCTTAAGCCTCCTATTTACAATATCTTAACACTTTTAATATGATTTTAACATTCCTATCTCTCTCGCTTTCACGCCTAATTTTCCCATGATTATACCACTAACATTTCCCGAGAAATTCCACACGAAAAAAGCCCGCTTTTCTTATGAAAAGACGGGCCTCTTAGCCGTTTTATACATATGTAAAAATTGTTGTTATGAACGCTCTTTCACTGCTTCTGCTTTTAGCAGATCACGAATTTCTGTTAAAATCTCTTCTTCTTTTGACAGAACAGCCACTTCCTCCTCTACTTTCTCTTCTTCTTTTCTCTTAAAACGATTAAAGAAACGAACAAATAAGAAAATCGAGAATGCGACAATTAAGAAATCAACAATTGTTTGAATAAAAGATCCATATAATACCGTAGCTTTTCCAACCGTGAAGGATAAATCTTTAAAGTCTATCCCTGCTAACAACAAACCAATCAGCGGCATAATAATATCATTTACAAGAGACGTTACAATTTTTCCAAATGCCGCTCCAATAATAACACCGACAGCTAAATCCAATACATTTCCACGCAAAGCAAACTCTTTAAATTCTTTAAGCATCTGTTTCTTCCACCTCCTGCCCTTCATTTCAAACTTTCATGATAATACATCCTAAATTAAACATACAAGGTGCATTTTCACTTTTCTCTTTTTTATGAGATATATACCAGACCTTTAGTTGTATTTCTGCCCAGATTTTTACTTTATATTCGCTTATAAATAAAATGCACTTTCAGTTTTCATTCAGGAAAGGTTCATATTCAGTCCATTTTCCTTTTATACACTAATAGCATGTAATTCATCAAATATGTAAACGAACAATAGAGGAGATGGCTAGAACGTGAGAAAAATTATACTGCGAGCAGCTGCTTTATGCCTCGCAGCTATTATCAGCATTTCTTATACAGCAAGTGCGGCGAATGCAAGTGAAAACGCAACAAGTGGAGATTTAATTATTATTAATAAAAAAACAAATCAGCTTGCTTATTTTCATAATGGAAAGTTAGAAAAGACGTATTCAGTAGCTACGGGAAAAACATGGAGCGATACGCCGGTAGGCTTTTTCAAGATTGTTAACAAAATTAAAAATCGCCCTTACTATACAGGGCATATTGCAGGAGGCGCTCCTAATAATCCTCTTGGCTCTCGCTGGCTAGGGCTTAATGCAAACGGCACAACCGGCGACACATACGCTATTCACGGCAATAACTCAGAAGATAGCATCGGCAAATATGTAAGCCACGGCTGCGTACGAATGCATAATGCGGATATCAAAGAATTATTTGATAAAGTGGCAGTAGGAACATCTGTAACTATTACCTATTCATCAAAAACCTTCGAAGAGCTGGCAAAGGTATACGGCTACGGGCAGCCATGAAAGAATAAAAGCTTATCCAAGAAATCTGGATAAGCTTTTATTCTTCTCTATTCCCATACATGAGCTCCGTACTGTGTGAATATAGCTCAATAATATTCCCAAACGGATCTTCGCAATAAATTAAGTAATAAGGTTTTTCAGGTCTTGTATTCCATACTTGGCTGCGTTTTTTACCGCCTGATTGTTCAATTTTATCCGCTAATTTTTCCACGTCATCGGCTATTAAACACATGTGAAAATAACTTTGATACTGCTCATCGCTGTCTTTTAATACAAGCGGCATTTGCGGCTTATTAAATTCAAACAGTTCAATGCCTACCTGGTTGTCAGCTGTCATGTGAGCATTTTTCATTTTTTTGATATGAGACCCCAGTAAATCTTGAGTCATATTTTCAGCTTGTTCTTCCTCCGCATTAAACGTATAGGGACCAGCAATCAGCTTAAAACCTAAAACTTTTTCATACCACTGCACGGCTTCTTCTACATCAGGCACAGCTAACCCAACGTGTGTAATAGCTACCATTTTATCATCCTCCTATACACAAACATTCCCTTTCTGCTAAAAGAAAAACAGCCCATTTAAAATGGACTGTTTACACGCACTAAATTCATTCACGACTTTAAAGCATTATATTGAGCAATGATTTCTTTTGTTAAATCATCACTTGCCTCTAACCCACTAACCTCTTTTAACACGTACTCAATACCATACTCATGAATATTCGCTTGAAGCTTCATAGCCTCTTTATCTTCTTGCGGGTCAAATAAAAGCGCAGCGGCGATAGCCTTTGCCAAGTAGGTGTAAGAAAGGCCCGCTTTTTTTGCTTCTAGCGCTGGACGAATCAAGCGATCCTGAGGTCCAAGCTTGCGAATTGGCGCTCTTCCTACCCTTTTAACTGAATCATTTAAATGAGGATTTTTAAAGCGTTCAATGATTTTAGTAATATAGGCTTCGTGTTCCTCTCTATCTAAGTCATATCTTTTAATTAGATAGTTTCCTGTTTCTTGTAGCGTTTGCTGTACTTGTTCGTAAATATCTGAATCTCTTAACGTTTGATCAATCGTTTCTTTTCCTTTTAAATAACCAAAATATGCAATTACCGCGTGTCCCGTATTCACTGTAAATAACTTTCTTTCAATAAAAGGAGCAAGGTCAGGCACAATCGTCATTCCTTCTACAAAAGGGATATCTTCAGGTGCCTCTACTACCCATTCATAATAGGATTCTACTAAAACATCAAGCGAACCTTGGTTATGCTGAATAGGCACGATACGATCTACAGCTGAATTAAAGAAAAAGACCTTATTTATCATATGAGCTTTTGTCTCTTCATCCAGCGCGTCAAAAATATAGCCTTTTAATAAATCTGTCGCAGAGATTTGATTTTCACATGCAATCACATATACATTTTCGCCGCTTGTTTTTACACGTTCAGCCAAACCTTTAGCAATTAAAGGAGCAATTCGCGGCAGAACGTTCGGTCCGATGGCCGTCGTAATGTACGTTGCTTCTTTAATCGCTTTAATGACGGCTTGTTCTTGTGTCAGATTATTTAAACCAGATACGTTTTGAACAGCTAATGTCTCCGCGTGCTCTGCAGCTGTCACTACGTTATACCCTTTATCTGCGTTTAACTGATTAATAACCTTTTCAGCAATATCTACGAATGTGACGTGATAGTTGCTTTGAGAAAACAATGCCCCAATGAATCCTCGACCAATATTGCCTGCTCCAAAATGAACTGCTTGCTTCACAAAAATCATTCCTTTATCAAATTATTTCGAAGGTACTCATGAAACGTATCCTCTAGCTTTTTGCGAATTATCTCTTCGTTCGAAGACGAAAAAATCATCATTGCTTCATGGTCTTCAATTAAACTGGTACTAATTAAACTTAAGATTTCTTGCTGTGCTTCACTTAACTCTTCAGGTGCGAGCATTAATAGAAGGTTACGCGCCTGCATGTTTGTTCCGTCCATACCTTTAACTGTGCAAGGCTGTTCTAAATGTGAAACTTGAAAAATCAGCTCTTTCACGTGATGTTCACGGCAATGGAACAGTGCCATACTCGTTTGAGGAATGCCTAAACCGCCTTTGTTTTCTCGTTCCTTAAGCTGATGAATAACGCAGCTGGCATTGGTTATTAAACGTTCTTTTTCAGCGGCGCGTACTACGTGCGAAATCACTTGATCGTGACTCACTGCATCCGAAAATCGATACATTCTAAGGTTTTGAAGAATTGATTCGATACTTCCATGCACATCTTTAATTTGTTTCATCGTTTCCTCAAAAGACGGCTTTTCTGTAGAAACGGTCTTATTTTTATATTGGAACGAACGATAGTCCTTATCCTTGGTTAACTTTTGAATGTTTTTCTGTAAAAAATTCTGGACGGATTGAATATCCTCTTCGGTTAAGAGTGGATTGACTAAAATGTAATCGACATTTAAAAAAGGCAGTCTTACTGTTGAGATCACTACGTCATACCCTTCAAGCGCGGCTTCTTTGATTTCTTTTACCGATTTAATGACAACTGAATTAATCTCCGGAATCTCTTTACGAATACGGCTAGCTAACATTTTCGAGGTGCCAATTCCAGTTGGACATACAATCAGTGCCTGAATTTCCATGACTTCTTCTTTTAGCACTAGCGTTGAACCAAAATGCAAAACAAGATATGCCACTTCATCATCTGGAAAAACTAAATCCGGCAGCTCTTGATCGATACTGTTTCTCACAGCCATAAATAAAACAGGATACTTTTTCTTAATCTCTTCTGTTAATGGATTAAAAAGCTCCATTTTTTGCTTAAGGCGAAAAATTGCCGGTTCCATATGAGCAAGTAACCCTTGATAAAGGGAAAAATCACCGGTTAAGTCGGTGTTAAGCTGAACAGAAACATGAGCAATCATATTCTTAATAATCTGCCCAACCACTACGCTGTCGTAATATACGTCTCTAGTAGTTTGGAATTTTGCTGCACGTAGCCGCACTGCTAAGAAATGAATATCTTTTTCTGTAAAAGAAAGAGAAAATACCCTTTCAATTTCGCGGCAAATATCCTTCATTAAGAACATTTCACTTACCAGCTCTTCCGTTTGGCCGCCGTCGTCTTCTAGATACATTTGCTTTTTCGTTCGCTGTATCATAATGCAAATATGAACAATGAGCCCTATATAATCGCTGTCAGCCAGCTTAGAATGATGCTGATTAATCGCTTGATGTACAATTCGGTCTACTTCTGCCAAATAATCCGGATAAAAATAATGCAAAATTGTTTCATCCGTATGCTGCTGATCTTCTGCTAAAAACAAGCACTCAATTAACTCTTCATTAAAGTGAACAAGAAAATAATTAGCTAATGCTTTCCGTTTATTGGCTTCAGTAGCTTGAACCTCTACTCCCACCCCTCTTTTTCGATGAAGGAGAACGTCAAATGTGGTTAACCACTCTGTTAATTCATCTAAATAAGCAGTTAGTGTAGTGATACTTACTTCTAAGTCTTTAGCCAGCGTTTGTAATTTAAATGAATCTCCTTCTTCTAGAAGAAGAATTAAAAGAATTAATTTTCTTTCCTGTGGAGACTGATCCGTCGTTTTAATCTTCATCAGCTCTTGGATAAGACGAAAAATTTGTTCATTTTTACCTTCAATCATTAGGCCTTCATCTTGTGTACGAATCAGCTCCAAATCAAATTTTTTAAGTATTGATTCAATTGCCTTCAAATCTCGGTGAACGGTTCTTACACTTACATTCAAAAAAGTAGCAAGTGTAAGTGCTGTATGCTTTCCTGCCGTTTTAATAATTAACTCAATGATTGATTTTTCTCTTGAAGTAATAAACAAGAACATCAACTCTTTTCTTATTTATAAACAAAGGACAAAAAGGCATCTCCATGCCTTTCTATCCCGTTAGTTACTTTGAATAATAGCCATTAATTCTTTAGCTGATTTGGCATGAACCATCTTTTCAATATTGTCCATATCAGAACATGTAATCGCGATACCAGATAAAATTTCTAAATGGGTGCCGTCTTTTCCGGCAATTCCAAAAATCAAACGAACTTTCTCACCATCAAAATCAACGCCTTCTGGCACTTGAATCACTGTAAAACCGGATCTTAAAACGTTCTTTTTCGCTTCTTCTGTACCGTGCGGAATCGCTACGTCATTTCCCATATAAGTAGAAGTCATATTGTCGCGATCAATCATCGCTTCAACGTAGTTTTCTTCTACATATCCGCCTTTTACTAACACGCTTCCTGCAAATCGAATTGCTTCTTCCTTAGAAGAAAAGTGCTGATTCAAGAAAACGTTTTCTTCTTTTAATAAACCATCATTACTATCTGTATTATTTTCTGCAGATACTCTCTTTTCTTCTTCCACTTTAGAAGTAGTATGATCATTTTTTAGTTGATCAATTAGTTTGTCATATTCCGGACTAGATAGAAAATTATCAACCGAGATATGATACGCATCTGGAACTTTGTTTTGAGCTCTTGGCGTTAGCTCTTCCTGTGTAATAACGATTTGAGCATCACTTGGAATATTACTGATCGCTGTATTCGTTACCGAAATATTTAAATCTGCTTGTTTAACTTTCTTGCGAAGAAGAGAGGCACCCATCGCACTCGATCCCATACCTGCGTCACAGGCAAAAACAATTTTCTGAACGCTTGCTGGTACTTCGCCTTGCTGTTTTGTAAAGCTTCCTGCTACAGAACTCTTCTTGCCCTTCATCTCTTGCATTTTGCGAGCTGCTTCATCTAAATCTTCGGACTGCTTACCTGTTTTTAAAATGAGTGCTCCTACAATAAACGATACGACGGCTGCAACGAGAACACCTGAGATATTTGCAACATAGCTGCCTGCATTACCTGGTGTAGCAGCCAAAATAGCTAAGATACTTCCTGGTGAAGCAACCGCTTGTAAGCCTCCGCCTAAAAGAACAAATGTAAATACGCCGCTCATTCCTCCTAAAATAGCCGCAATGATTAGAAGCGGACGCATTAAAACGTAAGGGAAGTAAATTTCGTGAATTCCGCCAATAAAATGAATGATGGCCGCTCCCGGCGCTGACTGTTTTGCTGTTCCTTTTCCAAAGAAGCAATACGCTAACAGAATTCCTAACCCCGGACCAGGGTTTGTTTCTAATAACAATAGAATGGACTGTCCATTTGTTCGAATTTGTTCTGCTCCGATCGGAGATAAGATACCGTGATTAATAGCATTGTTTAAGAATAAAATTTTAGCTGGTTCAATTAGAATACTTGTAAGTGGAAGAAGGCCATGTGCAACCATCCAATCTACACCCACTACAAGCGCACCTGTAAATCCGTCCACTGCTGGACTAACTCCTAAAAAGGCTAGAATTGCTAGAATTCCTCCAAGAATACCTGCTGAGAAATTATTAATTAACATCTCGAATCCTGTTTTGACTTTACCTTCAATAAACTGATCAAACTTCTTGATGATATAACCGCCAAGCGGTCCCATAATCATAGCGCCTAGAAACATCGGAATATCAGATCCAACGATGACGCCCATGGTCGCGATAGCACCTACAACGCCTCCGCGCTGATCGTGTACAAGCTTTCCTCCTGTATAGCCAATTAGCAGCGGAAGCAAATACTTGACCATTGGATCCACTAGTTTGGCAAGGCTTTCATTTGGAAAAAAGCCTGTTGGAATAAATAAAGCAGTAATAAGTCCCCATGCAATAAATGCTCCGATATTTGGCATAACCATTGAACTTAGAAAGTTCCCAAACTTTTGTACAGCTACTTTTATATTAGATTGAGCCATTTGCTCTCTTCCTTTCTCTACGTGATGATACTTTAATCGTAAGAGATTAAACGCTTTCATTCAATGAATAGGAAAACTAACTTTGTCGTACCACAGACAGACAAAGCTTTTAATTACATAAAAAAGCAGCTGAACTGTAAAAGTTCAGCTGCTTTCTAACTTAATATTTATCTAATTCACTTACAGGAGATTGAATAATAACCGGATTTTTCTCTGGATTTAACCATTTTAAAATAGAGACAACTTGTTCTTTAGAAGTAGCCGTACATCCTGCGGTATAATTTGTTCCTACATGGAAGAAGATTGCACTTCCATTTCCTGGAGTTCTAGATTCATTATAATTAATGACAAACCCATAATCGTAAGCCGGGATGTCCATGTTCTCAGCGCTCGTCCAGCGGCCATTAGCCGGCTTTTGCTGCCACGTATTATATAGAGAACTTTTTGAATCGTCTACCCACACATCATTTGCTGTAATCTTTCGATATGGAAGCTTAGTTCCAGGATTTTCATAGCGTCCGAATGCTGTGCCAATTGTATATTTCCCTGTCGGAGATTCCATATCTCCTTCTTTTTTCGATAAAGCGAATCCTTTTTGCCCAAGTACACCGTTCGCAGTTAAAACTTGCTTCCATTTCCCATCAACTTTTTCAAACGTTTGAATTTTAGCAGACTTCGTATCGTAGTTATCTGCTGTAACCAAGATGACTTGCTGAGCGTTACCTAACGTTTTAAAAGAATCGACTACGAGCTTTGGAGACGCTGTAGCTGAAGCCTGTACATAGTCACTGCTTACATAGCCTGTGCGGCCGTTGTAATTAATTTTGTACCAGCTTCCGCTTTTGCTCACCACAGACAGCTTCTGGCCTTTTGTCACACTTCCTATAGACGCATAGCTAGTGCCTGCTCCGCTTCTTACATTCAGCGTGCTTGCCGTTACTGTGTACGTTGTGCTTTCTGCTGGCGGCGTTGTTGTTCCTGATGCTTGTACATAATCGCTGCTTACGTAGCCCGTGCGACCGTTATAGTTAATTTTGTACCAGCTTCCGCTTTTACTCACCACAGACAGCTTCTGGCCTTTTGTCACACTTCCTATGGATGCATAGTTAGTACCCGCTCCGCTTCTTACGTTCAGCGTGCTTGCCGTTACTGTGTACGTTGTGCTTTCTGCTGGCGGCGTTGTTGTTCCTGATGCTTGTACATAATCGCTGCTTACGTAGCCCGTGCGACCGTTATAGTTAATTTTGTACCAGCTTCCGCTTTTACTCACCACAGACAGCTTCTGGCCTTTTGTCACACTTCCTANTTTTACTCACCACAGACAGCTTCTGGCCTTTTGTCACACTTCCTATGGATGCATAGTTAGTACCCGCTCCGCTTCTTACATTCAGCGTGCTTGCCGTTACTGTGTACGTTGTGCTTTCTGCCGGCGGCGTTGTTCCTGATGCTTGTACATAATCACTGCTTACGTAGCCTGTGCGGCCGCTGTAATTAATTTTGTACCAGCTTCCGCTTTTACTCACCACAGATAGCATTTGATCTTTCACTACGCTGCCGATAATCCCGTAATTCGTTCCCGCTCCGCTTCTCACATTTAGCTTGCTTGCCGTTACTTTATATGTAACTGTCGCTGCATATGCCTTTCCTTGATTTCCCCCAATTGAGCCAAAGCCAGGCGTTACAGCCGTTGCAAGTGTAGCCGTTAACGCCATCCCCACCATTAATTTTTTCAACTGCTTTCCCTCCATTTATCTCTTATAAAATTCTACTATTTTCTATTCTTAATTCATTATCTTACCATATTCCAAACGAAGGGAAAGGGTCAATAGATGCTTTTCACACGGCCTATAAAAAAAAGACAGACCTCTTTGATAGGTCTGCCTCTTTCACTATTATCCTAAATCAACGTTGTGATATACTTGCTGCACGTCTTCTAAGTCCTCTAATGCATCAATCATTTTTTCAAACTGAGCTTGTGCATCTTCAGGAAGAGTGACATCATTTTGAGCAAGCATCGTTTGCTCAGCTACTGTAAATTCCGTAATACCAGCATCGTTGAACGCTTTTTGTACCGCATGGAATTGATCCGGATCAGCATAAACAATTACAGAATCTTCTTCTTCTAAAATGTCACGCACGTCTACATCTGCTTCCATTAACAGTTCTAGCGTCTCTTCTTCATCCTTACCTTCTACACCAATAACAGCTGTTGGATCAAACATGTACGCTACTGATCCGCTTACTCCCATATTACCGCCGTTTTTACCAAAAGCAGCACGCACGTCTGAAGCTGTTCTGTTTACGTTATTCGTAAGAGCATCTACGATAACCATTGAGCCATTTGGTCCAAAACCTTCGTAACGAAGATTATCGTAATTTTCTTCTGATCCGCCTTTTGCTTTTTCAATCGCACGATCAATAATTGCTTTTGGCACATTGTATGTTTTCGCGCGTTCTAATACAACTTTTAACGCTTGGTTTGATTCTGGATCTGGCTCGCCTTGTTTCGCAGCCACATAAATTTCACGGCCAAACTTGGCATATATACGACTTGTATTAGCATCTTTTGACGCTTTCTTTTCTTTAATATTGTTCCACTTACGGCCCATATTGTTTCACTCTCTTTCAAAATTGAATCTAATAAAATAAATAGGCAATGATATATCCGTTTTTATTATACATCAATTCCCTCTTATCTTTCGAGTTTAATACTTAAAAAAGAAAAGCAATCTTTTGGTATATTTCGTTAACTAAATAAATGAGAAAACCATTTGAGAACAGGCTGAATGATTTTGATATACACTTTTTTAAGGGGGTTATATATACATGTCATCCAAAACCAGCGTAAAGGGTAATAGATTATATGAATTCCGATCCACTTAAATCCCTTCCAGAAACAGAAAAAGATACGCTGACAGAATGAAAGCACAGGAAGAACAATTTCATTGTAAAAAGGCAGCACAAGGTATTTCCAAAAAAGATAACAAGGGTAACAAACTAAATACAATATAGGATATACGGCATACCTCCATATAAATCTAGTTATAGGCAAAAAACATCGTTTCCAAACAAAGAGAATACAAGGATATATTATCTCATTCCATAGCCAAGAAATAGGGTAGACGAACAGAAAACGTATGATGTATATCCAAATGAAATAAAAGATAGGTTGAATGATTCTTTTTCCTATCCACATGAGGGGCTGAGCGATGAAATATATCCATATTTTACAAAAGACTTGAAATACAAAATAAAAGGGAAAATACAAGACAAAAAAGATGCCTCGCAACACGTACTTTATACTTTGAGCCAATCCACTAATGCTTTCCACATCCTTTTTAATAGCTGAGGTTCGTTCCTTTACCTATTTCATTATATAAAATAAATGGAGCAAGCAAATATATTTTTTAGCTCA
Source organism: Priestia sp. YIM B13551 (assembly GCF_042787905.1). Classification (NCBI taxonomy): domain Bacteria; kingdom Bacillati; phylum Bacillota; class Bacilli; order Caryophanales; family Bacillaceae; genus Priestia; species Priestia sp. YIM B13551. The sequence continues at coordinate 41,112 of NZ_JBHZOX010000016.1, forward strand.
ATGAGACTTATGATAAAAAAAGTGTTTGTTCTCTTTCTCGGATATACAAAAACACCCTTCTATAGTAGAAGGGTGTCTAGAACCTTATTATTCTACAGTAACTGATTTTGCTAAGTTACGTGGTTTATCTACATCACAATCGCGGTGCAGTGCAGCGTAGTAAGAGATTAATTGTAAAGGAATAACCGCTGCTAATGGTGAAAGTGTTTCATGAACTTTCGGAATCACGTAGCGATCTTCTTCTGTTTCTAATCCTTTCATTGAAATGATACAAGGATTAGCTCCACGTGCTACTACTTCTTTTACGTTACCACGGATGCTTAAGTTTACATGCTCTTGTGTTGCTAATGCAATAATTGGCGTATTGTTTTCAATTAAAGCGATTGTTCCGTGCTTAAGCTCTCCTCCAGCAAATCCTTCTGCTTGGATGTAAGAGATTTCTTTTAGTTTTAACGCACCTTCTAAACCTACATAATAATCGACAGAACGTCCAATAAAGAATGCGTTGCGAGTTGTTGCTAAGAATTGAAGAGCAATGCTTTCCATTTCTTCTTTGTCGTCGCAAAGTACTTCCATTGTGTTTGCTACGATTGCTAACTCTTGAACTAAATCAAATTCTAATTCAATGCCGCGTGTTTTTGCTGTTACAGCCGCTAGAATTGATAGCACTGCTAATTGAGCTGTGTAAGCTTTTGTTGATGCTACAGCAATTTCCGGACCTGCATGAAGTAATAACGTATAATCAGATTCACGAGATAATGTTGATCCCGGGACGTTTGTGATTGTTAACGCTTTGTAACCTAGTTCTTTAATTTGAACTAATACTGCACGGCTGTCAGCTGTTTCTCCACTTTGAGAGATAAAGATAAACAATGGCTTTTCAGATAAAAGCGGCATGTTATAAGAGAATTCACTTGCTACGTGCACTTCTACTGGAACCTTCGCCCACGTTTCAATGAATTGTTTACCTACTAGGCCTGCATGATAGCTTGTTCCACATGCTACGATATAGATGCGGTCTGCTTCATCCATTGCTCCTAAAATGTCTGCATCAATGTGCAGTTCATTGTTCTCATTTTGATACTCTTGAATGATTTTACGAACAACTAAAGGCTGCTCATCAATTTCTTTTAACATATAGTGAGGGTACGTACCTTTTTCAATATCACTTGCATCAAGCTCTGCTGTATAAGGTGCTCTTTCTACCACTTCACCATCAAGCGTTTTAATTGTTACGCCTTCTTTTGTAACAATTACTGTTTCTTTATCCATTAATTCTACGTATTGATCTGTTACTTGAAGCATTGCCATAGCATCGCTCGCTACAACGTTAAATCCTTCGCCAACACCTACAAGAAGCGGGCTTTTGTTTTTAGCTACGTAGATTGTATTTTTATCTTTGTTATCAACAAGAGCTAGTGCATAAGAACCGTGAAGCAAGCTCACTGTCTTACGGAACGCTTCTTCTACATCTAAGCCTTCTGCTGCGATTTTTTCAATTAACTGAACGATTACTTCTGTATCCGTTTCGCTTTTGAACGTTACATCTTGTAAATATTCACGTTTCAAAATAGCATAGTTTTCAATTACACCGTTATGCACAAGTGTGAAGCGTCCAGATGTACTTTGATGCGGGTGAGCATTTTCTTGGCTTGGTACACCATGAGTTGCCCAACGCGTATGACCGATACCTGCTGGTGCTACAACACTGTTATCTACTGCCTGACGCAATTCTGCAATACGGCCTTTTTCTTTGAATACGTGTACGCCTTCATTGTTAACAACTGCAATACCCGCTGAGTCATAGCCACGATATTCTAACTTTTCAAGACCACGTAATAAAATTTCTTTCGAATCTTCTGTTCCAATATATCCTACAATTCCGCACATAGATAAAATCCTCCTTCATGTATGAAAAGAGAGTCTCTTTTCATCATCAATGATTATCATCTCAATGCTTTTGTCCAATAAGTCACCTCATTGATTTTCACATCAAGTTTTCGGCCGTGATAATCAACAACCGGGAGGCATCCGCCGATACTTCGATAAACCTCCTCCTCGTCAACTAAGTCGTTTCCGTCCCTTTACTTAGTTCAGGCGCTTTGTATTCACTTTTAAAATAGATTGTTCACTCCTTTACATAAATTAAGAGACGAACAGATTTAATATTACAATAAGAAGTGAGAAAACGTCAATTATCTTCTTTATTGTCTGCAAAAACAGCCTTTGGCATCAGATAATTTCCAAGAATTTTTCTCAACAATATAAAAATATGCATAAACGGCTTGAAACGTCACCGCTTATGCATATAATTAATGAATTACTCTAAGCCCATTTCTTCTTTTACTACTTCTACGATACGCGTTACATAAGTTTCACATTCTTCTTGTGTTTGTGCTTCAACCATCACACGCACTAACGGCTCTGTTCCTGAAGGGCGTACAAGTACTCGGCCATTACCGTTCATTTCTTTTTCCACTTCTTCAATAACCACTTTTACCTTCTCGTTATCTGTAACATGATGCTTATCTGTTACTTTTACATTTACAAGAAGCTGAGGATATTTCTTCATTTCAGCTGCTAATTCTGATAAAGGCTTTTTCGTTGCTTGCATAATGTTTACAAGCTGAATAGCTGAAAGCATACCGTCACCTGTTGTGTTGTAATCTAAGAAAATAATATGACCTGACTGTTCTCCACCTAGGTTATATTGATTAGCTTTCATTTCTTCCACTACATAACGGTCGCCCACACCAGTTTGTGCACTTTCAATCCCGCTAGCTTCTAGTGCTTTATAGAAGCCTAAGTTACTCATAACGGTAGAAACAAGCGTGTTTTTCTTTAAACGTCCTTGTTCATACAAGTATTTTGCACAAATGAACATGATTTGATCACCGTCTACAATCTCGCCTTTTTCATCGATTGCGATTAAACGATCTCCGTCTCCATCAAATGCTAACCCAACATCTGCTCCTTTTTCTTTTAAGAAGGCACTTAATGCTTCCGGATGTGTAGATCCTACACCGTCATTGATGTTTAATCCGTTTGGAGATGCCCCCATTGTAGAGATATCTGCATCTAGATCTGCAAATAAATGTGCTGCTAAAGATGACGTTGCCCCGTGCGCACAGTCTAATGCCACATGAATACCTGAGAAGTCTTCATCAACCGTTTGTTTTAAGTATTGAAGATATTTTTGTCCACCTTCGAAGTAGTCATTTACCTGACCTAAGTCTCCCCCAACAGGTCTTGGTAATTGATCTGTGTCACTATCCATTAACGCTTCAATTTCATTCTCTTGGGCATCTGAAAGTTTAAATCCATCTGGACCAAAGAATTTAATTCCGTTATCTTGAACTGGGTTATGCGAAGCAGAGATCATGACTCCTGCTTGTGCGCCAAGTGCTTTTGTTAAATACGCTACCCCTGGAGTTGAAATAACGCCTAGTCGCATAACTTCTGCTCCAATTGAAAGCAATCCTGCAACAAGCGCTCCTTCTAACATATGACCAGAAACGCGTGTATCGCGTCCGATTAATACTTTTGGTCGCTCTGAATCTTTTGTTAGAACGTAACCACCTAAGCGTCCAATTTTAAAAGCAAGCTCAGGAGTTAATTCACTATTGGCAACTCCTCGTACTCCGTCTGTTCCAAAATACTTACCCATTAATTTTCTCTCCTTCATGTCAAAACATTTAGTTTCCTGATGTATTATCTGTCTGTCCATCTACGGGTGTAGAATTTTCATCACTTTGATTACTACTGTCGTCACCAGTTTCTGTACTATCTGTTGGTGTATCTGTATTGTCTTCAGGTGTATCAGTCTCTTCGCTTGGTTTATCAGCTGAATCACCTGAATTTTCCGTCCCAGGATTTGTTCCTGATCCAGTTCCCGTGTCTGGCTTTGTTTCTTTATCGCTCGTACTTCCACTTGTTTCTTTATCTGTTTGCTCATCATTTGTCCCTGATTGTTTTTTCGCTGTTACACGAACTTTTGCCTGTTTAGTCGATAGAGTTGATGTAACGGAGTCGGGACTATTTATTATAATAGGAACCGTGTGCTCCCCGGCAGATAAATTCCCTACATTCGCTGACAAGCTAATGCCGCTTTTCGTCAACTTATCTAAATCAGATTTTGGTCCTTTTACATCCGCATCTACTGAAGTAGGAGAAAGCAGTTCATACGTGTACTTTGAGGATTGACCAGTTAAAGAAACCGGTAAATTCTTAAATGACTTAGTCTCAGCTGCACTTGCGTCCGTTTCTTCTGCGTCTTTCTCATCACCTTGTTTGTCTACTTCCACATGAACGGTAATTTGTTTAGGACTTACACTATCTATTCCGTCTGGAACAGGGACGTTCACCTTAATATCTTTAGATTTCGTAATACCGGTAACATCGACTGGAATATTATCAATTTTATCGATTTTTTCTAAAGAATCAGATGGACCGATAATTTTCACTGTATCTGTTTTAGGCTCTAGCTTCGTAATGTTGACACCGTCGCCTGGCGTGCCTTCTTGAATCACATCGATCGGCACTTTTTTACTAATATTTCTCACTGGGATTGTTACATTGACCGTTTCTGGTTGAACTGTTACATTCAATTTATTTAAATTCTTGTCTAGTGCGACAACAGTTGCTTGTTTCGTCACTGTTTTTGAAGCATTATCTAAATCAATAATAGCTTTCACATAAGCAACTTGATCTAATTGACTTGATGCGCCCGTTACCGTGACGGCTCTTGGACTAACGGTTGCTTCCCCTGCTTCATATCCATTCTTGACCTTGTTTTTATCATAGCTTGCCTCTACTGAAAACTGTTTTGAATCGCGTTCTTCAATTGTTACGTTTACAATATCAGGCTTAACCACTACGTTTAAATTATCAGAGATATTTCGATACTGAACCTTGACTCTATGCTGCCCTAAGCTTAAATTATCAAGGTCAATATAAGCTTGATAATCTTTTTGTAACTTTGTTTGAGCCAAAATATTTTTAGGACCTTCCAGTGTCATAATAACCGTATCCGGAACACCTCTTACAATTCTGTTCTTCTCATTATAGGATACTTGAACTGGAACATCTGTTAATGTTTCTACTCCAGTGTTGGCAGAACTGCTTCGGTTCAGAATCTTATTTGATGAACTGGCACCATCATCTAAATTAACAGATAAATATAACATGAAGGCTAACAGCAACGCGATAATTTTCATAACCCACGATCGATTCATCAATTTATCCATTCTTCTTCAACCTCCATTGCCAACGAGTGGAAGAAGTTGCTTTAGAAGTTGTGACTAATTCTTTTTCTAGCATTTCTCTCAATGTATCAATTGTCAATTCACGATACAATTCACCATTTTTGGTAACGGAAATGCCTCCAGTTTCTTCAGATACAATAACAGTCACACTATCTGTTACTTCACTTATTCCTACAGCAGCACGATGGCGAGTACCTAATTCTTTTGAAATAAAAGGACTTTCAGATAAAGGTAAGTAACATGCTGCAGCGGCTACTTGATCCCGCTGTAAAATAACCGCTCCATCATGAAGTGGTGTATTTGGTATAAATAAGTTGATTAATAATTCAGAAGAAATATTCGAGTTGAGCGGTATACCTGTTTCAATATAATCACCCATACCCGTCTCTCTTTCGATTGAGATCAATGCACCTATGCGTCTTTTAGCCATATAATGCGTTGCTTTTATAATCGCCTCAATCGTAACGGTACGCTCATCTTCTTCAGGCAAATTACTGCGTGAAAACAAACGTCCTCTCCCAAGCTGTTCAAGCGCTCGGCGCAGCTCTGGCTGGAAGATAATAATGATAGCTAAAAACCCATACGTTAACGCTTGGTCCATTAACCATTGCAGCGTATTTAGTCCAAGGAAGTTACTTATAAAGCGAACAACTAAAATCACCGTGATTCCTTTTAAAAGCTGTACTGCTTTTGTACCTCTTATGACCATAATTAATTTATATATGACGAACCATACCAGGAGAACATCAACAATTTTTCCTAAATATGAGAGGATTGGCAGGTCTCCAATAGGCATCTTCTCACTTCCTCTATATATGTAATAAAGATAACATAACCGTTTTATTATACCATAAAACAAAATTACACTGTAAATTACATCTTATTTTTAAATCCTTGTTCCTATATAATGTAGCCTTCTTTTTATATAAATAAAACCGTCCACTGTTCCTCTCTAACAAGATAAGCGGACGATTTTATGTTTCAACTATTAAAAGTCAACAGCTTGTTTGGCATGAGTTTTGACGTTATACCATACCCAGTCAAAAATCTTGTCTAACTCTTCAATATTGCCTGTCACTTCTCCTGCAGAAGCTAGATACTTATCACCATGTATAACAGTAACGTTTCCATCTACTTTTCCTTCAATTTTAATATCGCCATTTCTCACAGTAATATCACCTTTGACGGTCTCACCTTTTGGTACAACGACTGTTTTATCGTGAATGACCAAGTTCGACTGCTTTGAAACAGAAAAGTCTTCATCCGTTTCCCAAGCTGAAAACACGGTGCCTGACATTAACAGCACAAATACAGCAGCTGCACTAAGAATCGGGTGGTTTGTAAACCATCTATTCATTCGAATTCGATTCTTCTCACGTGGTAACCCAGCCATGACACCTGCTGTAAAGTTCATAGGTAATTCTATATGAGAAGTGCTTTGCACAAATGCAATGGTTCTTTTTAACTGATGCATATGCTGCTGACAATCTTTGCATTGATGCAAATGCTCTTTTAATAACAGTTCATTTTCTTTTGTAATATCTCCATCTAAATGCTCATGAATGAGATTTACATACATTTTTGGACATTTCATTCTTAGTTCACTCCTTACAAGTGGCGAAGTCGATTTCTTAAAGCTTCACGTCCTCTATGAATTCTAGTCTTTACCGTACCAAGAGGCAGGTCTAAAATATCGCTGATTTCTTTTAACGACAGCTCATCTATATATTTTAGGACAATGACAGTTCGATATTTCTCAGGTAGCTTTAATATTTCCGACTGAATGAATTCTTGCAATTCTACTTGCTCTAGTTCTTCCTCTGGTAAGGCCTGATCGGCAGCTATTTGAGAGTACATATTTAACCCGTCGGTCCCGGCTACTTCTGCATCTAAATAATAGTCTGGCTTTTTTTTACGAATTCGATCAATACAAAGATTTGTAGCAATTCGATATAACCAGGTGGAAAACTTTTTACTCGTGTCATAGCTATGAATATTTACATAGGCTCGAATAAACGCTTCTTGGGCAGCGTCTTGCGCTTCTTCCCGGTTTCCTAACATTCGATAACATAGATGAAAAAGTTTATCCTTGTGATATTCTACTATGTCAGCAAACGCATCCTGGTCACCTTTTTTTACTTTTTTTATTTTTCTTTTTAATAATAAATCCATGTAACGGTTACCTCCGCCCATTGCGGGATAGTATATATACGTGTACTTTATCATAAAGTTTCACTTATGCTTAATTATTTTAACAAAAATTTGTCAAATACGTTTAAAAAGATCGTACGTAGGTTATGTAATTAGTATAGATGAAAAGAAGAGGAGTGGAAAGCTTGACTCATACAAAAGAGAACCTTTTGAATCAAATTGAAGAATGTAGAAATAACATGGTCACTCTTGCAGCAGAAAACCCTTTATCATCACTAACAGTAGTGAGAGTAAGTTCAGAGCTAGATGGTTTATTAAATGAATATGAAAAGTTTTTCTCTATATAAAGAAGCTCTCGAATCCGAACTAAGAGCTTCTTTTTTTTATCTTCATATATATTTCATGTACCTTTTGGTAGGTACTAATGTTTTATACTAATTTCTCTCCTAAAAGTGAGCCCATTAATGCAACAGCTACGGTAGCTGTTTTATTCCGTTCATCTAAAATAGGATTCACTTCCACAAACTCAGCAGAAGTGATTAGCTGAGATTCTGCTAACATCTCCATAGCTAAATGACTTTCTCTGTAGCTTATTCCACCGATAACTGGCGTTCCTACTCCAGGTGCATCATGTGGATCCAATCCATCTAAATCGAGTGATAGATGAACGCCATCTGTTTTATCACGCAAATATAAAATTGTTTCTTCCATTACTTTTGTCATACCCATTCGATCTATCTCATGCATCGTATACACTTTAATCCCTTTTTCCTTTATTAACTCTTTTTCTCCTTCATCTAAAGAACGTGCTCCGATAATCACAATATTTTCCGGCTTGACTTTAGGTGTATAACCACCAATTCGAGTCAATGCGTCGTCTCCTATACCTATACTTGCCGCCAATGGCATACCGTGAATATTTCCTGAAGGAGACGTATCTGCTGTATTCAAATCTCCGTGTGCATCATACCAAATCACGCCCAAGTTTTTATAATGACGACTTACTCCTGCTAGTGTTCCGATAGCGATGCTGTGATCTCCCCCCAGTACTAAAGGAAACCTTTTATTTGTAATAACATCACTTACGGTCTGAGCAAGCCTCTCGCTAGCATCTGCTACAGCTTTTAAATTCTTTAAGTTTGTATTTTCATCACTATGTACTCGTTCAGCTAAGGCAATTTCAATATTCCCTTTATCTTCTACACTATATCCAATATTCTCGATGCGTTCAATAACACCTGCATATCGTATCGCACTTGGCCCCATATCGACCCCTCGACGAGTTTGACCTAAATCCATTGGTACTCCAATAATTGAAAGCTTATTCATAATATGTCCCCCCATCACAAATGTTGCTACTCTCCTATTGTAACGGCTAAATGAGCGATGGCTCAACTCGACACTTTTTTGAATATATATACAATTCTAATTTGTAGAAACTACATAAAAAAACCTTTAAGCAATTTGCTTAAAGGTTGTATGTTTATATGTATGGTGGAGCCTAGCGGGATCGAACCGCTGACCTCCTGCGTGCAAGGCAGGCGCTCTCCCAGCTGAGCTAAGGCCCCAATATCTTTTTTATATAGAAATGGAGCGGAAGACGAGGTTCGAACTCGCGACCCCCACCTTGGCAAGGTGGTGTTCTACCACTGAACTACTTCCGCTTATTAAAATGAGCCATGAAGGACTCGAACCTTCGACCCTCTGATTAAAAGTCAGATGCTCTACCAACTGAGCTAATGGCTCTCTATGGCTGGGCTAGCTGGATTCGAACCAACGCATGACGGAATCAAAATCCGTTGCCTTACCGCTTGGCGATAGCCCA
>NZ_JBHZOX010000017.1:0-49405 GCF_042787905.1 Priestia sp. YIM B13551
TGGGACTTTGTCCCTGTGAGAGTAGGACGTTGCCAGGCACCTGAAAAAGGACTAGCTATTTTAGCTAGTCCTTTTTTTATTATTCACAGAGTATAAGCTATCTACATAAAATGGGGTAAATGAACTGCATAAAGAAGTTGCATCTTGTCGATACTTATTTAGTGGAGGTGGAGAGTAATGGAAAAACAAATTAAAACATGTTCCGTTTGTCATGAACAGCATACAAAGGGTATTGAGGTGTTTTCCAGCTTTATATGCCAACACTGCGAGGTAGAGATTGTAGAGGTGGATTCATCTCATTTTCGTTATCAATTGTTAGTAGATCAATTAAAGAGAATATCAGGAGCGTTTTCTTACTAAAAGCCCTTTTTTATAAGGGCTTCTTTATATGGTTCAAAAAAATCATCTAAGTTTGTTATAATGAAAGAAAAATGAATTTTGATAGGAAAAATACTTACATATTATATTCTTTTATCAAGTTAACAATGTTATATTTACAAAAAGTAAGGAATGGATGTATGGATACATATTTACCTTTATATAACTGTTTAGTAAGGCACAGCGAAAAGAGGTCACTCTCTTATCACGTGCCCGGCCATAAAAATGGTCAAATTCTACCTTCACATATTCAGTCTTCTTACGCAGACTTTTTGCAATACGATCTAACAGAAATTAGCGGATTAGATGATTTACATGAAGCAGAATCTGTTATTAAAGAAGCACAAGAGTTAACGGCAAAGTTGTATGGAGTAGATGAAAGCTTTTTTTTAGTTAATGGTTCTACTGTAGGCAATCTCGCAGCAATTTTATCTCTTTGTCAAGAAGGAGATAAAATTGCTGTCCAAAGAGATTCTCATAAATCTATTTTTAATGCTATTGCTTTATCAAAGGCATCACCTATTTTTTTAGCTCCTGAAATAGATTCAAAAACACATCTTAGTACAGGTGTATCCATTAAAACAATTAAGGCGGCTTTAGAGCATTCTGAGGATATAAAAGCATTTGTGTTAACAAATCCTACTTACTACGGGGTGGCGCGAGATTTAAAGGAGATCATTGACTTTATTCATGGCTACAATATTCCTATAATTATTGATGAAGCTCATGGAGCCCATTTTATTTTAGGCAATCCTTTTCCTTCTTCAGCTGTTACGTATGGAGCCGACCTTGTCGTTCAGTCAGCACATAAAACGCTGCCAGCTATGACAATGGGTTCTTATTTACATATGCAAGGAACATTAGTAAATAAGCAAGCCGTGCGGCATTATCTACAAGTACTGCAGTCAAGCAGTCCTTCATACCCTATTATGGCTTCTCTCGATTTGGCACGGTATTATCTTCAGCAGTTTACACAGCATGATATCGATAGAATGACTGACAATATTCATTCGTTTGCTGAAAAAATTAATGAGATTGATACACTTTCAACTATCGATGTGGAAACAGATCAAACTGCTACCGACCTTTTGAAAATGACGTTGACTTGTTCGGCGGCAACAGGATATCATTTGCAAAAGGAACTGGAAAAGCAAAATATTTATACAGAACTAGCTGACGTTAACTATGTATTGTTTGTTCTACCGTTAAGCAGCAGTTGGGATTTTAATGATACAATTAAGCGGGTTAGACAAGCAGTAGAGAATATACAGCGTAAGTCATATGAAAAACCACTAATCAAACCATTTCGTTTTTCAAGAGCAACCGTTCTCCTGTCTATGGAAGAAAGAAAACTAAGATCAAAGCATATGTGTTCGTTTGAAGAAGCGATTGGGTGTGTAAGCGCACAATCTGTTATTCCATATCCTCCTGGAATTCCTATTTTAATGGAGGGAGAAACGATTACGAGCAATCATATTGACTATATTTTGCATATTCAAAGGTTAAACGGTCATATTCAAGGCGGCTCTTGTATGGAAAAAGGAAAGATAGAAGTATTTAAATAGAGAAAGGAATTTATACATGTCAGGAACGTTTATTACATTCGAAGGGCCAGAGGGTGCTGGTAAGACGACCATCATCCATATGGTTCAACAAAAATTAATACAAGAGGGCTATACCATTGTATTAACAAGAGAGCCTGGAGGCATACGAATTGCTGAACAAATTCGTGAAATCATCTTAAATCCATCTAACACGGAAATGGATGCCAGAACCGAAGCACTTCTTTACGCTGCGGCTAGAAGACAACATCTTGTGGAAAAAGTGATTCCTGAGCTAAATAAAGGGAATATAGTATTATGTGACCGTTTTATTGATAGCTCACTTGCTTATCAAGGAAATGCGCGGGGTATAGGCGTAGAAGATATTTTTGCTATCAATCAATTTGCTATTGAGCAAACGATGCCACAGGCCACTTTATATTTTGATATTGAGCCTGAGGTAGGGTTAGAAAGAATTAATAATGGTCGAAAAGATGAGATTAATCGATTAGATTTAGAATCCTTAGACTTTCATTACAAAGTACGAGATGGATATTTATCTCTTTTGAGTGAATTTCCAGAGCGTATTCGACGAATTGATGCAAATCAATCCGTTGAAAAAGTCTGTGAAGAAGCTTATAAACAAATAAAATTGATTTTAAAATAAATACAGATGATCGTTATTCTTGCTATACTATTCTTAACAAAAAAGTAAAATGAGGTGTTATTCATGAAATTAGTAATGGCCGTTATTCAAGATTCAGATAGCTCAAAGCTTTTAAATGCACTTGTAGAAAGAGGGTTTCGTTCAACCAAATTATCAAGTACGGGCGGATTTTTAAAATCAGGGAATACAACAATTATGATTGGTACAGATGATCATAAAGTAGATGAAGTACTTGATATTATTAAGGGCCAATGTGAAAACCGCAGACAGATGATTTCTCCTGTGGCACCGATGGGCGGTAATGCAGATTCATACATTCCGTATCCTGTTGAAGTTGAAGTGGGCGGAGCTACAGTATTCGTACTACCAGTAGATCAATTTCATCAATTTTGAGAGAGAAGATTTTAAATAGAAAGTGATGATTGAATGGGAAATACATGGGAACAGCTTGAAGCTCTTCAGCCGAACGTATTAAAGATTTTGCAAAACAGCTTACTTAAAGAGCGAGTTGCTCATGCTTATTTATTTGAAGGAAGCAAAGGAACAGGTAAAAAACAAATTAGTTTTTTGTTTGCTAAAGCGCTGTTTTGCCAAAATCCAGTTAATCATAGGCCATGTCATGAGTGCAGTAACTGCCGGCGAATTGATTCAGGTAATCATCCAGATATTCACTTGATTGAGCCAGCTGGTCTATCGATTAAAAAAGAGCAAATTCAATTCTTGCAATCAGAATTCACAAAAACTGGTGTTGAATCTAATAAAAAGTTATATATTGTGAATCATGTTGATAAAATGACAGTAAGCGCAGCAAATAGTTTACTGAAATTTTTAGAAGAGCCTGGCAACGGAACTTATGCAATTTTATTAACAGAAAATATACAGCGCTTATTAGATACGATTATCTCACGTTGCCAAGTAATATCATTTCGATCTCTTACACCAGAACAGTTAGCTGAAAAACTAGTAGAAAATGGCCTTTCGGCAGTAGATGCGTCCATCTTGTCTAATTTAACAAACAGCATTGATGAAGCAATTGAATTAAGTAAAGATGAATGGTTTGGACTTGCAATAAAGTTAGTGATACAATTATATGAAGTGTTAACAACGAGACCTCAACAAGCTCTTCTTTTTATTCATGAAAAGTGGGTAACACATTTTAAAGAAAAAGAACAAGCTCATATTGGTTTAACTTTATTGATGCTTCTTTATCGTGATTTGTTGACGCTGCAAGTTGGACAAGAGTCTAAAATCGTCTATCGTCATAAAATAGAAGAATTAAAACAGCAAGCTCTTCAGACAACGCAGGAAAAAGCGATTTATCGCTTAGAGGTTATCTTGAAGGCCAAAAATAAATTAAATTCAAATATGAATCTACAGTTATTAATGGAACAGCTGGTGTTGGATTTGCAGGAGGGATAAAAGCTTGTATGATGTAGTAGGCGTTCGCTTTAAAAAAGCGGGAAAAATATATTATTTTGACCCTGGAGAACTTACAATTCCAGATGGTGAGTTTGTTATTGTAGAAACAGTTCGTGGTGTTGAATTTGGCAGAGTGGTTATTAATAAAAAGCAAGTAAGTGAACATGATGTCGTACTTCCTTTAAAAAAAGTAATCCGCATTGCCGAACAAAAAGACAGGCTGATTGTGGATGAAAATAAACAAGCTGCTAGAGAAGCGTATGACGTATGCGTGCAAAAAATTCAATCACACGATTTAGATATGAAGTTAGTAGATGTAGAATATACGTTTGATCGTAATAAAGTCATTTTTTATTTTACAGCAGACGGCCGTATTGATTTTAGAGAGTTAGTTAAAGATTTAGCTGCTATTTTCCGTACGCGAATTGAGCTTCGTCAAATCGGTGTACGAGATGAGGCAAAGCTGTTGGGCGGGATAGGTCCTTGTGGACGTATGCTATGTTGCTCAACGTTTTTAGGTGATTTTGAGCCGGTTTCTATTAAAATGGCCAAAGACCAAAACCTATCGCTTAATCCAACGAAAATTTCTGGTTTATGCGGACGTTTAATGTGTTGTTTAAAATATGAAAATGATGAGTATGAAACGGCAAAAGAACAGCTTCCTGATATAGGCTCAACAATTAAAACTTCAGATGGTTCAGGACGTGTAGTGGGGTTGAATATTTTGGAAAGAATTATTCAAGTGGAACTGTCAGATCACGAACAAATTTTAGAGTATACTCTGGATGAGATCAATAATGAAGGTGCTGTTTCGTTTCAAGCCACAGATTAACGAGGTGGGCAAAGGTGGATAAAAAAGAGATTTTTGATTCGGTGACAAACATGGAGGAACAAATTGGTCATTTATATAAGCAGTTAGGTGAGTTGAAAGAGCATCTTGCTGAGCTAATTGAAGAAAATCATCACCTGCAAATAGAAAATGATCATTTGCGCCGTCGCCTTGACCAGACAAACTTCGAAACGAAGCTGAAAAATAGACATTCAAAAGCAAGCGCTCAAACAAAAGAGCAAAAACAAATTGATATCGGAGAAGGATATGACAATTTGGCTCGCCTTTACCAAGAGGGTTTTCATATTTGTAACATTCATTATGGAAGTGTGCGTAAAGATGGAGACTGTTTGTTTTGCTTGTCATTTTTAAATAAAAAGTAACAACACCTCTCCCTTTTGGAGAGGTTCTTTTTATGAGTAAAAGATATAAATAATAGATGCACAAGGAGAAGAACGACTATGGTTGAGTTATATGGAGATGAACGTTTAGATTATCTATTAGCCGATGAGGAGATGCGCATCATTCAAAGTCCGTCTGTCTTTTCCTTTTCATTGGATGCTGTGCTTTTATCTCACTTTGCTTATGTCCCAATTCGTAAAGGTAACTTGGTTGATTTATGTTCAGGAAACGGTGTAATCCCACTGTTTTTATCTAAACGAACAAAGGGAAAAATCATTGGTGTAGAAATTCAAGAGCGGCTACACAGTATGGCGCAAAGAAGTATTGCGTATAATCAGCTGGACGGACAGATTAAAATGATACATGGCGATTTAAAAAATGCGCCTCAAGAACTGGGTTATGGAAAATATGATGTTGTAACATGTAATCCTCCTTATTTCACCACATCCAATAAAGAAGAGATAAATGAAAACGAACACTTTGCAATCGCTCGCCACGAAATTCATTGTTCGTTGGAAGATGTGATTAGAGCCAGCAGTCAACTAGTGAAGCAAGGCGGAAAAGTGGCATTAGTTCACCGTCCAGGAAGACTATTAGATATCGTTACGTTAATGAGGCAGTACCGTTTAGAGCCAAAGAGACTTCAGTTTGTCTATCCTAAAGATGGGAAAGAAGCAAATACACTTTTAATTGAAGGTACGAAGGATGGAAGTCCAGATTTAAAGATTCTTCCTCCGCTTGTGGTCTACCAAGATAATGATGAATACACGGACGAATTAAAAAGGATTTTATATGGAACAAAATAATCATTATTTTTATGTAGTTGAATGCAAGGACTGTACGTATTACGCTGGTTACACGAATAATTTGCAAAAACGTATTTCTGTCCATAATGAAGGAAAAGGGGCAAAATATACGAGAGCAAGAAGGCCTGTTTCATTAATTTGGCATGAGGTGTTTACTTCTAAAACAGAAGCTATGCAAAAAGAATATTGGTTCAAACAGTTAAGCAGAGTGCAAAAACAGGCTTACATTCGAAGGGAGCAAGAAAAGCAGAATGAAATCACAAAAAAGTTATGATGTATCAAATGAACGAGGCGTTTTATATTTAGTTCCCACTCCTATTGGAAACTTAGAGGATATGACATTTCGTGCGATTCGAATTTTAAAAGAAGTTGATTATATTGCCGCAGAAGATACGAGACAAACGAAAAAACTATGTAACCACTTTGAGATCGATACGCCTATTACAAGTTATCATGAACATAATAAACATACAAAAAGTGAACAGCTGTTAAGCGACTTAGACGGTGAAAAAAATATTGCTTTAGTAAGCGACGCGGGCATGCCTTGTATTTCAGATCCCGGTTATGAGTTAGTGGTAGCTGCCGTTAAAAAAGGGTATACGGTTGTTCCGCTGCCGGGGCCTAACGCAGCATTAACAGCTTTAATTGCTTCGGGACTACCTACAGGGCAGTTTTATTTTTATGGATTTTTAAACAGAAATAAAAAACAGCGTAAAGAACAGCTTCAAGAGCTTCA
Source organism: Priestia sp. YIM B13551 (assembly GCF_042787905.1). Classification (NCBI taxonomy): domain Bacteria; kingdom Bacillati; phylum Bacillota; class Bacilli; order Caryophanales; family Bacillaceae; genus Priestia; species Priestia sp. YIM B13551. Next base: position 6,779 of record NZ_JBHZOX010000017.1, read on the forward strand.
GTATATTAAGGAAAGCATGATATTTTATGAAGCCCCTCATCGATTAAAAGAAACACTAAAGAGTATAGAAGAAATTTTAGGGAACCGATCTATTGTGTTATGTAGAGAGTTAACAAAACGCTATGAAGAATTTTTAAGAGGAAGCGTATTAGAAGCAATTGAATGGACAAATGCCACAGATATTAGAGGCGAATTCTGCTTAATTCTTGAAGGGACAAATGAAGAAGCGCCAGATGAAAGTAATCTATGGTGGGAACAGCTCACCATTATCGAGCATGTTGATCACTATGTAGAAGAAGGACTTTCAAACAAAGAAGCTATTAAGCAAGTGGCAAAAGACCGAGATGTGTCAAAGCGAGACATTTATAGTGAATATCACGTACATTAAAAAAAAGCTGTCTATCATAGACAGCTTTTCGTTTTATTTAGAAGCTTGTAAAGAATCTTGAAGTTCTTTCATGATTTGTTCTGCACCTTCACGGCTTAGAATTAATTTGCCGCTAGCAAGTTGAATGTTATCATCAGATACTTCACCTGTTACTTGGCAAGTCATGTTTGGTTTGTATTTTTTTAAGATGATGCGCTCTTCATCTACATAGATTTCTAGAGCATCTTTCTCTGCAATTCCTAATGTACGACGTAATTCAATTGGAATTACTACGCGTCCTAATTCATCAACTTTACGAACAATACCTGTAGATTTCATGTTAATCGTTCTCCTCTCAGTAATCATTTTTCTATGTTATTACTTTCGTCATTATTCGACAATTTCAACGTACTTTCATAATACCAGCGTTTCCAAAACTAGTCAATCATTTTATATGTAAAAAAATGTAGCTGGTAAAAAATTTTTTTCTCGACTTGTTTACAAGCTAATTGTGACCGTCAGTCAAGGAATGACAAGGGGTTTCATTGGAAAAAAGATTAATCGTCTAAATAGCTTGATATTAACTATTTTGAAGATAGGGTAAATATAATTCGACATAAAACGACAAAATTAGACCTATTTGTCGTTTTCATCAAAGTGACTTTTTGAATGAGGGTATATTTTATATAAAAATAGGGCGAAGCTGATACAATTAACAGGATTATTTTTTGGAAAAATAACGATTATTTAAAAATGAAGTGAATCAGTCATATTCCCGTGTATATAGGAAGAGAATGTTTTGAAATTATCATGTAAAATAGTATGATAGATAGTAGAATAAGAAGACAGGGTTTATATGATTACATACATATAAATCAAAATGTTGAAATGGAATGTTGGAGGTTATGAACATGGCAGATGGAAATAATACATTTTATATTACTACGCCGATTTATTATCCGAGTGGTAAATTACATATAGGGCATGCATACACGACGGTAGCGGGAGATGCAATGGCTCGTTATAAACGTTTGAGAGGGTTTGACGTACGTTATTTAACAGGTACAGATGAACATGGTCAAAAAATTCAGCGAAAAGCAGAAGAGAAAAACGTGACACCTCAGCAATACGTAGATGATATTGTATCTGGAATCAAAGAGCTGTGGGATAAGATGGATATTTCGTATGATGATTTTATCCGTACAACGGAACCAAGACATAAAGAAATCGTGGAAAAGATTTTCGCACGCCTTTTAGAACAAGGTGATATTTATCTTGATGAATATGAAGGTTGGTATTCAGTTCCCGATGAGACGTACTATACAGAGCATCAGCTAGTAGATCCAATCGTTGAAAATGGAAAAGTTGTAGGCGGAAAAAGCCCGGATAGCGGACACCCTGTAGAGCTCGTTCGAGAAGAGTCCTATTTCTTTAAAATGGGGAAATACGTAGATCGTTTACTAGCTTTTTATGAAGAAAACCCTTCATTTATTCAACCAGAGTCCCGTAAAAACGAAATGATCAATAATTTTATTAAGCCTGGCCTTGAAGACTTAGCTGTTTCTCGCACGACGTTTGATTGGGGGGTAAAAGTTCCAGGTAACCCAAAACACGTTATTTACGTATGGATTGATGCGCTTTCTAACTATATCACCTCTCTTGGGTATGATACAGAGAACGATGAGAACTATCGAAAATATTGGCCGGCTAACGTACATTTAGTAGGAAAAGAAATCGTACGTTTCCATACTATTTATTGGCCAATCATGTTGATGGCACTTGATTTGCCACTTCCTAAGAAAGTATTTGCTCACGGCTGGTTATTAATGAAAGATGGAAAAATGTCGAAGTCAAAAGGGAATGTAGTAGACCCAGTGACATTGATTGACCGCTATGGATTAGATGCCCTTCGTTACTACTTACTTCGTGAAGTTCCATTCGGTTCAGACGGTGTATTCACACCAGAAGCGTTTGTTGAACGTATTAACTTTGACTTAGCAAATGATCTTGGCAACCTAGTTAATCGTACAGTGGCGATGATTAATAAGTATTTTGATGGTGTTATTCCGACTTATGAAGGCAATGTAACAGAGTTTGATGCACTTATCGTCCAAGCTCAAAAAGATACAGTGAATAAATATGAAGAAGCGATGGAAGATATGGAGTTTTCAGTGGCTCTTGCTTCTATCTGGCAATATGTAAGCCGCACGAATAAATACATTGATGAAACGCAGCCTTGGGCGTTAGCAAAAGATGAGAATAAGCGTGCAGAACTTGCTTCCGTTATGACACATCTAGCTGAATCAATTCGTCATATTGCGGTATTACTGCAGCCATTCTTAACGCGTACGCCTGAGAAAATTTTTGCTCAGATTGGTGTAAAAGAAGATGTATTAAAAACGTGGGAAAGCACGACGCGTTTTAATATGCTTAAAGAAGGCACAAAAGTAGAAAAAGGTGAGCCAATGTTCCCTCGTCTAGATCGAGAAGAAGAGGTAGCGTTTATTAAAGAGCAGATGCAAGGGAGTGCTCCAAAGGAAGAAAAACCTGTTGTGAAGGAAGAGCCTTCTGAAGAGATTATGATTGATGATTTCATGAAAGTAGAGCTTCGTGTAGCGCAAGTTACGCAAGTAGAACCAGTTAAAAAGGCAGATAAACTATTAAAGCTGCAGCTTGATCTTGGCTATGAAAAACGCCAGGTTGTATCAGGTATTGCCAAGTTTTATAAGCCTGAAGAATTAGTAGGTCGAAAAGTAATTTGTGTAACCAACTTAAAACCTGTGAAACTGCGCGGTGAACTATCACAAGGAATGATTTTAGCGGGGGAAGATGAGAATGGTCTTTCACTAGCAAGCGTAGATCAAAATTTAGCAAACGGCACGAAGATAAAATAAGTATAGGTAAAAGGGGTGTTTCACGTGTAACATGCGAGGACCCCCTTTTATTCATGGAAAGGATCGATTAGATGTTATTTGATACACATGTTCATTTAAACGCAGAACAGTATGAAGATGATTTGCAAGAAGTAATTAATCGTGCGTTAGAAAAAGGTGTTCAAAACATGGTAGTTGTTGGATTCGATGAACCTACCATCAAAAAGGCTATTCAAATAGCTGAAACGTATGACTTTATCTATGCTAGTGTAGGATGGCATCCAGTAGATGCAGTTGATATGACGGATGAGCACTTAGCTTGGATTGAAGAGTTAGCTCAGCATCCGAAAGTTGTTGCTTTAGGAGAAATGGGATTAGACTACCATTGGGATAAATCACCTAAAGAAGTTCAAAAAGACGTATTTCGCCGTCAAATTCGCTTAGCTCGCAAAGTGAATTTACCTATCATTATTCATAATCGTGATGCAACGGAAGACGTGGTAACCATTTTAAAAGAAGAGCACGTAGAAGAAGTAGGCGGGATTATGCATTGCTTCACGGGCAGTATTGAAGTAGCGAAGCAGTGTATGGATATGAATATGTATATTTCTTTTGGCGGACCTGTTACTTTTAAAAATGCGAAAAAGCCAAAAGAAGTTGCTACAGAGCTTCCTTTAGATAAACTATTAATTGAAACAGACTGTCCTTATCTAACTCCTCATCCATTCCGCGGCAAGCGCAATGAACCTGGTTATGTTTCATACGTAGCAGAGCAAATTGCAGAGTTAAAAGGTATAACGTATGAAGAATTAGCTGCTATTACAACAGCTAACGCCAAAAAGCTATTTGGCATTAATGATTAAAACTTTTTCTCATATAACAATCATTTTCGTGTTAAAGTAAAGATAGGCGCAGAGGAGAATGTTATCCTCTGCCTTTTTCAGTTAAAATAACAGGTAGATGTTTTTTAATTTAGTTGATAATAAGATAAAACGTTGATTTCATAGAAGAAAAATGATGTGCGTAACGAGCATTTCATTTTTACTGAAAAGCAAATGAACAAAACTGAATGTTTTGGAGGAAGCAATGAAGATTAAAGAAATTATTGTAGTAGAAGGCCGAGATGACACTGTAGCGATTAAACGTGCAGTGGATGCGGATACCATCGAGACAAATGGATCAGCTGTAAATGAAGAAACCATTGAGAAAGTAAAATTAGCTCAAAAAACAAGAGGCGTGATTATTTTTACAGATCCAGATTATCCAGGACAGCGAATTCGAAATATTGTTTCAGAACGTGTTCCCGGATGTAAACATGCATTCTTAGATAAAGAAGAGGCTCGCCCTAAAAATGGCAAAGGTATTGGAGTTGAACATGCTTCTATTGCATCTATTCAAAAAGCACTAGAAGATGTGAAGCAAGAGTGGATGGGGGCAGCTATGGAGATTTCTCAAGAGGATTTAATCGTAGCTCGTTTGATAGGAGATAGTAAAGCCAAGTCTCGACGTGAAAGAATAGGGAAGTTATTAAAAATTGGTTATGCCAACGGAAAGCAGCTCCATAAACGATTACAGATGTTCCAAATTTCAAAAGAGGACTTTATCAGAGCTGTTGAGCAGATAAATAAGGAGGAAAAGGGATCGTGTTAAAAGATATTGCAACGCCTAATCGAACCAAGGAAATTTTAAAGAAATACGGTTTTACATTTAAAAAGAGTTTGGGACAAAATTTTTTAATTGATACGAACATTTTACATCGTATTGTTGATCATGCGGAAATAACAGAAGAAACGGGAGCTATTGAAATTGGACCTGGTATCGGTGCCTTAACTGAACAGCTAGCAAAGCGCGCAAAAAAAGTGCTGGCATTTGAAATCGATCAGCGTTTGCTTCCGATTTTAGCTGATACTCTTTCTCCTTACTCAAATGCAAAAGTTATTCATCAAGATGTGTTAAAAGCGGATTTAAAAGGGACGCTCGAACAAGAATTTGAAAACATAGAAGATTTAATGGTCGTTGCGAATTTACCGTATTACGTGACGACACCCATTTTGATGAAATTATTAGAAGAGCAAATTCCGGTACGTGGAATCGTCGTTATGCTTCAAAAAGAAGTTGCTGACCGTATAGCAGCTAAACCGGGAACAAAAGAGTACGGTTCACTTTCTATTGCGATTCAATACTATACAGAGGCTGAGACGGTTATGATCGTGCCTAAAACAGTGTTTAATCCGCAGCCTAATGTAGATTCAGCTGTTATTCGATTGTTGAGAAGACCAAAGCCCGCGGTAGAAGTACAAGATGAAGCATTCTTCTTCCAAGTTGTACGAGCAAGTTTTGGACAGCGTCGAAAAACAATTTTAAACAATCTAGTGAACAACTTGCCAAATGGTAAGCAGAAAAAAGCGGACATTGAGCAAGCACTTTCAACTGCTGAAATTGATCCGAAACGAAGAGGCGAAACTTTATCTATTCAAGAATTTGGAAAGCTAAGTGATCAACTTTTAAAATCATTTCGCTAAATCATCACATTTTTATCATGAAGTCATAGGCTATGAAGAGAATTTATTTTTGAAGTAGCAAAGACGGAGTGAAGCATATGAACATCAAAATTGGTGATATAGTTACACGACCTTCTTATCAAAGAGATTTGCTTTTTCGTGTTATAGCTATTAATGACAGCGAAGCGGGGAAATATGCGACTTTAATAGGGGAAGACGTTCGGTTGATCGCCGACGCTCCTTGTACAGATCTAGAGGTTGTGGATGCTAAAGAACAGGATCAAAGAAAAAAACAAGAAGAAGAACTTTTAGAAAGATCTTTGGAGCTTATTCAACAGGATTATCGGCTCGTTCGAGAGAAAACTGAATATAGCATGACAAATGGATACAGCCATTCACATCGCTTATTTCAAATTCCAGGAAAGGTCCTGCACGTAGACGGAGACCCTAATTATTTACGTAAATGTTTGTTGGTTTACGAAAAAATTGGTGTTCCTGTTTATGGTGTTCATTGCGTCGAGTCAGAAATGCCGGAGAAAGTTGGAAAGCTAATTGAGGATGTAAGACCCGATATTCTGGTGCTGACAGGCCATGATGCCTATTCCAAAGGAAAAGGAAATAAAGATGATCTCCTTGCTTATAGACATTCCAAGCACTATATTCAAACAGTCCAAGAAGCAAGAAAAAGAGTTGGTAATTTAGATCAGCTGGTGATTTTTGCAGGTGCCTGTCAATCGCATTTTGAATTATTGATTCAAGCTGGAGCAAACTTTGCTAGTTCACCTTCACGTGTAAATATTCATGCGCTTGACCCTGTGTATGTAGTAGCAAAACTAAGTTTTACTCCTTTCACGGATCGTATTAATGTATGGGACGTCTTACGTAATACATTAACGGGTGCTAAAGGTTTAGGAGGAGTAGAAACAAAAGGGCTGCTTCGCACGGGCATGCCTTATGAAAGCGATGAGTAGAAATAAAAACAACTGGTTACAGCATGTACACGCATGATGTGCAACCAGTTGTTTTTTCGTATGAAGCCAAAGTATACGCTTAATTATACAAAATCATTTTCAATATTTGCTAAAGATATACATATTTCGTTGAAAAACGAGCATACTAACAGCGAAATGTAGATTCATGTTGAAAATTATTTATTGACACAATTAGAGATAGATTGTTATAATTTTATGTTTTTGACTATTTTTCTAACATGTGTTACACTATACATAGTGAGGTGGACCAATATGGCGAAAACTTTGTCTGATATTAAGCAAGCGCTGGATTTGCACCTAGGCCAACGATTAACTTTAAAAGCAAACGGTGGTCGTAGAAAAACAGTAGAACGTTCAGGTGTATTAACAGAAACGTACCCATCTGTTTTTATCGTTGAATTAGATCAAGAGGAAAACTCTTTGGAGCGCGTTTCGTATAGTTACGCAGATGTGTTAACGGAAACAGTGCAACTAAAATTTTTCTAAGAATGACATAGGCAATATAGCAAGTGGTGATGAGCAGTGGACATTGGTTTACTGCTTTTTTATTGGTCTTTTTTTCAAATTATATATGCATTATTTTTTATACATACTATACATATCGTCCTCGCGTTTCTTATGTAAAAGAGCGAGGAGATTCATGTTGAAATTTCATTTTATACGTAAAGGAGCCATGTGTAATGTCAAGGCGTAGAGGGATTATGTCATCGAAGCTGAAAGAAGAACTGGCTAAAGAACTTGGTTTTTACGATACTGTACAAGCAGAAGGCTGGGGCGCTATTCGGGCAAAAGACGCAGGCAATATGGTGAAGCGAGCTGTAGAGCTTGCACAGCAGCAGCTAAAGCAATAGCATAGTGAAAATCAATGCTTATACGACTATTTAAAGTGAAATGAGGAAAACCGAAGTGTATAACCGCTTCGGTTTTTTTGTCCCAAAATGAAAGATAAAACAGAGGATTAAACAAAGATGTTTAAATGAACGGCTATATCTTGTTCATTTTATGATAAAATAGCGTTAAACTCGATAAGATGAAGTAGGTGAAGTAAGTTGAAATTAATGGTGAAAGCACCGGCTAAAATAAATTTGTCACTTGATGTGTTACATAAACGTCCAGATGGTTACCATGAAGTTAAGATGATTATGACAACAATTGATTTAGCGGACAGAATTGAACTTTCTGACCGTGAAGATGGACGAATTGTTATCTATTCTCATAATCGCTTTGTTCCAGATGACCAGCGAAATCTCGCTTATCAGGCAGCGCAGATTTTGAAGCGACGTTATAACATTTCAAAAGGTGTAAATATATTAATTGATAAACATATTCCAGTAGCTGCTGGATTAGCTGGAGGCAGCAGTGACGCGGCTGCTACATTACGCGGTTTAAATACGTTATGGGAATTAGGGTTATCATTAGACACACTTGCAGAAATAGGGGCTGAGATTGGCTCTGACGTATCTTTTTGCGTGTACGGAGGGACAGCTCTTGCTACAGGGCGCGGAGAGATTGTAGAGCATATTGAGGCACCTCCAAGCTGCTGGGTAATTTTGGCTAAGCCTGAAATAGGTGTTTCTACAGCAGATGTATATCGAAACTTAAAAATTGAAGAGATGGATCATCCTAAAGTAGATGAGATGGTTCACGCCATACAATCAGGAAATTATGATCAAATGTGTAGCCTTGTAGGAAATGTATTGGAAGCAGTAACGCTGAAAATGCATCCGGAAGTAGCTCTCATTAAAGAACAAATAAAGCGTTTTGGCGCCGATGCTGTGCTCATGAGCGGCAGTGGGCCAACTGTATTTGGACTTGTACAGCATGATTCACGTATGCATCGCATTTATAATGGATTACGTGGCTTTTGTGATAAAGTTTATGCAGTTAGGCTACTAGGTGAACGAATAACGCTTGAATAAATCCGTATGTTAATGTTATATTTACATTACAATATTCGGATTTTCAGGAGGATGTTATGAAGTTTCGACGTAGTGGACGATTAATTGATATGACCAACTATTTCATTCAAAACCCTCAGCGCCTTATCCCTCTTACGTATTTTGCAGATAAATATGATTCCGCAAAATCATCTATTAGCGAAGATATGGCGATTATTAAACAAACTTTTGAACAGCAGGGTATCGGAACTTTGGTTACGCTACCAGGGGCTGCCGGCGGAGTTAAATTCATTCCAAAGATGACGAATGAAGAAGCCGGTCAGCTTGTTCAAGAATTATGTGGGTTGATTGAAAAACCTGAGCGTTTACTGCCAGGTGGATATTTATATTTAACTGATATTTTAGGGAACCCCCGCGTTGTGAATAAAATCGGTCGCTTGTATGCATCGCTTTTTGCTAACCGCAAAATCGATGTGGTGATGACTGTAGCAACAAAAGGTATTCCTATTGCGTATGCGGTTGCTCAGTATTTAGACGTGCCCGTTGTTATTGTGCGCAGAGACAGTAAAGTAACTGAAGGATCGACCGTTAGTATTAACTACGTGTCGGGTTCATCTAAGCGCATTCAAACGATGCTGTTAGCTAAAAGAAGTTTAGCGGTGGGGTCAAATGTACTCATCATTGATGATTTCATGAAAGCTGGCGGTACTGTAAATGGAATGGTTAGCTTGCTTGAAGAGTTCGATGCAACTGTTGCTGGTATTGGAGTTTTAGTAGAATCAGAAGATATTGAAGAACGTTTAGTGGATGAGTATGTGTCCCTTGTACAATTAACAGATGTAAATATCAAAGATAAACAAATTCGTGTACAAGAAGGCAATTACTTAAAATATATTTGATCAAGTAAGGGAGAGGAACATATGTTACAGGTTCAAACAAAAAATGCACCGCAAGCTATTGGTCCATATTCACAGGGAATTGTTGTGAATAACTTGTTTTACAGTTCAGGTCAAATTCCACTTCGTCCAGATGGTACGTTGGTCGAAGGAGATGTTCAAGTACAAGCTACTCAAGTATTTGAAAATCTAAAAGCAGTTCTTGAAGAAGCTGGAGCTTCTCTAAATACAGTTGTAAAGGCAACCGTGTTCATTAAAGATATGAACGACTTCGCAGCGTTAAATGAAGTCTATGGCGACTACTTTGGCGACCATAAGCCGGCACGTTCATGTGTAGAGGTAGCGAGACTACCTAAAGATGTACTTGTTGAAATCGAAGTTATTGCGCTCGTTAAAGGGTAATTAAATTAACAAATTTCTAACAAAAAGCAAGTAACTTCCAATTGTTCACTTTTTTTGCGAAAATTTTCTAAAAATTTTTTCTGAATAGCAGGAAAACACAAAATTCTGTGGAATTAAGTATGTAAAGCTTCGCATAGAAAAAGGTGGTGAACAAGATGGAAGTAACTGACGTAAGATTACGCCGCGTGAACACTGAAGGACGTATGAGAGCGATTGCTTCAATCACATTAGATGGTGAATTTGTTGTTCATGATATTCGTGTGATTGATGGTAATAATGGCTTATTTGTAGCCATGCCAAGTAAACGTACACCGGATGGTGAGTTCCGTGATATTGCACATCCAATCAATTCAAATACTCGCGGAAAGATTCAAGATGCTGTTTTAGCAGAATATCATCGTTTAGGTGAGGTAGAAGTTGAATTTGAAGAAGCGGGTGCTTCGTAAACATATGATACATTAAGAGTCTACTGAAAAGTAGGCTCTTTTCTTTTTGATTACCACTTATATAATTTCACACCTTTGTAAAACTTTAGCATTACCAAAAAATAAAATTCATGACTTATAAATGATTCCTTGAAATGCTGTCATTTTTGATATAATATTCTTAATGGATAAAAAGGTAAAATTGGAGGCCTGTTATGTCAAAAAGATATGCAGTCATATTGGCAGCTGGTCAGGGTACACGTATGAAGTCATCTTTATATAAAGTGTTACACCCTGTGTGTGGCAAACCGATGGTGCAACACGTAATTGATCAGTTATCACGTTTGGATTTAACAAATTTAATTACAGTTGTAGGTCACGGTGCCGAAAAAGTGAAATCACATGTTGGAGATAAAAGCTTATTTGCTTTACAAGAAGAGCAGTTAGGAACAGCTCATGCAGTAATGCAAGCAGAATCTTTACTTGCACATGAAAAAGGTACGACAATTGTTGTATGTGGAGATACTCCGCTTATTACAGCTGAAACAATTGAATCTTTATTAAAGCATCATGAAGCAACAAATGCAATGGCAACTATTTTAACAGCTCATGCAGAAGATCCAACAGGATATGGACGCATCATTCGAAATGAACAAGGGTCTGTTGAAAAGATTGTTGAGCATAAAGATGCCACGGAACAAGAGCGTCTTGTACAGGAAATTAATACTGGCACGTATTGTTTTGATAATGAGAAATTATTTGAGACACTTTCAAAAGTTTCAAATGATAATGTACAGGGAGAGTATTATTTACCTGATGTTATCGAAATTCTAAAAAATGAAGGTCAAATTATTTCTGCATATCAAACATCCGATTTTGCTGAAACATTGGGCGTTAATGATCGATTTGCTCTGTCTCAAGCAGAAGAAACAATGAAAAAGCGCATCAACAAGCAGCATATGTTAAATGGAGTGACGATTGTGGATCCTTCTAACACGTACATTTCAGCAGATGCTGTCATTGGCAGAGATACGTTTATTTATCCTGGTACGGTTATTCAAGGAACAGTTGTAATTGGAGAGAATTGTGAAGTAGGACCTAACAGTGAAATTAAAGACTGCAAAATAGGTAATAATACTTCTATTCGCCATTCTGTTGCTCACGATAGTGAAATTGGTCACGAAGTCACAATTGGCCCATTTGCACATATTCGTCCTCAATCATTAATTGGAGATGAAGTGCGCGTAGGAAACTTTGTGGAAATTAAAAAAGCATCTTTTGGCAAAGGTAGCAAAGCTTCTCATTTAAGTTATATTGGAGACGCAGAGGTCGGAAAAGGTGTAAACTTAGGGTGCGGATCTATTACAGTTAACTACGATGGGAAAAATAAATTTTTAACAAAGATTGAAGATGGGGCATTCGTAGGATGTAACTCAAACTTAATTGCACCTGTAACAATTGGTGAAGGCGCCTATGTTGCAGCTGGTTCAACCGTAACGGATGATGTGCCAGGAAAAGCATTATCAATTGCTCGTGCGAAACAAGTAAATAAAGAAAACTATGCTGAAAAGCTTGATATTAATAAAAAATCCTGACGGAGGTTTCACAATAAAATGTCAAATGTATATGCTGATGAAAATTTAAAGTTATTTACGCTAAATTCAAACAAGGCTTTAGCTGAAGAGATCGCAAAAGTAATTGGTGTGGAATTAGGTAAATGTTCGGTTGATCGTTTCAGTGACGGTGAAATTCAAATTAACATTGAAGAAAGTATCCGTGGTTGTGATGTATTTATCATTCAATCAACAAGTGCTCCAGTTAACGAACACTTAATGGAATTATTAATTATGATTGATGCATTAAAACGTGCATCAGCTAAAACAATTAACATCGTTATGCCTTACTATGGCTATGCTCGTCAGGATCGTAAAGCTCGTGCACGTGAACCAATCACTGCCAAATTAGCAGCAAATATCATTGAAAAAGCGGGAGCTACTCGTATTATCACATTAGATTTACATGCTCCTCAAATTCAAGGTTTCTTCGATATTCCAATTGACCATTTAGTAGGTGTTCCAATTTTAGGTGAATACTTCAAGAGTAAAAACCTTGATGACGTTGTTGTTGTATCTCCGGACCACGGTGGCGTAACGCGTGCTCGCCGTTTAGCGGAACGTCTAAAAGCGCCGATCGCTATCATTGACAAACGTCGCCCACGTCCAAACGTAGCAGAAGTTATGAACATTGTTGGACAAGTGGAAGGAAAAACAGCAATCTTGATTGATGACATGATTGATACAGCTGGTACAATTACAATTGGTGCAAGTGCATTAATTGAAGCAGGTGCAAAAGAAGTATATGCTTGTTGTACACACCCAGTGCTTTCAGGCCCTGCGATTGAGCGTATTCAAAACTCTACAATCAAAGAGCTAGCTGTAACAAACTCTATTGCTTTAACAGAAGATAAGAAAATTGATAAAGTAACAGAACTTTCAGTAGCTCCGTTAATCGGTGAAGCGATTATTCGTGTTCACGAAGAGCAATCAGTTAGTACATTATTTGATTGATAAATAGAACCTCTTTCCATTTGGAAAGAGGTTTTTTTGAAAAAAATTTAAATGTGCTAACCCTTGATTTTAAAGCGCTTTGGACGGAATGACCAAAGATATATTACTGTTCAAACTGGGTTTCATGTTTAGCAACCTTCTAAAAAGGGTACATTTTAAGTAGAAAACATACTGGAAGGTGAATAAAATGAGTATTTCAATTCAAGCAAATAAAAGAACGGATTTCAAAAATTCTACAAATAGAAAGATTCGCGACGAAGGAAACTTCCCAGCGGTTGTTTACGGAAATAAAACAGAATCCACACCTATTTACTTAAACAGTGCTGATTTTATTAAGACTATTCGTGAAGCAGGACGCAATGGAGTGTTAACATTACAAGTGGATAAGCAAAAATATTCCGTAATGTTACATGATATTCAAACTGATCCATTAAAAAACGAAATTGTCCACGCCGATTTCCAAGTGGTCGACATGAAGAAAGAAATTGATACTGAAGTTTCTTTATCTCTAGTAGGAGAAGCAAAAGGAACAAAAGAAGGCGGCGTATTACAGCAGTCTCTATATGAAATTTCATTAAAAGGCTTGCCGCAAGATATCCCATCATCTATTGATGTAGATGTATCAGATTTAGGAATTAATGATACAATCACAGTAGCGGATATTAAGGTAGATAAAAAGCTAGAAATTACGCATGGTGCAGAAGATACAGTTGCTTCTGTACTACCTCCTCAACAGGAAGAAGAGCCGGACAGCGGCGAAGTTCAGGATGCTGAAGGCGATGTTGAAGCAACAAAAGAAAAAGATAACGAAGAATAATATAAAAAGACGTAACCAAAAGGTTACGTCTTTTTGTGTGAATTGATTATAATAAAAGTGATACTATATAGTAATGTAAAACATTAAAGACATTTACCTATTATGTACAACTTACATAGAGTGGAAAGGAGTATCTATTTTGAAATTAATCGTTGGTTTAGGAAATCCTGGAAAAGAATATGACCGTACTCGTCATAACATAGGATTTATGGCAATTGATAAAATTGCTGAACAGTTTATGATTTCATTAGATAAAACAAAGTTTAACGGAATATATGGAACAGGTATAATAAAAGGAGAAAAAGTCATATTATTAAAGCCTCTAACATATATGAATTTATCAGGAGAAAGTATTCGCCCGTTAATGGACTATTTTGATATAGACGTCGAAGACTTGCTTGTTATTTACGATGACTTAGATTTACCGTGCGGAAAAGTAAGATTGCGTACAAAAGGAAGTCCGGGCGGCCATAACGGAATAAAATCAATTATTCAGCATTTAAAAACCCAAGAGTTTAACCGAATTCGTATTGGAATTGATCGTCCGAAAAACGGTATGAAAGTAGTTGATTACGTACTAGGGCGCTTTACAGAAGATGAAATGGTTCATATGGAAGAAGCGATGAAAACGTCTGTACACGCGAGTGAAGATTTTTTAGGTAAAACGTTCTTAGAAGTAATGAATCGCTATAATTAAGTAGAATAAAATTTCTCTCAATCGTCCATACTAACACTAAAAGATTTGGGAGGATTTGTATGTCTATTCATTATTTCTGTAGACATTGTGGCGCAAAAGTCGGTATGATAGAAAAGACAGCTCACAATACAGAAGCACTCGGTTTTAATCACCTAACCGCAGATGAACGAAAAGACTTTATTCACTACCATAATAGTGGAGATATCGTGGTTAAAATTATTTGTGAAGACTGTCAAGAAGCGCTAGAACGAAATCCAGACTATCATCAGTACGAAACATTTATACAATAAAAAGCTTTGGTCTCAAACCAAAGCGTTTTTCTGTTTAGTTTAGACATATCATGGGAGGAGGGAATTCCTTTGCGAGGGATTAGACAGCAATTTGAAGAAAATAAAGAAATTGGAGCTGTTGTCAGCAGTTTAGAAGAAGGTTTGAAAGAACAGTTAGTAACGGGAATTTCCGGTTCAGCTCGATCTGTATTAATGGCACTCTTAAATGAGGATAAAAAATACCCCTTATTAGTAGTGACTCATAATTTATATCAAGCTCAAAAAGTGTATGAAGACCTTTTGCATCTTTTACCGGAAAAAGACGTTTTCTTATACCCTGTTAACGATTTAGTTGCTACAGAAGTGGGGATTGCAAGTCCAGAATTAAAGGCTCAGCGAATTGAAGTACTCAATTATTGGAGTCAACATACAGGTGGAGTAGTTGTAACACCGCTTGCAGGAATTCGAAAGCTGCTGCCTCCTAAAGCAAGATGGGAGCAAACGCAGCTGCCGTTTCAAATGGGAATTGACATCGACGTTGATCATTATTTAAAAAGGTTAGTTGAGTTGGGTTATGAGCGGGCATCGATGGTTTCAGCTCCGGGTGAGTTTAGTGTGCGCGGAGGAATCATTGACATTTATCCGTTAACAGAAGAGCTACCTGTCCGAATTGAACTATTTGATACGGAGATTGATTCCATTCGTACTTTTACAATCGAGGATCAACGCTCTCAAGAGCAGTTAAAAGAAATTTCAATCGGCCCTGCTACGGAAATCATTGTGAACCCAAATGAAGTGGCCCAAGGAATTGAAGAACTAGAAGCACAGCTGGCTTCGACGCTGCAACAAGTGAAAAACGCAGCGCTAAAAGCTACCTTAACAGAAAATATTAAAGGTGAAATCGAACAGCTGCGTCAAGGTCAACTTCTTGAAAATATGTTCAAGTATTTATCATTCTTCTACGAATCGCCTGCTAGTTTACTAGATTATTTACCAGAAGGCGGCCTTGTCATCTTTGATGAGACAACTCGAATTCAAGAAACGTCTGATCAGCTTGAAACAGAGGAAGCTGAATGGATAACAGAATTATTAGGACAGGGGCAAATTGTTCGAGACGTTCAATTATCTCATAAGCTCCCATCGCTTATTCAGCGAGCAAAACATCAGTTTTTATACTTATCGTTATTTTTGAAGCACGTATCGTATACGAGTCCGCAAAATATTATTAATATTTCATGTAAGCAGATGCAGCAGTTTTACGGCCAAATGAACTTATTAAAAAGTGAAATTGAACGTTGGAAAAATGCTAATTATACGGTAGTCCTCTTAGGAGCAGATAAAGAGCGCGTGAAAAAACTCGAAGGTGTGCTAGCAGATTATGATATTGATTCATCTATTTTAGATGGAAATGGTCAGCTTGTGCCAGGTCTTGTTCAAATTATTGAAGGCGATTTACAAATGGGCTTTGAACTGCCGATGCAAAAATTAGCTGTTTTAACCGAGGAAGAATTGTTTAAAAAACGGGTAAAGAAATCAAAGCGTCGTCAAAAGCTTTCCAATGCAGAGCGTATTAAAAGCTATTCAGAGTTAAACGTAGGTGACTATGTCGTTCACGTGAACCACGGTATTGGCCGTTATTTAGGAATGGAAACGTTAGAGATTAACGGTAATCATAAAGATTATATCCATATCAAATATGAAGGCTCTGACAAGCTGTACGTTCCTGTTGAACAGATTGATCAAGTACAAAAATATGTAGGCTCTGAAGGGAAAGAGCCAAAAGTATATAAACTTGGCGGAAATGATTGGAAGAAAGTGAAACGAAAAGTTGAGTCTTCTGTTCAAGACATCGCTGATGACTTAATTAAACTTTATGCAGAGCGTGAAGCAAGTAAAGGTTATGCATTTTCCCCAGATGGCGATTTACAGAGAGAATTTGAAACAGCTTTCCCTTATCAAGAAACCGAAGATCAGCTTCGTTCTGTACAAGAAATTAAAAAGGATATGGAACATGAAAGACCAATGGATCGTCTGCTTTGTGGAGACGTTGGATATGGAAAAACAGAAGTAGCCATTCGTGCTGCCTTTAAAGCTGTGACAGATGGAAAACAAGTGGCTATTTTAGTGCCAACCACTATTTTAGCTCAGCAGCACTATGAAACCATCCGTGAGCGTTTTCAAGACTATCCAATCAACATTGGGCTATTGAGCCGCTTTCGCAGCCGTAAACAGCAGCAAGAAACAATTAAAGGGCTAAAAAACGGGACCGTAGATGTAGTGATTGGTACACATCGTTTACTATCTAAAGACGTGGTTTATAAAGATTTAGGATTGTTAGTTATCGATGAAGAGCAGCGTTTTGGTGTAACGCACAAGGAAAAAATCAAGCAAATGAAAGCAAACGTTGATGTCCTTACACTCACAGCAACACCTATTCCACGAACATTACATATGTCTATGTTGGGCGTAAGGGATTTGTCTGTTATTGAAACGCCGCCTGAAAATCGTTTTCCGGTTCAAACATATGTAGTGGAGTATAATCCGGTTTTAGTTCGTGAAGCGATTGAGCGTGAGTTAGCGCGTGATGGCCAAGTTTACTTTTTATATAATCGCGTAGAAGATATTGAACGAAAAGCAGAAGAAATTTCGATGCTCGTGCCTGATGCTAGGGTAACGTATGCCCACGGAAAAATGAATGAAACCGAACTCGAAGCGGTTATCTTAAGCTTTTTAGAAGGCGAATATGACGTGATTGTGAGTACAACCATTATCGAAACAGGAGTAGATATTCCCAATGTAAATACGCTTATTGTTAATAATGCTGATAAGATGGGATTATCACAACTGTATCAATTAAGAGGGCGTGTAGGTCGTTCAAATCGCGTGGCATATGCGTACTTTACGTATCACAAAGACAAAGTACTGACAGAAGTAGCTGAAAAGCGTCTGCAAGCTATTAAAGAATTCACCGAATTAGGTTCTGGTTTTAAAATTGCTATGCGTGATCTTTCAATACGTGGTGCCGGAAACTTACTGGGTGCTCAGCAGCATGGATTTATCGATTCTGTCGGTTTCGATCTCTACTCACAAATGCTTAAAGAAGCGATAGAGGAAAGACGCGGGTCTGACGGAGAAAGTGTAAAATTTAATGTGGAAATGAATCTGGATTTAGACGCGTATATTCCTGATCAGTACATTACAGACGGCCGCTTGAAAATTGAGATGTATAAGCGCTTTAGAGGAATTGAAGGACTAGAGGATATTCAAGAATTGCAGGATGAAATGATTGATCGTTTTGGAGAGTATCCGGCTGAGGTTGAGTATTTGTTTAAAGTAGCTGAAACAAAAGTATATGCAACGCAGAACTTAGTAGAATCTATTCTTCAGTCAAAACAAGAAATTTCTATTCTGCTGTCTGAAGAAGCAAGCTCAACGGTAGACGGCCAAAAATTATTCATGCTAGGTGATCAATTTGGCAGAATGGTCAGCTTAGGTATGGAAGGCAAGAAAGTAAAATTAGTGGTTAATGTAAAAGGACTTGCTCAAAAAGAATGGCTCAATATTGTGTATCAGTTAGTAAAAGGAGTAGCCACTGTTAAAAAAGAACAAGTTACGAATTAAAACAGGCAAGACAAAAGTATTTTAGTTAAAGGAAAATCCGAACGATGAATTGAGGTTCTTGATAAAGAATCCAACTCGTTCGGATTTTTTTATTGATATGGTGAACGCAGGTTTCATGTATGTGGCTGCTTCTAGCTGGTGTCTCAAGCGGTTCACCTCATTTCTCCTATTTGTTCGTCTTTAGGCGAGATAGGTTTAGTTATGTCTCAGCCTCTTTTGTATAGTCAAATAAAAATATCCAAATCCCCATGTTTTGGCGGTTTTTTGGACATTTTTTTAATAAAAGCACACTTTTTAACAAAAAAAGAGATGGTTGGTGAATAGAAGTTGTAGAGTGAAGAATACTAACCTCAACAAAGGTGAACCTTTTATCATATAGCCATCAGTGATATTCACCAACTATTTTAATCATCATATGAAAGAGAGGCTTCAATGAATGAAAGCAACAGGTATTGTTCGTCGTATTGATGATTTGGGTCGCGTTGTGATTCCAAAAGAAATTAGAAGAACGCTTCGCATCCGAGAGGGAGATCCGCTAGAGATTTTCGTCGATCGCGATGGAGAAGTTATTTTAAAGAAATATTCGCCAATTAGTGAATTAGGAGACTTTGCAAAAGAGTATGGCGAAGCGCTATACGATAGCTTAGGTCATCCTGTACTTATTTGTGACCGCGATGTATTTATTGCGGTAGCAGGAAGTTCTAAAAAAGAATACTTAAATAAAAACATTAGTTCGTTAGTGGAATCTGTTATGGAAAGCCGCAGTTCTTCTTTAGTAACTGATGGGAAAAACCTGGAATTTGTCGATGGATACGAAGAAAATATTTCTTCTTACACAATCGGTCCGATTATTGCAAATGGAGATCCGATTGGAGCTGTTGTCATTTTCTCAAAAGATAAGTCTCTTGGTGAAGTAGAGCATAAAGCAGCCGAAACAGCAGCTAGCTTCTTATCTCGTCAAATGGAGCAGTAAGCGTAATTATCTTTATTTTACATTATTTACTGAAAAGGTAGCAGTTTCTGCTGCCTTTTTTCATGCTGTCTTACCTTAGAAATAAAGAGAACATGATATAATGGTACGGTATTTTATTTATTGGAAAGTGCAGGATGTTTTATAAGAACAAAGCTCTATTCTATTGCGGTTAGAGGCTAATAAAAAGAGTTGTTCATATCATTACAAGCTGCAGGTGAAAGGTGTAGGAATGCAGAAACAATCAAAGCTCTATTCTATTTTTAACGGCGCCGTTATTTTAACGCTCGCAGGTTTATTTACGAAAATCTTAAGTGCCACTTATCGTATTCCATATCACCATATCGCGGGAGATATAGGGTTTTATATCTATCAGCAAGTTTATCCGCTATATGGAATTGCGCTACAGCTAGGTACATATGGTTTCCCTGTAATTATTTCAAAGTTAGTAGCTGAGTATGCGGTAACAAATCGGAGAAAGGAAATCCGAGGAATACTTCAAGTTTCGTTTGCTTTTTTATTTGTAGTAGGCTGCACGATATTTGCGTTCGAATATATTTTCGCAGAAACGATTGCCGAATGGATGGGAGATCGTAAGTTAACAGTTCTCATTCAAATTATTTCATTTTCCTTTTTACTTATTCCGTTTATTGCTGTTATTCGTGGTTATTATCAAGGGTTACATAATATGTTTCCTACAGCGTTGTCTCAAATTGCAGAACAAGTTGTACGGGTAGGGACTATTTTGTATCTGTCTATTTTCTTGATCCAACATGGTTATGATTTATATACTGCAGGGGCGGGAGCTATTTTTGGTTCTATAACAGGCGGTATAACATCCCTTGTTATTTTATTTTTATTTGTTTTTAGAACAAAGACAAATTCTAAGGGAGTATTTCAACGCATAAAAAAAGCAGACATCAAGAGAATATTTAAAATCCTTGTTATTCAAGGCTTATTAATTTGTATTAGCGGTATGGGTCTGCTGTTTATCCAGCTTATTGACTCCTTTACTTTATATTCTAGTCTAACGGCGCACGGCATGGCTGAAGAAGCAGCACAAATTTTAAAAGGTATTTACGACCGTGGTCTTCCGTTGATTCAATTAGGTACAGTAGTAGGTACAGCTTTTTCGCTTTCGCTTGTACCTGTTATTTCTTCAGCCATTGCGAAAAAGAACCTGTCATTTGTGGTTGAAAAAGTTCAGCTGTCTCTCCGTCTATCGCTTGTAGTCGGAGTTGGAGCAGCTTTTGGCTTGATTGCGCTGATGAAACCCATTAATATGCTTTTATACGGTGACTCCCACGGAACGGACGTTTTACAAATTTTGAGCTTGTTAGTTATATTTACAACAGTAGCAGCAACTGCTGGAGCTGTGCTGCAGGGGATGGGCGCTGTTTTCGCGCCTGTAATAGCCGTCATCGCTGGCATGGCAGTCAAACTGATATTGAATCTTTGGCTAATACCAGATTTTCAAACCATAGGAGCAGCCATTGCTTCCTCAACTGGATTCGCTATCGTTGCAGCAATCAATCTATTTTGTCTGTATAAAAAGCTAGCTGTACTTCTTGTTCCGAAAAAGGCGAGTGGAGGTATTTTTATAACGGGCATAGCAATGGTCGTTCTTTTGCAAAGCTATTTATTTTGTTTACATCACTTTGCATGGTCTAATGGTTTAGATACAAGCAAACAAGTGGTTGAAACAGGAGCTGGTGTTTTAATAGGCAGTTTGTTTTATTTGTTTATCATTATGAAACAACATATTTTTACCGAAGAAGAATTACGTTTACTTCCAATGGGAAGTGTTTTAGCTAAATACGTATTAAAAAATAAATTAAGAAGGTGAAGCAATGACAGGTAAAGTAACAGTTATTGGTTTAGGAGCAGGCGATTTAGAACAGCTACCTGTAGGCATTTATCGCTTGCTACAGCAGGAAAAGCATATTTATATGCGCACAAAAGAACATCCTGTAATCAAAGAATTAGAAAGTGAAGGCTTGACGTATGTATCCTATGATGACGTATACGAATCTTATGATGCATTTGAACAGGTATATGAACATATATCAAATGATTTAATCGATAAAGCTTCAATAGAAGAAGTGGTGTATGCCGTTCCCGGGCACCCTTTAGTGGCAGAACGTACGGTTCAATTACTTTTACAAAAAGGAAAAGAACGAGGCATTCCTGTTGAAATTAAAGGAGGACAAAGCTTCTTAGACCCAATTTTTGGTGCGCTAAAGATCGATCCTATCGAAGGGTTTCAGCTGCTAGACGGAACAGATTTAAAGCGAAGCGAAATAGAGTTAACCGGTCATGTTCTAATTGCTCAAGTGTACGATCAGTTCGTTGCCTCAGAGGTAAAGCTAACGCTGATGGAACATGTTCCTGATGATTACCTCGTTTACATTGTAACAGCAGCGGGAAGCAGCGAAGAAAAAATCCAGCCGGTCAAGCTGTATGAATTGGATAGAGAAATGTCGCTCAATAACTTAACGACTATTTATGTCCCTCCAGTAGCAGATGAAACAATTTTATACCATCAATTTGACGCATTCAGAAGGATTATTGCCACGCTCAGAGGACCAAACGGATGTCCTTGGGATCAAAAACAAACGCATGAATCGCTCAAGCGCTATTTGTTAGAAGAGTCTTATGAGTTATTAGATGCAATTGACCGTCAAGATGACGATAATATGATTGAAGAGCTTGGTGATGTATTGCTACAGGTATTGCTTCATGCACAAATCGGTGAAGATGAAGGAATGTTTTCAATTGATGATGTCATTCGCAGTGTTGCAGAGAAAATGGTAAGACGCCATCCGCATGTATTTGGTGAAGTAAGCGTAAATGATGCAGACGAGGTCTTAAAAAATTGGGATGAAATCAAAAAAGAAGAAAAAGGAGAGGAACCTTCTTCTCTGTTAGCTTCTGTACCTGGGGCTATGCCTTCTTTAATGAAAGCGCATGGATACCAAAAACAAGCTGCAAAAGTTGGTTTCGATTGGTCAGAAGTTGAACCAATGTGGGAAAAAGTACAGGAAGAACTTGCTGAATTCCAAGAGGAAGTACAGCATGCTGATAAAGAAAAAATGAGCGATGAATTTGGAGATATTTTATTTGCTTTAGTGAATATTGCAAGATTCTATAAAATCGACTCTGAAGCTGCATTAGCCAAAACGAATACAAAATTTTTAAATCGATTTCAATATATTGAAGAAAAAGTGAGAGCTTCTGAAAAACCATTTGAATCTTTTTCGTTAGAAGAGTTAGACGAATTTTGGGAAGAAGCAAAAAAAACAGGTTTGTAAAACAGAAAGGTGAGGGAATTATGAGGTTAGATAAATTTTTAAAAGTATCACGTTTAATTAAGCGCCGTACATTAGCAAAAGAAGTATCAGACAAGGGCCGTATTACCATTAATGGAATCGTTGCAAAAGCAAGCACAAATGTGAAAGTAGGAGATGAATTAGCGATCACATTTGGCACGAAGAAAATTACCGTTAAAATAGAGGCTCTTCAAGAAGCAGCTAAAAAAGAAGAAGCAGCTAATTTGTACTCAATTGTCAAAGAAGAGCGTATTTCATCTGAAGTATAACTGATGAAGGCTTGTTCTAAATCACCTTTCTCATTCATATGTTTTAAACAACAGATAACAAGAGCGAATGCTCTTAATGAATGAGGTGGGGATGAAGATATGAGCCAATTTTACGAAACAAGCAATTCAAACAAAGACCATACTCCAAATCATGATTTAGTGATGAAGGGTCGGCGTCTCTTAGATATCACGGGTGTGAAGCAGGTAGAGAGCTTTGACAATGAGGAATTTTTACTTGAAACAGTGATGGGTTTCTTGTCAGTTAGAGGGCAAAATCTGCAAATGAAAAATTTAGACGTTGATCAAGGAATTGTATCGATAAAAGGAAAAATCTTTGATATAGTTTACTTAGATGAGAACCAATCGGAGAAGGCTAAAGGATTCTTTAGTAAGTTGTTTCGATGAGTTTAAACATTCAGCTCTATACAATGCTTGCGATGGTATCGATGGGAAGCGGTTTAGGTGCTTCTCTCGATACTTATCGTTACTTTGTTAATCGCTCTAAATCACGCCCATGGTTTGTATTTGTGAATGACGTATTGTTTTGGATGGTGCAAGCTCTTCTCATTTTTTATGTGTTGTTTTTAGTGAATGAAGGAGAACTGCGTTTGTATGCGTTTCTTGCTTTGTTTTGCGGCTTTGCCGCGTATCAAAGCTTATTTCAATCACTGTATTTAAAAGTATTAACATTTACTGTCTCGAGCGTATTAAGTTTATATCGAGGTGTTTTAACGCTTAGTAATATTTTTTTGGTCAAGCCTATCCGCTTCTTTATTCATATTTTAGTTGTAGTCGCTTTAGGGATCTACCGAGCTGTTCATAAGCTGCTCGTATTCTGTCTAAAGCTTATTTACGTACCGACCAGGTGGGTTCTTTTCGTATTTTGGAGAATGATGCCTAAACCTGTAAAACGATTTTTACATATGGGTTTTCGGTATATAGAAGGAATTTACAATCGTGCAAAGAATATGATAATGAGAATCGTTGCATGGGTGAACACTTTAAAAAACAAGGGGGACGACTAATTCAATGAGTGCGGTACGAAAAAAAAAGGTCGCGAAGTTAAATACTGATTATAGCCATAAACAAGAGCAAATTAAACAAAATACAGATCGAAAGCGTATCGGTTTAATTAGGCGTTTGACTGTTTTCGGAGTGTTGGCCTTAATCATTGGTGGATTGATGGTATCAGCTTTAATTACGCAAACCTCAGCTATTGAGAACAAAAAAGCTGAGAAGGTGAAATTAGAACAGCAGCTGACAAAATTACAAAGCAAGCAAAAACAGTTAAAAGGTGAAATCGTCAAGTTAAATGACGATGATTATATTAAAAAGATTGCCCGCAGAGATTATTTTTTATCAGAAGACGGGGAAATTATCTTTAATGTAAAAAAAGACTAAACGTATGGTTCGTTGACAGTGTATTTTTGCTTTTTGTATAATATAATAAATTGATTTCTTTTATCATTTAAGGAGGAGCATTTTTTTTATGTCAATCGAAGTAGGCAGCAAGTTACAGGGAAAGGTAACAGGTATTACGAACTTTGGAGCTTTTGTTGAGTTACCAGGAGGTTCAACAGGCTTGGTTCATATCAGTGAAGTAGCTGATAATTACGTAAAGGACATTAACGACCATTTAAAAGTGGGCGACGAAGTTGAAGTCAAAGTAATTAACGTTGAGAAAGATGGTAAAATTGGTCTTTCAATTAAGAAAGCGGTAGACAAACCAGAACGTCCAGAAAGACCAGAGCGTCCTGCAAGAGCGCCACGCCCAGACCGTCCACGTGATTCACGCCCACAACGTAATAATAATCGTGGTGGCGGTAATGATTTCCGTACAAAAGAAACATTCGAACAAAAAATGAATCGTTTCTTAAAAGACAGTGAAGAACGTTTATCTTCCCTAAAACGCCATACCGAATCAAAACGCGGTGGACGCGGTGCAAAACGCGGTTAACTTGCTGCTTATATCAAATAGATAGCGAGTTTTTGGAAAGTACCTTTTATTTAAAAGGTGCTTTTTTTATATGTAAAAAAGAGTAGAAAAAAAGCATGTACTGTTGTACATGCTTTTTGATGACCCGTACGGGATTCGAACCCGTGTTACCGCCGTGAAAGGGCGGTGTCTTAACCGCTTGACCAACGGGCCGTTATTCGAGTAGCGGCGGAGGGGATCGAACCCCCGACCTCACGGGTATGAACCGTACGCTCTAGCCAGCTGAGCTACACCGCCATTATACGTTCTCTAAAAGACATTTATAATAATATAAAAAAGCAGGGTTATTGTCAATAACTTTTTTGTTATTTTTATAGACTTTTATTTGCTTTTAAAAAAGAATGATGAGCATAGGCTTTCTCTGAGGCAAACAGTATCTCTGATATTTTTTAAATTGCCATGTAAGATTGTACATCTTTTTGTATAGTTTTCAATATAATACTAGAAAATAGTCGAACGATTATAGGTATTTTGCTAGTCCGTTTGACAAAATTTCACCTTTCGCCGCGATATAATAATGAATAATTATAATTAGCGGGTGGTGGGAGAATGCAAAAGACGGAAAGAGATTTTGCAAGTCCAACAACAGAGGCGGTATTTAACCGAACTAGATTAGAAATGTCCCGTGTGTTTACAAAGGCGGGTATGAAAACGGAAAAGGTGTTATTTCAATGGGGATTGTTGCTGCTAGTCGTAGGTTTTTTATTAGGACGAGCGTTAATTTTAATGAAAATCATGCCATTTGCTTTGCCATTCTTTGCAGCTGTAATGGCTATAAAGAAAGAAAAAGCACCGCTAGCAAGTTTAGCCGTATTGGCAGGGGCATTTAGTGTTTCCATTCAAAATGGAGGTACCGTATTTGCTACACTATTTGTTTTCTTACTAATTCATCGATTTAGCGGCATACTGACAATGGATCCGTTAAAGAAGCTGCCGTTCACTGTATTTAGCGCGATGTTACTTACAAAACTAACTATTTTTTATGTGTTTACCAAGGAATTCACCATGTATGATTTTACATTTGTGGCAGTAGAAGCAGGGTTGAGCTTTATCTTAACAATGATTTTCTTACAAAGCGTGCCTTTAATTTCATACCGAAAGCGAAAACAATCATTAAAAACAGAAGAAGTGATTTCTCTAATTATTTTGTTGGCATCTGTTATGACGGGGACAATAGGGTGGATGATTTACGGGCTTTCGGCCGAACATATATTATCTCGTTACTTAGTATTAGTTTTTGCGTTTGTATCTGGCCCCACGATAGGAGCTACGGTAGGGGTCGTAACCGGTTTAATTTTAAGTTTCGCGAATGTTTCTAGTTTGTACGAAATGAGTTTACTCGCTTTTTCAGGCTTGCTTGGAGGACTTTTAAAAGACGGTAAAAAGCTAGGCGCAGCTCTTGGGCTGGTTGTTGGTTCATTGCTAATTGGCCTATATGCTCAGGCAGATCAAGGATTGACGACTAATTTGTATGAATCACTGACGGCCGTTGTCCTATTTTTATTAACCCCATCTTTTGTTTTGAAAAACTTAAGTAAACTCGTACCAGGGACATCTGAAAACATGCTTGAACAACAGCAGTACGTGCGCAAGATCCGAGATGTAACAGCGAATCGCGTAGAACAGTTCTCAAATGTTTTTCAAGCACTTTCCAAAAGCTTCACGCAAAATGGATTTTATGATGAAAAACCAAGCGCGGATAAAGAAGTCGATTATTTCTTAAGCAGCGTTACCGAAAGGACGTGCCAATTTTGTTTTAAAAAAGAACAATGTTGGGCACAGCAGTTTGATACAACCTATGAATATATGAAGGAAATTATGCTTGAAGTTGATAATGGCACTCTTGAACAAAACCCAAGACTAATCCGAGAAATGGACAAACATTGTGTGAAATCGAAAAAAGTCATCGATGTGATTGAGCATGAACTTACGTATTTTAAAGCCAATCAGCACTTAAAAGCCCAAATTCAAGAAAGTAGAAGGATTGTAGCAGAACAGCTTCACGGTGTTTCTGAAGTCATGGGGAATTTTGCAAAAGAAATTAAGCGAGAGCGCGAAAATTTAAATGTACAAGAAGAACAGATTTTAGAAGCTCTTCGTAACTTTGGGATGGAAATCAATCAAATTGAAATTTATAGCTTAGAACCTGGAAATGTAGATATTGAAATGTGGGTGCCATATTGTCACGGAAGAGGAGAATGCGAGAAGATTATTGCGCCAATGCTTACAGATATTTTAGGTGAAAGTATTGTAGTAAAGAACGAAGAATGTGCTAAATATCCTCAAGGCTATTGCCACGTTTCGTTTGGCTGTACAAAAGCGTACGTTGTTGATACAGGCGTAGCACATGCTGCTAAAGGCGGAGGGTTTGTATCCGGTGACAGCTACTCCATGATTGAGCTAAACGCCGGTAAGTATGCACTAGCTATTAGCGATGGTATGGGGAATGGAGAGCGTGCCCACTATGAAAGCAGCGAAACGCTTCAGCTGTTAAAACAAATTTTACAAACAGGAATAGAAGAGACAATTGCAATTAAATCGATTAACTCTATTTTATCGCTGCGTACAAACGATGAGATCTTTTCTACGTTAGATTTAGCGATGATCGACTTACAAGATGCCAATGTAAACTTCTTGAAAATCGGTTCTACGCCAAGCTTCATCAAACGCGGAGATAAGGTGATTAAAATACAGGCAAGCAATTTGCCAATGGGCATTATTGAAGAATTTGAAGTGGATGTTGTGAATGAACAAATGAAGGCGGAAGATTTATTAATTATGATGAGTGACGGCGTATTTGAAGGACCGAAACACGTTGAGAACTACGAAATGTGGATGAAGCGAAAAATTGGCGAGCTTCAAACAAACGATCCACAAGAAATTGCAGACTTAATTATGGAAGAAGTTATTCGAACAAAATCAGGTTTAATTGAAGATGATATGACGGTAGTTGTGGCAAAACTTCAGCACAATACCCCGAAATGGTCATCGATTCCTTCTTACGCTTATCGTAAAAAAGCACAATAGTTAGATAGAAGTATATTTTATCTCCTCCTCGTCTATCATGTTAATACTGATAATGAGGAGGGGATTTTTTTATGAAAAAAGGTACATTGAAACAGATGTTGGTCATTACGGACGGTGGTTCGAATACAGGTGAAGATCCGGTAGCAATGGCAGCACTGGCTAAAGAACAAGGGATTAGTGTAAACGTTATTGGTGTGATGGAAGAGGACACAATTGATGAGCAAAGCACGAATGAAATAGAAGGCATTGCCATGTCAGGCGGTGGCGTGAGTCAAATTGTTTACGTAAAACAGCTGTCTCAAACTGTTCAAATGGTTACAAGGCAGGCAATGACGCAAACACTTCAAGGCGTTGTAAATAAAGAACTTCAGCAAATTCTAGGTTCCTCTAATTCAAGATTAGAAGAGTTATCTCCTGAGAAGCGAGGAGAAATCATGGAAGTTGTTGATGAACTTGGGGAAACGGTTGACTTAGAGATTCTTATTTTAGTTGACATGAGCGGAAGTATGAAAAATAAGCTTCCTACTGTAAAGGAGTCGCTGTTAGATTTATCGTTAAGCTTGAATGCTCGCATGGGGCATAATCAATTTTCAATCTTTTTATTTCCTGGGAAAAAGAAAGACGTAGAGAAGCTAATGGACTGGAATCCAAGGTTAGAGTCGCTTTCAACGATTTTTCCGAAACTAACAGCAGGAGGTATTACGCCTACTGGACCGGCTATCAAAGAGGCTACTCATTATTTCACCAAAAAGCGCTCATTGAGAGGGTTGTTAAAAAATAATGAACAATACATTGAAGAATCAGGTATGTAACCTATCTCCGGGAACAGAAATTCAAGGAAAATGGCATCACGTCCATTATAAAATTCTTGAGAAATTAGGCGTGGGGGCAACTGGAGTTGTCTATTTAGTTCAATTAGTAAACGGAACGCTAGCGGCGTTAAAAATAAGCTTTTCCAACATGTCCGTTACAGCAGAAGTGAATGTATTAAAAAAGCTCTCTCAAGTCAAAGACAAAGTGCTAGGACCGCGCTTACTTGATGTAGATGATTGGAGCTATGGTTCTCACGCTCTTTCTTTTTATGTAATGGAATATGTGAAAGGGCAGCCTCTCCTTTCCTTTATCTCAACAAGAGGGACAGAATGGCTGCAAGTATTTGCAAGTCAGCTCTTAACAGACTTAGAAAACCTTCATGAAGAAGGGTGGGTATTTGGCGATTTAAAACCAGAAAACCTGGTCGTAACATCTAACCCCGTAAAAGTTCGGTGGATTGACGTCGGGGGAACAACTCTACAAGGGCGGTCAATAAAAGAATTTACCGACTTTTATGATCGAGCGCACTGGGGGCTTGGCTCCCGAAAAGCAGAACCAACCTATGATTTGTTTGCTGTATCTATGGTTTTGATTCACGCAGCTTATGGCAAGCGAATTAATAAAACAGACAAACCAGCTGAACAATTAAAACAATTTATATTAACAACAAAGCAGTTAGAACCTTTCGGAGACGTTTTGTATCAAGCGGTTACGGGAAAGTATAAGTCAGCTAAAGAAATGAAAACAGAGGTGTTATCGGTCGAAAAAAGAAGAGGGGCAAAAAGTAAGGGAACAAAGCCTCAAAACGTTCGTCAACCGTCTGCCCCTCGTGTTAAAGTAAAGAAGAAGCGTTCTCACGTGTTAGAGACGCTACTACTTTGTACGTCTGTAATGTTGATTTATATTTTGTATCTATTTATTCAAGTGCTATAAAGTTTGGAGAAATTGTGAAACTTTCCTTATAGTCATTCGTATAAAGTAAATTAATGATACATTATTGCGTGTACATTATAAGGATGAGTCATTCCTATGGAAAAGCAAGTGAACAATTTTATGACAAAACATCAGTTATTATCCGCAGGCTCTACAGTGGTTGTAGGTATTTCTGGTGGTCCTGATTCTTTAGCACTGCTGCATTTCTTATGGAGTCTGAAAGAGCAAAAATCTCTCACGATTATTGCTGCTCATGTTGATCATATGTTCCGGGGCAAAGAGTCAAAGCAAGATATGGAATATGTGCAGAACTACTGCAAACAATTGAATATTAAATGTGAGGCGAAGCAGATTGATGTTACTGCCTATCAGAAGGAAAGAAAGTTATCTTCTCAAGTAGCAGCCAGAGAATGCCGCTATACATTCTTTACTCATGTTATGAAGAAGCACAAAGCAAATCTTCTTGCATTAGGACATCACGGAGATGATCAGATTGAAACGATGTTAATGCGAATGGTCCGAGGCAGTACGATGAATGGATACGCAGGGATGCAGCCCAAGCGGCCATATGCGGATGGATTTATTATTAGGCCGTTCCTAGCCGTAACGAAAGAAGAAATCAATCGCTACTGTAAGCTACATGGCCTTACCCCTCGGATTGATCCGAGTAATGAGAAAGACTCGTACACAAGAAATCGGTTTCGTCATTACGTTTTGCCATTTTTAAAGCAAGAAAACGCAGCTGTACATGAAAAATTTCAACAATTTAGCGAGAACTTGCATGAAGATCAAGCATACTTAGAGGAATTAACGACCGGTGTGATGAATAAAGTAATGAGAAAGAAATTGCAAAATGAAATTCTCATTGATAGAGATTGTTTTCTAAGGATACGCAAGCCTTTACAAAGGCGTGGTATTCAACTAATATTAAACTATCTCTATAAAGAAATTCCTCCAACCCTTTCCTCAGCGCATATTGACATGTTAGTAGGATTTTGTGAAAGTGAAAAACCGTCTGGTACGCTTGACTTTCCAAATGGTTTGCGCATTATCCGATCTTACAACGACTGTCTTTTCACCTTTAATGAGGGGAACATCGAGCCATATGAATTTATTGTTCCGATTCCAGGGGTCGTCGAGCTTCCAAATGGTCACCAGCTTATTTGTGAAATACATAATAAAGTCGAAGATATAAAAGGAAACGATGTTTTTCTTTTAGATGAAGCTCACGATTTACAATCATTAAAGGTAAGGACACGAAAAAATGGCGATAAAATGCGAGTAAAGGGCATGAAGGGACATAAAAAAGTAAAGGATATTTTTATCGATGAAAAAATCCCTTTACAATTCAGAGATCATTGGCCGGTAGTGGAAGATAGCCAAGGAACTATTTTGTGGCTACCTGGTTTGAAAAAATCTGCTTATGAACTGCATACACATAAGTCCAGATATGTTATTTTATACTATAAGTAGCGAAAACTTCTAGGAGGCAAGTAAGGAATGAAGCAGGATATTCAAGAAATTTTGATTTCAGAAGAAGAAATACAACAGAAAGTAAAAGAATTGGGTAAGCTATTATCTGAGGAATACGCTGACCGTTTTCCCTTGGTAATCGGTGTATTAAAAGGCGCTATGCCTTTTATGTCTGATCTAATTAAGCGTGTTGATACATATTTAGAAATGGATTTTATGGATGTATCAAGTTATGGCAATGCGATGGTTTCTTCTGGTGAAGTAAAAATCCTAAAAGATTTAGATACATCAGTTGAAGGTCGAGACATTCTTATCTTAGAGGATATTATCGACAGCGGCTTAACGCTTAGCTATCTTGTAGAGTTATTCAAGTACCGTAAAGCTAAGTCAATTAAGATTGTCACACTCTTAGACAAACCAACAGGTCGTAAAGCATCTATTAAAGCAGATTACGTTGGATTTGAAGTACCTGATGCATTCGTAGTAGGGTATGGATTAGATTATCAAGAAAAATATCGTAACCTGCCGTATATTGGGGTTCTTAAACCGCAAGTATACAGCAATTAATAAGCACATATCCAAGTGCAATTTATTGGATAGGATAAATGTTCTATGTTAGTATTGAATACAGTATTTGTTTATCGTGGGAGGAGGTAAGAAATGAATCGGATCTTCCGTAATACCATCTTTTATTTACTTATATTTTTAGTCATTATTGGCGTGGTAAGCTTCTTTAGTGGCTCTAATCAAAAAGCAGAACCAATGAGATACGATACATTTGTTCAACACTTAGACAAAGGTGATGTAAAATCACTCTCTATGAAGCCTGAAAGAGGCGTGTATGTTGTGCAAGGGAAGTTAGATTCTTATAAAAAGGATCAAACGTTCCAAACTTACATCGTAGATGGTGACAAAGCACTTGATCGTATTGACGCTGCTTCAGAAAATAATCAAGTAGAAGTTGATTTTAAACCTGCTGATGAAACAAGCGGCTGGGTAACGTTCTTTACGTCAATCATTCCGTTTGTTATTATTTTCATCCTATTCTTCTTCTTACTGAACCAAGCTCAAGGTGGCGGAAGCCGCGTTATGAACTTCGGTAAAAGTAAGGCTAAGCTTTACAGTGAAGAAAAGAAAAAGGTTAAATTTAAAGACGTAGCTGGTGCAGACGAAGAAAAGCAAGAACTTGTGGAAGTTGTTGAGTTCTTAAAAGATCCTCGTAAATTCGCAGAGCTAGGTGCAAGAATTCCGAAGGGTGTCTTACTTGTGGGACCTCCTGGTACTGGTAAAACATTATTAGCAAGAGCTGTTGCTGGTGAAGCAGGCGTTCCTTTCTTCTCTATCAGTGGTTCAGACTTTGTTGAAATGTTTGTTGGGGTCGGTGCTTCTCGTGTTCGTGATCTATTCGAAAATGCGAAGAAGAATGCTCCATGTATTATCTTTATTGATGAAATCGATGCTGTAGGTCGTCAACGTGGCGCAGGTCTTGGTGGCGGACACGATGAGCGTGAACAAACATTGAACCAATTGCTTGTTGAGATGGATGGTTTTGGTGCTAACGAAGGTATCATTATCATTGCAGCAACAAACCGCCCGGATATCTTAGATCCAGCGTTATTACGTCCAGGCCGCTTCGACCGTCAAATTACGGTAGATCGTCCAGATGTAAATGGCCGTGAAGCAGTGCTTAAAGTACATGCTCGCAATAAGCCTTTAGATGAATCAGTAAACTTAAAAGCAATTGCTATGCGTACGCCAGGTTTCTCAGGTGCAGATCTCGAAAACTTGTTAAACGAAGCTGCCTTAGTAGCTGCTAGACAGGACAAAAAGAAAATTGAAATGGTTGACATTGACGAAGCAACAGACCGCGTAATTGCAGGTCCAGCTAAGAAAAGTCGAGTTATTTCTAAAAAAGAACGCAATATTGTTGCTTATCATGAAGCAGGACATACAATTATCGGTGTCGTATTAGACGAAGCTGATATGGTACATAAAGTAACCATTGTTCCACGTGGGCAAGCTGGTGGATATGCTGTTATGTTACCAAAAGAAGATCGCTACTTTATGACGAAGCCAGAGCTGCTGGATAAAATTGTTGGATTGCTTGGTGGTCGCGTAGCTGAGGAAATTATTTTCGGCGAAGTGAGTACAGGTGCTCACAATGACTTCCAGCGTGCAACAAGCATCGCTCGTAAAATGGTAACAGAATACGGTATGAGTGAAAAGTTAGGACCAATGCAATTCGGTCAATCACAACAAGGCCAAGTATTCTTAGGTCGTGATTTACACAGTGAACAAAACTACAGTGATGCGATTGCTCATGAAATTGATAATGAAATCCAACGTTTCATTAAAGAAAGCTATGAGCGTGCGAAGCAGATCTTAACGGAAAACCGTGACAAGTTAGAGCTTGTAGCTCAAACATTGTTAGAAGTAGAAACGTTAGACGCTGAGCAAATCAACCACTTAGTAGATCATGGAACTCTTCCAGACCGTTCTAGTCACGTAACAGATGAAGATGTTAAAGTAAACATCCAAACAAAGACAGACGATGAAGAGCCAAAAGCATAAGACAATAAAAATCAGTGGAGATATTCTCCACTGATTTTTTTATGAGCAAAAGTTAGATTTGATAAAAGGTTTTCGTATATATGGTGGATAAGTAGGATATCCACTAGAGAATCGTGTCATTATATTCCTATTTTATCTAGAATATACACGTCTATTTACCAGTTATGGTATGATGGTTTCAGTGTGAATACTGAATTTATATAAAGTGGTGATTGAAATGATTTTTGTATTAGATGTTGGAAATACGAATACGGTATTAGGTGTATACGATGGAGATGAATTAAAGTATCATTGGCGTGTAGAAACAAGCCGTAATAAAACAGAAGACGAGTATGGCATGACAATCAAAGCCTTGCTTGAGCACGTTAGTTTATCTTTTAAAGATATTCATGGTATTATTATTTCCTCTGTTGTTCCTCCTATTATGTTTGCATTGGAGAGAATGTGTCAAAAGTATTTTCATTTAAAGCCGCTTGTTGTTGGTCCTGGAATTAAGACGGGTTTAAATATTAAATATGAAAATCCGCGTGAAGTGGGAGCAGACCGTATTGTAAATGCTGTTGCTGGAATTCAGCTATACGGAAGCCCTTTAATTATCGTTGATTTTGGTACCGCAACCACGTATTGCTATATTGATGAAAATAAGCAATATATGGGTGGTGCGATTGCCCCTGGTATTAATATTTCGACAGAAGCTCTTTATTCAAGAGCATCTAAGCTTCCGCGAATTGAAATTGCGCGACCAAATAGCATTGTGGGAAAAAATACAGTATCTGCGATGCAAGCAGGTATTTTATATGGATACGTTGGACAAGTAGAAGGAATTGTAGCAAGAATGAAAGAGCAAGCAACAGTAAATCCTAAAGTTATTGCTACTGGAGGACTCGCAACATTGATTGCTAAAGAGTCGGATATTATTGATATTGTGGATCCATTTTTGACTTTAAAAGGATTGCAAATAATTTATACAAAAAATATGGAGTAAGAGGTGTATATTATGGGTGACTATTTAGTAAAAGCACTAGCTTACAATAGTCAAGTTCGCGCTTATGCAGTAAAAACAACGGATACAGTTGGAGAAGCGCAGCGCCGTCACTATACATGGCCTACAGCCTCTGCAGCATTGGGACGTTCAATGACTGCGGGAGTCATGATGGGGGCTATGCTAAAGGGTGAGCAAAAGCTAACAATTAAAATTGAAGGTCGCGGCCCAATTGGCGTTATTTTAGTAGACAGCAATGCTAAAGGGGAAGTGCGCGGATATGTAACGAATCCACAAACGCACTTCGATTTAAATCAGCATGGAAAATTAGATGTAGCACGTGCTGTAGGTACAGATGGCACGCTAAGTGTCGTAAAAGATATCGGAATGCGTGATCAATTTAACGGACAAGTACCTATTGTATCGGGAGAATTAGGAGAGGATTTCACGTATTATTTTGTGACATCTGAACAAGTCCCATCTTCAGTAGGTGTAGGTGTACTTGTTAACCCTGATAACACGATCTTAGCTGCGGGCGGATTTATCATTCAGCTTCTGCCAGGAACAGATGATAAAACGATTACAGCTATTGAACAACGATTACAGACGATTGAACCAATTTCAAAACTGATTCAAAAAGGTCTTTCTCCTGAAGAAATCTTAGAAGAAGTTCTTGGAAAAGAAAATGTAAAGTTTCTGGAGACAATGCCTGTAGAGTTCAAATGTCAGTGCTCAGAAGAAAGAATTGCCAATGCTATTATCAGCTTAGGACAAGAAGAGATTCAATCGATGATTGAGGAAGACGGCCAAGCTGAAGCCCAGTGTCATTTCT
Source organism: Priestia sp. YIM B13551 (assembly GCF_042787905.1). Taxonomy (NCBI): domain Bacteria; kingdom Bacillati; phylum Bacillota; class Bacilli; order Caryophanales; family Bacillaceae; genus Priestia; species Priestia sp. YIM B13551. Next base: position 42,299 of record NZ_JBHZOX010000017.1, read on the forward strand.
GTAATGAGACCTATCGTTTTGATAAAAAGCAGCTTGAAGAAATGAAAGAACAAGCGATTTAAATGAAATAAAAGATTCTTAAAAGGCGTCATTTTATAAATGAGCGCCTTTTTTTATAGATATTAAGTTCTATTTCTGTATATATTGATCTAAAAATATAACAAAATTAGGTAAATGGAAAGACAAAATGATTGACAATTTAGAAAACATCTGATAAATTGTATACAAAATCAATAAAATTAGTTGGTATTAGGAGTGGTCATATGGCACGTATTGCAAATTCAATTACAGAGTTAATTGGTCAAACACCAATCGTAAAACTAAACCGTCTAGTTGAAGAAGATATGGCGGATGTATATTTAAAATTAGAATTTATGAACCCGGGGAGCAGCGTAAAAGATCGTATAGCATTAGCGATGATCGAAGATGCGGAAGCAAAAGGTGTGTTAAAACCTGGCGACACAATCATTGAACCAACAAGTGGTAACACAGGAATTGGCTTAGCAATGGTAGCTGCCGCAAAAGGATACCGTGCTATTTTAACAATGCCTGAAACGATGAGTATTGAGCGTCGTAATCTGCTTCGTGCGTACGGTGCAGAGTTAGTGTTAACACCAGGTCCAGAAGGAATGAAAGGGGCGGTTAATAAAGCAACTGAGCTTGCAAAAGAGCACGGCTACTTTATTCCTCAGCAGTTCCAAAACGAGGCGAACCCAGAAGTGCACCGTCAAACAACGGCTAAAGAAATTATCGAGCAGTTTGGCGATCAGCTAGATGGATTTGTGGCAGGTATCGGTACTGGCGGTACTATTACAGGTGCTGGTGAAGTGTTAAAAGAAAAGTACCCAAATATCAAAATTTATGCGGTAGAGCCAGCTGATTCTCCGATTTTAAGCGGTGGTCAACCAGGACCTCATAAAATTCAAGGAATTGGTGCAAACTTTGTTCCGGATACGCTTAACACGGAAGTATATGACGAAGTTGTCGCTGTTCAAAACGACCAAGCTTTTGAATATGCCCGTAAAGTAGCAAAAACAGAAGGTGTACTAGTAGGTATCTCTTCTGGGGCTGCGATTTATGCTGCGTTAAAAGCTGCAAAACAGCTTGGAAAAGGTAAAAAAGTGTTAGCGATTATTCCAAGTAACGGTGAGCGTTACCTAAGTACTCCATTGTTCCAATTCGAGGAACAAACACAAGCATAAAAACGATAAAAAAACAGCTTCTATATGAAGCTGTTTTTTTTCATCTAAGAATCATGTAAAATGAAAGCAGGTGATTTATTTTTAGGAGAGTGAACAAATGCAGCAAAGAATGACTTGGGGCGAATCTATTTCTATCTCTAAAAACCAATGGTTCAAAAAACATCAAGAGTTGTCAAAAGAGGAACCGAATCATATCCTGCTTGAAAGCGGTCGAGGCGGAAAGTTTCAAATGATGGGATTAAAACCTGTAGCCATTTTGCGAGGCGAACAAAACGAGCTTCATATCAAAACGGATGACCAAGCTACTGTTCAAAAAGGTAATCCGCTTCATCTTATGCGAGACTGGATGAAGAAGTTTGAATCAGAGGTGAATCCAGATCTTCCTCCTTTTCAAGGTGGAGCAATTGGCTTTATTAGCTATGATTATATCCGCTATGTAGAAACCATACCTGACCTTGCTGAAGATTCATTGAAAACGCCGGACGTTTATTTCCTTATTTTCGATGACGTATTTGTATACGATCAAGAAAAGGAAAAGCTCTGGATTATCGTTAATGACGAAGCAGATTGTAAAGAGCAGGCACATAAGCGTATTGATCAATACAAAAAGGACTGGATGGAGGCAAGTGCTGAAGGACTCTCATATGAGCGGATTCATCGTGTTGCCGAAAAGAGTGAGGTTTCGATGTCTGAAGCTGCTTTTTCAGATGCCACAACTCGCGTACATGAGTACATTGGGCAAGGCGATGTGTTTCAAGTGAACTTATCTGTTCGACAGTCTCAACAGCTTCAAACTCATCCTATGCATATCTACGAACAGGTACGAAAAATCAACCCGTCTCCTTACATGTCTTATATGCAGACAGAAGAATTTCACATTGTGAGCTGTTCACCAGAACTATTAGTGAAAAAAGCCGGTGATGAAATCAGTACGAGACCGATTGCGGGAACGCGCTCTCGCGGTAAGGATGATCAAGAAGACCAACAGTTAGCGGATGAGCTTATTCATAACGAAAAAGAGCGTGCAGAGCATGTGATGCTTGTTGACTTGGAGCGTAATGATCTTGGTAGAGTAAGCGAATATGGTACCGTACATGTTGACGAGTTTATGGTTATTGAAAAATATTCACATGTCATGCATATTGTGTCTAATGTAAAAGGCAAGCTCGCGCGCAGCAAAGATTTTGTAGATATCGTAGATGCGGTTTTTCCTGGAGGGACGATTACTGGAGCACCTAAAGTTCGTACAATGGAAATCATTGAAGAACTTGAACCAGTTCGACGAGGAATTTATACAGGATCGATTGGTTGGATTGGGTTTAATGGAGATATGGAATTAAATATTGCGATTCGCACTATGATTATTCAAGACGGCCAAGCTTATGTGCAGGCTGGTGCGGGTGTTGTGATTGATTCAAATCCGAAACACGAATACAAAGAATCACTGAAAAAAGCAATTGCACTATGGAAAGCAAAAGAGCAGAGCGAAAATGAGCTGAGTGAGGGTGAGTAAAGATGATATTAATGATTGATAATTATGATTCTTTTACGTTTAATTTAGTACAGTATTTAGGTGAGCTAGGGCATGAGCTTCTTGTAAAAAGAAATGATGAAATTACACTTTCTGAAATTGAAGTGCTAAATCCAGATTTCTTGATGATCTCCCCGGGACCATGCAGTCCTAACGAAGCGGGAATCAGTCTAGAAGCCATCGAGTATTTTGCAGGTAAGATTCCAATATTCGGCGTATGCTTAGGGCATCAGTCGATTGGGCAAGCTTTTGGAGGGAATGTGATTCGTGCGGATAAATTAATGCACGGTAAAACATCTGAAATGCATCATGATGGCCGTACTATCTTTAAAGGTCTTGATAATCCATTCACGGCAACGCGATATCATTCTTTGATTGTAGAAAAAAGTTCACTGCCGGATTGCTTTGAGATTTCAGCGTGGACAGCAGAAGATGAAATTATGGCGATTCGCCATAAATCATTACCTATTGAAGGAGTACAGTTCCATCCTGAATCTATCATGACTTCTTACGGTAAAGAAATGCTGAAGAATTTTATTGAAACTTACGAAAAAAAGCGAGTGTAATGATATGTATATATACGTAAATGGCGAAGTAAAGTCTGCGTCTGAAGCCACTATTTCTCCGTTTGATCACGGATATATGTATGGCCTAGGGCTGTTTGAAACGTTACGAGTTTATGAAGGTCATCCATTTTTAGTGGAAGACCATCTGGATCGACTGTGTAGCAGCTTACGTGAATTAAATATTGTATGGGACTACTCTACACAGGACGTGTTGGGAATCATTAATAGTCTGTTAATGAAAAACAATGAGAGAAATGCGTATGTTCGATTAAATGTCTCAGCAGGAAATGGCGGAATTGGCTTGCAGGTGGAAGAATACGACAAGCCATCTACAATCGTATATATGAAATCAATGCCTCATCCATCGAGCCCCCTTGTAAAAGAGGGGCTTATTCTTGAGACGAAGCGAAATACGCCCGAAGGAACCATGAGGTTAAAGTCTCATCATTATTTAAACAATGTACTAGCTAAGCGAGAAGTTGGTTCAGACTTAAATAAAGAGGGTATCTTTTTAACAAAAGAAGGGTTCTTAGCCGAAGGTATTGTGTCAAATTTATTTTTTGTAAAAGGTGATTGTGTATATACGCCGTCTCTTGAAACAGGTATCTTAAATGGAATTACGAGACAGTTTATCTTTACGCTTTTACAAAAGAAAAACATAGAGGTTGTAGAAGGCTTATTTACGGTGGAACAGCTCTTGGAGGGTGATGAAGCTTTCGTTACAAATTCCATTCAAGAAATCGTACCTCTTCGAAGTATAAAGGATAAGCAGTTTTCAGTAGGAGACCATACGCTGACAGCTCAGTTGCAAAAAGAGTATCGCTCTTACACTATGTCGCTAATGAGTCGACACGAGCTACATGTATAAAAGCGAAAGGAGAGGCTAAAGATGGATAAAATTTATGTGAACGATATGCGTTTCTATGGATATCATGGCGTATTTCCAGAAGAAAATAAATTAGGGCAGCGTTTTCACGTGGATTTAGCTGTAGAACTGGATTTAAAGCAAGCCGGTACTACGGATAATTTAGAATACTCGGTGAGCTATGCAGATTTATACCAAACATGCCAGGAAGTCGTAGAGAAGCGCACGTTCAAGTTAGTTGAAACGGTGGCCGAAACGATTGCATCTGAATTGCTTGCTAATTACGAACTCGTGCAGGCTTGTACAGTAAAGGTATATAAGCCCGATCCGCCAATTCCCGGTTATTATCAATCGGTAGCAATTGAAATTAAAAGGAGCCGTTGAATGACAACAGAAGCATATATTGCATTAGGATCAAATATTGAAAATCGAATGGAACATTTGAAGTCAGGAGTTACTGGCTTGATGAAACACTCTGAGGTTAAGGTAGTGGCTGTTTCATCTGTTTATGAAACGGCCCCGGTCGGGTATACGAATCAAGCAAGCTTTTTAAACATGGTAGTAAAAATACAAACAACGTATTCGTCAGAGCAACTTTTAGATTGTTTGCAAGCCATTGAACAAGCGGCAGGTCGAAAAAGAGAGATTGTGTGGGGGCCTAGAACCCTTGATTTAGATATCTTACTTTATAGTAATGAAATCATTCATACGGATAGATTGAGCGTCCCTCATCCCCGAATGTTTGAACGGGCGTTTGTGATGGTTCCTCTAAACGAGCTAGCTCCATCTCTTATTCTCCCTGTAGCAGAAGAAAAAGTTGAAACCATCACAACACGTTTATCGGATTTAAAAGATGTAAAATTATTTCGAGAGCAAACAACTGGTATAATAGATATGTTCGAAAATAATAGTAATGATTTACATAAGTAAAAACGAATCTTATTAGTTGATTCATTTTTATATTGGCGTAAAGTAGAGTTCAGAGTAAAAAGTTTAAGGTTTGGGTTCGCAGGTTGTTGGTTTATTCGGTAGCTTGTTAGAGAAATCGAAGAAAAAGAGAAGCGAAGCAAGAATAAAGCGATTTGACATAGAGAAACGACTGAACCTATAATAATTTTAAAGAAACGTAGTAGTTGCCAGTAAACATGCTGGCCTTTTTTCTGTTTCGGAAAACTTAATTATACGATGGAGATGAGTAAACGATGAGTCATGAAGAATTAAATGATCAATTTCTCGTTCGTCGCGAAAAAATGAGCAACCTACGAGATCAGGGTATTGATCCGTTTGGTCAACGTTTTGAACGTACACATACATCACAGCAATTAATTAGTGAGTATGACGAGTTAACAAAAGAACAGTTAGAAGAAAATGAAGTGCCTGTGTCACTAGCTGGTCGTATTATGACAAAGCGTGGAAAAGGAAAAGCAGGTTTCGCTCACGTTCAAGATTTAACAGGACAAATTCAGCTTTATGTACGTAAAGATGCAATTGGCGAAGAACAGTACGAAATCTTCAGCAGCGTAGATATCGGTGACTTGGTAGGGGTTGAAGGTGTTTTATTCAAAACAAAAGTTGGCGAACTTTCTATTAAAGTAAAAGATTTTACGTTACTAACAAAAGCGCTTCGTCCACTTCCAGATAAATATCATGGTTTAAAAGATATTGAACAGCGCTACCGTCAACGTTACTTAGATTTAATTACAAACCCAGAAAGTAAACAAACATTTATCTCAAGAAGCCGCATTATTCAATCGATGCGCCGTTACTTAGATAATCATGGATACTTAGAAGTTGAAACACCGATGATGCATTCAATCGCAGGTGGAGCAGCAGCTCGTCCGTTTGTGACACACCACAATGCGCTTGATATGGAACTTTATATGCGTATTGCGATTGAACTTCATTTAAAACGTTTAATCGTAGGTGGATTAGAAAAAGTATATGAAATTGGCCGTGTATTCCGTAATGAAGGTGTATCTACACGTCACAACCCTGAATTTACAATGATCGAATTGTACGAAGCGTATGCGGACTACAAAGATATCATGGCTTTAACAGAGAACTTAATTGCACACATTGCGCAAGAAGTGCTTGGTACAACAAAGATTCAGTACGGCGACCAAGAGGTGGATTTAACTCCAGAGTGGACAAGACTTCATATGGTCGATGCTATTAAACAATATACGGGCGTAGACTTCTGGGGAGAAACATCTGTTGAAGAAGCTCGTGCTTTAGCGGAAGAACACGGGGTAGAAATCACTGAACATATGCAATATGGACATATTGTAAATGAATTCTTTGAACAAAAAGTAGAAGAGCAGTTAATTCAACCAACGTTCATTTACGGACATCCTGTAGAAATCTCTCCATTGGCTAAGAAAAATGCGGAAGATCCGCGTTTTACTGACCGTTTTGAGCTGTTTATCGTTGCGCGTGAACACGCGAACGCATTTACAGAGCTAAATGATCCAATTGACCAACGTGAGCGCTTTGAAGCTCAGTTGAAAGAGAAAGAACAAGGAAATGATGAAGCGCATGAGATGGATGATGACTTCATTGAGGCATTAGAATATGGTATGCCACCTACAGGTGGTCTAGGAATCGGTATTGACCGCCTTGTTATGTTACTAACAAATGCACCGTCAATCCGTGATGTACTATTATTCCCACACATGCGTCAGCGCTAAAAAAGAGATGGCTACGGCCATCTTTTTTTAGTTGATAATATTAGAAAATTTAAACTTTTAATTTACCTCTTGTTTTTATGAAATTGATTTGGTATATTTATATCTGTTGCTAACGCAGACAAGCGAAAACAACAAAAAGAAATAAAAAAGTTGTTGACATTACGTTAATAACTTGATAAGATAGTAAAGTCGCTTAAGAGCGGCGGTTGAACTTTGAAAACTGAACAAAGCGACAAACGTCAACGTTAATTTTTAT
>NZ_JBHZOX010000018.1:0-42731 GCF_042787905.1 Priestia sp. YIM B13551
TTTCATACGTATGATTTGTTAGTTTTGCTGCGTTTGGTACGTAAAGAAAGGACAAAGGCTTATGATTTAATGCTAACCCTTAGAAAGGCTAGTAAGAGTACGCAAATTCACCAAGCAATGATAACTGTTCGGAGGAGCAATATGGGCTTTATACAGGGCGTATGAAGGTTATAGAAGGTATTTTAATAGACAGAATGGATTATAAACCTCAGCCAATAGATGATAAATTGGTAGCGAAATTAGCTAAAAGACTACGAAAAGAGTAGAAAAAGAGGAAAATTATTGATAGTGTTGAATGTAGTATAAAATGGGAAAAACCGCCCATGCTTTAGTTGGCAGGCTGTTTCTCAATACAGAACAGAAAGGGAATTGGGGCTCCGGTGCAAAAATATTCTCTAGAAACATAAAGTGTCAATTTCCTTTAAATTCATAGCCTATGAAGCTAATCCAAACAGTTTACGGATGAATTCGTTTTGATCTTGGACAGACTTTACCTTTTGGTAAACTTGCTTCTTTTTCAGCATATGTATCACACAGGCACCTTTTTTTCTCCCTTCAACTCTTCAGTAGCTATAGGATAAGCTGGGTTCTTGGCTACTGTGATAACACGAGGCTTTGAAACATGAAAAGACCGCAAAAGTTTCTTGAAGAAACGCTTTTCAGTTTTATGATCTCTTGTTTTGTTTAAATAAAAATCAATCGTATTTCCTTCTGAATAAACAGCACGATATAGGTACATCTATTGACCTTTTACCTTAATATAAGTTTCACCCACTCTCCAGGAATGATTAGTTGCCTTAAGGTGACGCCGTACTCTCCCACCTAGTTCAGAACCATACCGATAAACCCAGCGCATGATAGTTATATGGGCAATGGACAAAGCCCGTTCCTCCATCCTTTCCATTAAAGTTGTACCGCAGGTGCCATTTTACCGTTAATAAAATAACATCAGGCTGATAATGTTTCCATTTGAACAAATTCTCCTTTTCCATACCATCACACATCTTTTTTCGTAGAAAGAGCAAAAATTGTCCAAGTCCAAGCCTTCTCCATCAAATTTCATGTCATGATTGTGTATCCTGTCTTACGAAAGGAAGTGATGATATGACTTCGGAACATCATTTTCGTGGAAATGGTTATCGCCATTGCAATGTAATATTTGTGACATTCAATCAAACAACTGGCAGAGTGATACTTATTAGTCCTTCCATAGGCACAATTCCTCCAGCTTGTGCAAATGACACACTCATTCAAGATTTTACCGTGGGCTTATTGAAAGACGGCTATACAATCCAAGCATTCTACCAGGAAACCTTTGTCTTCTCAAAATGTAAAAGCTACTATGATACAAAATAGAAAATGAAATAAAAATTAAATAAAACTCTATAGCCTGAGCAAACTACTAAAGATGGATAAATCATCATTCTATAATTAGCTCCTAAAAACAAAAAAATTCCTGATTAGGGCTCAGGAGTTTTTTTGTTTTTAGGTTGTATAGATTATTCATTTCAAGTTTACATAATGTGATTAATCAATATAAAAATTAAATTTTCAAACAGAAATTTATAAAAACCGTTCTTTACATGCGACAAGTCTAACTTTATATTCATAGAATGATATTTGAGGTATGTTCTCATCACTAATAAAGGGAGATGAGAAAATGGAATATTATAAAAAAGATTATAAATCTAATCATAAAAAAAGGTATTCTCAAGATGATCATGATCATCATTGCTGTAAGAATGACCAATACGACTATCATAAAGAAAAAAAAATCAGCAGAACAGTTGCAGATTTTGACTATTTTAACCAAGCTGGATCAGTAATTCTTACTTCTACAACAACGGCTCCGTCCGTTGAAGAAATAATGGGAACAGTGAGATTTGAAGAAGTATTTAATGGTGACCTTGTCCATTTAAGTGGTTCAAGTACAGTTACAGTCGGTGCGACTTTACCAAGTACTATTACATTTAGAATTCACAAAGTAAGAAAATCCCAATATAATCCACTTTTAAGTCCCACAATTTATGCGCGTACTATATCAGTTACTGCAAATACAACCTTTGCTGTAACATTGGAATTTGTTGATGCCCTCATTAATGATGAGGATGAAGTAAATTACTACTATACTGTTAGTATTCCAGCAGGCGTTGCAGCAACTGCAACAGTTAGTAATAGTACTCATACAGGGACTTTACACAGATAATAAATATAGCAAAAACATCTAGATCCTTTTATTCTTTCAATAGAAAAAACATTAACATGTCCCTACGAGATAGGGATTTTCTCTTTTTTACGCTGTATATAATATACAAAGTTATTTAGATCGGGTAAGCGGGTTCTGGTGCAAAGATTACATTTATTTAAAAGAGGTATATAGATTTCTAATGGAATTTGTTCTTATGCAGCCATTCCAAATAGTTGATGAATGAATTTCACTTGATTTTGGACAGACGTGTCCTGTAAAGTAAGTTGTCCTTTTTTAATGATATGGATTGCTTTTATTCCCGAAAGAATAGATTCGGCTGTACGAAAAGATTTTAATCCTAACATAGAGCGAACTCTCTTTTTAGTAAAACGATGATCTTGTTCAATAATATTATTAAGATATTTAATCTTCCTTAGTTGGATGTCTACAGGCATCTTTTTTTCTTTCTTCAAACTCTTCAATAACCACAAAATAGGCCGGATTTTTATCGAAAGCTATGACAAGGCTTTGAAATATGAAAAGACTGCAAAGCTTTCTTAAAAAGCGCTTTGCAGCTCTGTGATTTCCTGTTTTCTTTAAATAAAAATCAATCGTATTTCCCCCTGAATCAACAGCACGATAGAGGTACATCCCTTGTTCTTTAACTTTCACATATGTCTCATCGATTCGCCAAGAATCAGTGGTTGGCTTAAGATAACGACGTACTTGCCCATCTAGTTCAGAGTCATACTGATGAACCCAGCGCATGATGATTGTATGAGCAATGAAGAGTCCACGTTCTTCCATCATTTCGATTAGGTCACGAAGACTAAGGTTGTACCGCAGATACCATCGCAATATTATTCATATAGGGAAACATTCAAGTTAATGGGCGGTATTTGCCATAGATATTTCTTGATTTTTATGTCTGGGTCCAAAAATTTATACAGATCTCTATATTAAGACAGAAATATCTAAAAAGAAGAGCGTAAAACATCTTGAAACGGTTACAAGATGAAGTTTGTTAGAAATCAAAATGAATTTATTCCAAGACTTTTTAGATTAGCTTTATAAGCTATAAATTTAGAATAAACTTACACTTTATGTTTCTAGAGATTAGTGTGAACCAGAAACCCTAAAATTCATGCCTCCCTTTGATTGTTCTAATATATTGAAACATTTAAAAAAATGTCATTATAGTCTACTTTTTAGTTAATCAACCTAGATATCAAAAAAATTAATAAATATATGAACATTTGTCCCATTCACTTTCCAATCAATTGCATAAGCTATTGTTGGGAGGGTGGTTAATAATGATGGGAACAAAATTAGGTTGCTACCCTTTATAATCATCCTCCTAAAACAATAAAAAAATTTAAAAAAGAAAGGTGATATAACATGGGTGGAGTACACACTTGTACACTTACAGTAAGAGTAACAACGGCTGCAGGGGTAGTAGTTACTGGAACTGCGTTAGTTACAGCAGTTGATGGTATTATTCTCAGCGCTTCGGTTCCCCTGGGCGCTCCTATCGGCGCAACCCTTGCTTTAGCAGGAATTCCTTGTCCAACACTTGCACCGATTACACTATCTCTTCCAGGTCTAGGATCCGTTGTAATTACTGCTACAGAAGTATAGAAGTACACTAGAAATATAAAATATAATTTTAATTCAGTTTATCCACCTCAAACTCTAAGAGGTGGATTTTTTAGGAGTGATTATTATGGAGCAAAAGTCCCCGCTTATAGGAATCTGTGTATCAAAGGTGAAACCATTATTCGAAAGTCTAGTAAAGGATAGACTTGAAAAGTACCCCGATGACGTTACTCTTATAGCATTTCGTATTGAGAACTTGAACTTGGCGGGAGGTAATGTAAAAGGGGTCTATTGGGAGAAAAAAGGGCAGGAAATTAATCGAAAAGAAGGGGTGTTTCCCTTTCCCGACGTGATTTACTTGCAATGTCATGTGGATAACAATGTCATAAAACAGATCGAAGGGGTCATTGGTCGTAAGGTATTTAATAATTTCATATTTGATAAATGGGAGTGTTGGAAGCTACTGGAAAAGGATAAGGAAGTACGCAATCATCTCCCCTATACCCAAAGATTAAAAAATAGGACAAACCTCTATCTCTTTCTACACCAATATAAGGACATTTTTTTGAAACCTATTAATGCCTCCACTGCTCATAGTAGTAAAGGAATTTTTAGGGTGAAGTTGCAAAAGAAAGGAAACATCAAAATTTTCTATAGAGAAAAGAATAAAATGCAAGAGAAAGGATTTAAATCTTACCAGAAATTTCAGGACTGGATTTTCCCTAAATTATCTCCTAAAGACTATGTTCTGCAGCAGAGTATTGAAACGATGAAAAATTCTGAAAATGCAACTGATATTCGAATTAATATGAATAAAAATAGTAGAGGTGAGTGGGAAGTATCCATGATATTGGTTCGGGTTGCTACAAATGTTAGCCATGTTATTCCTAGATTTGCAATGTTCTATTCCATTAGCAATTTTATAAAAACAATCACTGATGATGAAGAAAAAATAGAAGACTTGGAAAGGTCTATTAGTAACATAGGGCTAAAGATTTGTAGGGGTTTTGACAAATCTGGATACCATATGGCAGATATAGGGATTGACTTAGGAATGGATCAGAATGGACATGTATGGATTTTTGAAGTTAATCCCCTTCCATTTCCTTATCGTGGTTCAGTTCGGGATCATTCATTGATTAGACCACTTGAATACGCTTCTTATCTTGGATTAACATATCAACAAAAGCAAGAACAACAACAACAACAACAAGAGATGCTTAAAAAATGGTGGCAGCAACAATGGCAAGAACAACAACAACAAGAACAACAAGAACAACAACAAGAACAACAAGAACAACAACAAGAACAACAAGAACAACAAGAACAACAACAAGAACAACAAGAACAACAACAAGAACAACAAGAACAACAAGAACAACAAGAACAACAAGAACAACAACAACAAGGAATGCTTAAAAAATGGTGGCAGCAACAATGGCAAGAACAACAACAAAAGCAAGAACAACAACAACAAGAGATGCTTAAAAAATGGTGGCAATTCTGGAAATAAAATAACGGCACAAGGTTAAACTCATGCTGTTATTTTGGGTAATTGAGACCATTATATAAAATAAACTCTGTGTAAAAAGGTTTTTAAAGGAATATAGATCCAGCCATTACCAAACATTAGGGATCACAATGTAAATTAGAACAAATGTAATTTTTATTGATATTTGTTAATTAAAATCAAGTATTAGATGAATACTCTCTACAAACTTCCCTCTGTAAATTGAGTAATATCATAGATTTGTAGAGAGAAATAGAAACACAAACAAATTTCCACGTTCATTAGAGCTATATATTCTCATTTTTTACAAACTGTCGATAAGGGAAATAGCTTAATTACTCTGTTCCCTTTATTTTAAAAACAGAGGGAGACATACCTATGATCGCAAAATGTATCTATAGTCTTATAGCGATCAGATTCCCAGTGTCTTAGCGCTCTCATTCCTTCGTTCAACCTATCTATGGGATAAAGTCTAGTAATGCCAATTAGCAAGGTCGAATGCCTAGAAGAATGCTTTATATTCAATAATCTGTGCTTAATTTTTAATGTGTAAAGATTAAGCTTGTAAAGCTACGGAAAGATGGGGAGGAGAATATTTCGTATTATCTGCTCTCCATTAAATAGATATTGTTTCTGACCTACAGTATGTAAATAGAATATGAACTACCTTCCTACAAAATACAATAAGTGATTGTTTCTTGGGTAAGAAAAAATACCTTCACTATTTTAGTTTTGTTAAGAACCCCGTTGACAGAACCTATTCCCAATATAAATATCCTTATCCTTTTTTGAAAAATGTGTTTATACATTATGTTAAATGCCTACAACACCACAAAACTTCATCATATATTGGTTATAAGTCAGATAAAGACATTTCATTTCTATTCAAAAAGTGAAAGGAATAAATTTTAAATGTTTATAAAAAGAAAAAATACCTACCATTAACGTTTAGCTGATTTTATTCTTAAATAAGGGATTTAATACTAGTTTAAAAACTTAATTTAAGTATAAATTGACAGCAAGTTGAAGAAAGGAAGAAGATATCATGGATATAGCAATAATAGGTACAGGGTATGTTGGTCTGGTAACAGGGACTTGCTTATCAGAAATAGGCCATAATGTTACGTGTATCGAGATAGATGAAGAAAAAGTTAAGGAACTGAGATTAGGTAACTCTCCAATTTATGAACCAGGACTTGGTGAATTGATAACAAATAACATTCAAAAAGAAAGGTTAAACTTTACAGCAAGTCATAAAGAAGGCCTTGCTAATAAGCAGATTATATATATAGCTGTAGGTACTCCACAAGAAGTGGATGGTTCTGCAAATCTTAGATTTATTGAACAAGCAGCTAAGGATATTGCTCAAAATATAACAAATGATGTTATTGTTGTTACAAAAAGCACAGTTCCAGTTGGAACTAACATGTATATAAAAGATCTGATATTAAATAATTTAAAGAATAAATTAAAAGTAGAGATTATTTCTAATCCTGAATTCTTACGTGAAGGTTCAGCCATAAAGGATACCTTTCACGGAGATCGAATTATTATAGGCCATGATAATGAAAAAGCAGCATGTATTCTTGAGGAAGTTTATAAGCCATTAGATATTCCTATATTTAAAACGGATATTTACAGTGCTGAGATGATAAAATATGCATCTAATACTTTTTTAGCCACGAAAATCAGTTTCATAAATGAAATAGCCAATATATGTGATAAAGTTGGAGCTAATATTGAAGAGGTAGCAAAAGGAATGAAACTAGATAAACGAATTGGTCCTCATTTTTTAAATGCGGGCATTGGATATGGAGGCTCTTGTTTTCCAAAGGATAATAGTGCATTGATCAAAATTGCAGAAAACGTTCAGTATGATTTAGAAATTATAAAATCCACTATTAAAGTAAATGAAAAACAGCCATCCTTACTAGTAGAAAAAGCAAAAACACGCTTTGGAAATTTAATTGACAAACGGATAGCATTATTAGGATTAACTTTTAAACCATATACTGATGATATGAGAGAAGCACCTTCTATCTATATTTCAAAACAATTATTGAAGGAAGGCGCACAAATAATTGCGTATGATCCAGTAGGAGTTGAGAATGCAAAAGAGGTTTTTCCACAGGGGATAAATTATACAGATTCTGTAGAACAGGCCCTTTTGGAAGCAGATCTTGTTTTTATCCTAACGGAATGGAAGGAGATTACTGAATCTTTCTTAAAAAAGGCAACTCAGTTAATGAAAGATCCTGTTATTTTCGATGGTCGAAATTGTTTTTCATTAAAGGATGCAAAAAGTTCCAATGTGGAATATCACTCAATAGGAAGACCAACTGTGCTAAGAGAAATGTATGGCGAATTTCAATAAGGCGGGAATGGCGATTAGGATGAATTACAATTTTTATTTTAATATCAAGAATTGTATGAGGGCCCCCTTACTTCACTTGTAGTAAAGGTTTATAATATAATAAATTCTTCCCCTTTTTTATTCCTTCACTTGGAGATTTTGATTCCATGTAAAACTTCTAAAGTCACCATACTGCTGCAAGTTCCTTCCAAAATTAAACAGTCTCTTATGAATTAAGAAAATCAGTAACCCTTTGTAATTCTATTATATCATCATAAAAAAGCTTTCTTATTAAGGTTTTTAACATGAAAGCTTTAAACAAAAATGAATTAAAAACATGTAAACATTCGTTTTAATGTTAATATTTAAATTTCCGTATTTTTCACTTTATCTATATCCACTTTTCCTTGTTTGTTTATTCTCCAAAGAATTTCCGTTTCCCTTTAATTAAAAGTAAATAGGCTACTAAGGTTTAGAGTGACCTTTGTCAAATAGACAGTCTTAAGAAAGCTACCTATGCAGCCTGAGTTCTATACTGATAAGGACTCAGGTTATTTAATTTTTGTACCATTTTCAATAGACAGGTATCTTTTGTTTTGTTTGATAAATAACCTTTATTATTAATATATTTATGATAATAGATAATAACAGGATCGACCTCTTTTTCCGTATATAAAATTTTGGGGTTTAAAAGTTCCGGGGATTTTTCTATTGTAAGAATAAAGTTATATAATGATACCGTCATTATTGGAACCCCATTTTCCTTTAGGAAACCTTCCACACTTGATTTACTATGTTGAAATTCTGGATTGATGAAAGACTCAACGGATTTATAAAGCTTCTTATAGTTAGAAATAATAACTCCTAACGTTTTTGCTACTTCTTTTAATTTTGTTGTCCAATTTTTTAAGCAACCATCATAATGAATAACTGTTCTATTTGAACTTTCCGATCCTAAAAATGACGATAATGTATATAGCGTCCATATAAGAAAAGACTTATCTTTTGAGAATCCATTTCTTTGATAAAGAGAATTAGCCACACCTAATGGATTTCTCCCGACAATTACGTATGGGAAATTGATATTTAATTTTTGAAAAATCTGTTGCTACATTGGAAGTAAGAAACTAGTTCTATGGTCTCTCTAACCCCATAGCTTTTTTCGAAAAATTTCTTAATTATAATTTGTTTTAATCGTTTTTTTGAAGGAATATAACTTTACTTTCTCATTATTTTTCTGGTAAGAGTACTTGTAAATCCCATGAATACGAAAATTTCTTAAGTATTTATTGCTGTCTCAAAGTAATTCCCCCATGTTTCCAATATCCTGCCAGATTAAATTTCTCTCCTTTCGCAATTAGTTGGGACTCTTCCCAAAGATTAATGCCTAGTAGATTTAATGATCTTGTAATCATTAAATCTACTTCAATGTATTCCTAAAACACATACAGCTTCCAATTGATTATCCATTATCTGATCTCCTTCGACATCTTTAGTCATTTAATTGTGAATTAGATTTAGGGATTAGAAAAAGCAAAGTTTCTACATCTCAATTAGATTGTTTAAGACACACCATTTCCTTAAAAAATAAAATATAATTTGGAAGCCTATAGATTAAATGTTTTAAGTTTTAATTATTGGAATAGCTCTCTTTCACTTTTCTCATTCGTCTCTGAGATAAAAGCTCTTCTGTGTGAAAAATCACCCCACTAATATAGGTACACTTTCATTAGTATATGAATATACATATTCTATCCTTATCATCAAATGAAGTATTTGTATTTTATGTGATTAAATAATGTTAATTATAGTCAAGAAATAAAAAAACGGATTTTAACATTATGTGTTTTAAAATTTATTTTATCTATGTAGTTAATTTATGTTTATAAGCGCAAGATACATTAAATTAACGGAACTTAGATATAAGTAAATGCATCCATTTTAAAGGAGGTCTACCATGAGCATCTCATCCCGAGACGAAACCAGATATTATATTGTGAAAAAACTTAAAGGTAGAAAAAGGAGTGTTAAAAATATAAGCACTGGCACGCTATATGAAAGCGTCGTTAGACCATATGAAAGTGACGATACACCATATGAAAGTACTGACACGCCATATGAGAGTACTGACACGCCATATGAGAGTGACGATATACTATGGGAAGATAGTGAACCCATTTATAAAAGCTGTGTTTGTGAGTTATTAGATCAAATTGCAAATAAAGGTGGCGTGGATATTGTTACGGGTTGTGAAAGTAAATTATTGTTACTGAATAAACATACTTCGCAACCAATATCAGTTGATGGGATAGATCCAACGGTTTTTAACTTAGAAAGCTTTAACTTTGAAACTGGTTGTGCGATCTTCAGTTTCGATAGAGAAATGATGGATTCTACCACAGGCTCTGTAAAAGGAACACTTATTGAAGATTGCGACAATATTTCTGGAATCTTGTTCATAGAAGATAACAACGAATGTTGGTAAATCCTTTTTCCAAGACTTATTCCAAAGGTAATATTGGATTTATAACTTAAAAATCAGGCTGTAGATAAACAGCCTGATTTTTAGATGGTAATTTGTATAAATTTGTGAAAAGTCACCCTCTAGTAGAGGTCGTATTTAAGGGACTATTAGAAAAATAATCTAACGAATGATTAAGTTAAAGAAGAAGCTATACATATTTATAAAAATAAAGGTGGATAAAATGCGGATTTTATATATGCCATAAGGTTCTCCTAGAATCTATTAGTTTTTTAATCAATATATTTTAAGAGAACTTCAAAAATTTCCTGATATAGAAGTGAAAATTTATCAAGAATCAAGTGAATTATTCATATTCCAATCGATATTTGGGAATCCCACGGCTAAAGCTGCAAGCCCTACACCTAACGTTGTGGCGGGTGGAGTTCTTGAATGACTAAGCGTTCACAGTCCATTTCTATTTTGAACAACCTTCAAGATGAGGGCATCTCATTGCCCCTCTTAAGACAGTACATATAGCACCTTAGGATGATTGACTGTTACCATCAATCACAGGTACATATCGAATGTTCATGGCACCGACTAAATCATGATGTTTTAAGAGACCCTTTACCAAATACAAGTTATTGGAAAATGAAAAAAACGATATTCCCTAAAATTTCTATTTAAAATTTAAATTTGATTCAACACTGGATTCCCCATCAAAAGCTGTTAATTACTATTCAAACTCAAAAATTACACTTAATACTTAACGTTCGTATAATAATAAAGTGAATCAAAATAGTGCAAATATTATAAATAAAATCATAAATAATCGCACCTCTGATATAGCTAGCTGTGGTACATTTCAGCTTACTGAATGAATCTACGATCCCCCAAAAATTTTGATGAAGGAAATGGAGTTGTGTCATTTAAAACAGATAAGAATTCAATTAATAGAGTTAGTAACTACCTTTCCAATACTGAAGAGCGAGAGTTAGTTTCCTGAAGAGTTTTAAACCACCACACCTTCCATCATCACCTTAATAAGATGATAGATATAATAAAGAAATAACGTGCTTTATATCAAAGCACGTTTATTGATAATAAAGCCAGTTAATTTCCTAATAAGATAAAAGAAGGATTTAATAGAATGAGATAAGTAGAAAATCCCTTTAAGTTGAAACACGGGTATACAATACCTAATCATCGCTTGGGTTATTTTTCAATGGAAACAAGAGTTGATTATCCATTAGATGTAAAATTAAAAACTATTAAGTCACCCCCCCTGGCTCACCAGTATTTTGGACAACTTGTTCTGTGCCTAATTCTGCTTACAACCGATGAATTCGCTACTAAGCAACCTGCTTCAGATAGAGAGCATCTTTGGATTTATAAATAAGAAATTTAAGATACACTGTAAGAATACGACTGCTTTTCACATCGTAATCAGCATTACAAAAGGTTACAAACATTTAAAAGATCTTTTGATGGAAAATGATTCTAATTTACTAATACAAGCATACAAACATTTTCTCTGTCAATGAATAAAATAAATAGAATACTAAGGAAAGGAAGGGCTAAAATGAGTGATTATTATATAAAAAAATATATAAAAGAATCCAACTGCAAAGAATGTGGTTGTAAGCACAAAGACCACTGCAAAGAATGTGGTTGTAAGCACAAAGACCACTGCAAAGAATGTGGTTGTAAGCACAAAGACCACTGCAAAGAATGTGGTTGTAAGCACAAAGACCACTGCAAAGAATGTGGTTGTAAGCACAAAGACCACTGCAAAGAATGTGGTTGTAAGCACAAAGACCACAAGAAAAAATGTGGTTGTAAGCACAAAGACCACAAGAAAAAATGCGGTTGTAAGCACAAAGACCACAAGAAAAAATGCGGTTGTAAGGACAAAGACCACAAGAAAAAATGCGGCTGTAAGAACAAAGATCATAAGAAAAAATGCAGTCGTAAGAACAAAAATCACAAGAAAAAATGCAGTCATAAGCTAGAAGTCACCCAAAAAGTGCGGCTGCAAGCATAAAGATGGATTCTGATTATAATTGTAAGAAAAACAAGAAAAAATAAGATGATTTTTTTAAAAAAGTAATCTGTAAGCAGTAATTATTTAGTTCCGTTCAGTTATATAATTTTCTACTTTTCTGTTTTCTGTCGATAAAATAGATCTTTTTATCATTGGGGTATTATCAAGTGTACAAACCTTCAGCTGCGTCTATAGTATTTATTTTTCTTAGCCGTTTTCTAGGTAGTCGTGCGCTGACTCTCTATTTTCTCGTGTAACCCAATAAGTCTATCACCAGAAACAGGAAGTTAGTGTTGGACAAGAACAGTCTTTGTGCTTGAACTATTCACTCAATTCATTTCTTCTCGCGCCACAATAATTAAATGTTAGAAATAAAGAAATTTATATTTTACTAATTAGCAGTGTTATATTCCTTTCACATTCTACTAAGAATTTATAGTAAGTTTAATTCCCCTAACTAACATAATCGAAATAATCAAAATTTTAGTTTTAGAAGAATTTTTTTAGTTAGTTTGCTTCCAATAATTGTTTCTGGTGTTGAGCCAACTAGAAGGTTACCTGTTAATTTATAGTCTATATGACCATAACCATCCATGAGAAGGCCTGTAAGTGAAACGAGAAAAAAGCATGGAAGATATCAGTGCCGACAACTTCAGAAGATTTTAGATTATAGAAAAATAAAATGAATAAAGCAAATGAACTTCCTGCTCCTATAGAAGTTATGCATACGACAGCTCCTATAATTATACCAATGACGATAGTTATAGGAGCTTTTCGATAATTAGCTTTAGCCTCCAAGGACTATTTATTTTTCGAGTGAATGTTAGTTGAATTAATACAATTACTGGTATAAGAATTAAAATAAAACCAAAAAGTAAAATCATCCAGTGCTCATTGTAATAATCAGAAAAAAAGTAATAAAAAGTTAAATTTGCAATAATTGCAGATGGTAAACTTCCGATAGCTAAATATTTCACTAATTGATAGTTAACTGTTTTTTGCTAACTCGTTGGAAAGCACTAAACATCTTTGTAATTGCATTATAAACAAAAATACCACCAGTTTATACTAATTATTATAGTAGGATGAATTCCGAAAAATATAAGAAAAGGAGTAAGTAAAGAGGATCTTCCTATTCCTGTAAAGCCGACTAACAAAAAGGGCGTTTCAATCAAATATTCTTCATAATAGCAAACTAATTAATTTTAATTAAAATGGAAAAGTATTCAGTAATGAATCAATCATACTTAGATACCTCTTCCTCATTGAATTTAAGTTATATATAACTCAGTAGCATAATCCGTTCCAAAATTTTAAATTATCAAATGGTTATTTATCTTATGTATTTAGCAATCAGTATCCTCTAGGCAATTGACTTTAAATTAAAAATTAAAAGTAAAAACTTGATGATAAGTCCGATTTATATATATTGGATAAAGTAATAGGATTAGGAGTTCAGAGCATTTGGCACTCGCCTTTGAAACGAAACTAAGGTACGAAATGTCAAGAGTAGCTTCCCCTATTTATCAAATACCACTTTTAAATTGGCATTCGGATGGCATTATGAGGTATAACTTGAGAAACTTATAATTTTTTTAAAAAAATGATATCCATAGCCATTTCAATTTCTACATTGATATGTGATATATCTAACGTTTTAAGTTATTTAGTGAACTCTGTCCCATGGGAAAGGAGAAATCTTTAACACAAAAATTTAGGTTTAGGTGCAAAAGTTACTTTCTGAAAATATAAGGTTTCGGTTTCTTTTAAATTACTAGCCTACGAAAAAAACGAAGATGTAAAGAAAGCATTTGTCTATTTTTCTATTTCTTGATTTACTTACATAAAAATCCACAATTTATCTCTTCAAATCGACTGCATGATATAAGTAACCCCATGACTTTTTACTGTGATATACCTTTCATCTAACCTGAGGGTAGTGTACGGTCAGTTAAGGTGATACTTTCCCCTTTCTTCTAAGTGAAGTCCATATTAGTTGTATGAGGTAAAGATAATCCTTGCTATTCCATACTTTCCATTAAATCCAACATGTTAAAGTTGTACCATAGATACCATTCGACAGTAAATAGGATCAGATTGATAATGTTCTCCTCCTAACCAAATTTTAGGTTTTTATACCGGCTATATCCCTTTTTAGAGTAATGGTATTAATGTGTCCAAATTTGGTAGATTGCTCAGGTTTTCTGCACCAGACTCGAAGCAATGCATATGATTAAAAAGAGGCAGGTTCACCAAAGGGCAAGCTCTGCCTAAAATCTAAGGGAATTCATTAACAAACCCTTTAATCTTGAAGCATGATTCCTAATTTAGCAGGAAATTTACCACCTGTTTTTTTATTAAATTCTCTTCGCATTTAACTATTATAAATAGTAGGTAGGAGTAAATTTTTTAGATTTATCTAATATGGACCTATATGTTACCTATGAAAAAGGAGGGAAAATAGGTGGCGAAGCAAAATGACCGTGATAAAGTTCAATCCCCTATTAAGAAGCAATTAGATGAAGTTGAAAAATATTTTAAACAATATAAATCAGAAGTAAGCAAACAGTTGAACAAAGCACCCAACCGGAAAGAAATTGCTTTTGGCATTTCGCTCAAAAGTAAAAAGGTATCTCGCAATTGGAATAAGGTACAGAAAAATTTATCGAATACCTTAAAATCAATATTCAGGAATACTGACCAACATTTTCGTATTATAATTGCTGGGCATAATAAACCAAATATTAAGGAATTAAATGATAAGCGAGTTAAGTGGTTACCAGTTAAATTCTCTTCACCTACAAGTCCAAAAGGATTTTCTCAAGATAAAATGCGTAAACGTAGAGTGATAGGTGAATATTTGTATAAAATAGGGTTTCATGGATATTTTATGGCTGTCGATGCGGATGACTGGATACACCATAGATTTGTAGAATATATAAGGTCCCAGCCGTTTTCCGATGCTTTCATACTAGAGAAAGGTTTAATAACAAATATTGGACGAAAAGAGATTTGGGAAATGGGAGAATTCTATAAAAGATGTGGAACTAATGCACTTTTTTATTTTTCTAAAAAGGATTTTCCTAATCCTAAGAAAAAGAAAGCGAATCCCTTTAATATATTAACTCTAAAGGCACATCCAAAGTCCCCAGAGCGTTTAAAAAAACTCAACAAGAAATATAAAATGATTAATCTCCCCTTTGTGATTTGGGTTCTCTCACATGGTGACAATAATAGTATGTTAAAGGGAAACAAAGACCCAGGAATTTCAGCCAAAGATTATAATTTACAAGGAGAAAAGCTTGAAGATTGGTTCTATAATTATTTTAAAATCAAGTAAAACAAAATCACTAGAGCGGTTCACTTCTCCTCAAAATAATTAGGTTTGGAAAGATCAATAGATTTCTTGGATTTACTTAAACAACTTATGGTTTACTCTAAGGTAGTAACCCATTCAATTTTCGATAAATTTATAAACAGAGGCGTTCTAACATAATGAGAACAAGGAGGAAAAAAGATGTTAAACCAAGTATCTGTATTAATCCCATACAAACCAGACAATGGCGAAAGGGATAAATTGTTTAAATGGGTAAAATCCTACTATAAAAATGTAATGCCTGAAGTTGAATTGTGTATTGGAACGAGCAAAAGTGAACCTTTTAATCGATCACAAGCAATTAATAGAGCTGCAAAAAAGGCTACAAAGGATGTGTTTGTTATAGCTGATGCAGATGTTATATATAATCCAAAAATTTTAATTAAGGGGATTCGGTTGCTTGATAAACATGCTTGGGTTATTCCCTATGGTAAATGGTTAGACATCTCAAAGGCAAGTACTATAAGACTGTTAAAGACTTCCCCTAAATGGCCTTTATCGACAAAATTTAAATCTACAGAGCGTTTTCAAGACAAAACTGTTAAACCTGTAAGTGGAGTTATCATCGTTACTCGCAAAAATTTTAATAGTATTAAAGGATTTGACGAAAGATTTGTAGGTTGGGGTCGAGAAGATAACGCGTTCAGAGATGCAATGAATACTTTATGTGGACCTTTTAAAAGAATCAACAATAGTTCTATATATCATTTATGGCATCCAAAGGTCGGACCTAAAGGCAATCCAAATATCAAAAATAATAATAAATTATACAAGAGATATGAAGAAATAAATGGAAATGTAAAGAAAATGAGAAAATTGATTAACGAACGTAAAGATTAGAAAAAGGTTCTCATATTTTGATTTTTTAAAATATGAAAAATTATACTCAAACTATATATTAAATGGAGGATTAAGTAAAAATGACAGAAAATAAGCAACATCCAATGGAAAAATTAAAGGAGCAATTGCTTTATATTTTAAATGTAATTCCTCCGGGTTCCAATATATATTATCTTGATTACCCCTTTCATACAAATATCGGTGATTTGCTAATTTATAAAGGGAGTGAAAAATTTTTTGAAAATAACAATATAAAGGTGCAAGCAAGATATTCAGTATTTAACTTTCCAAAAGACTTATCAATACCTAAAAATCATATTATTGTTTTCCATGGCGGAGGTAATTTTGGGGATTTATGGGTGAGTCATCAGCGTTTTAGGGAGTCTATCATATCAGAATACCCTAATCATCGTATTGTAATACTGCCTCAAACTGTATATTTCAAAGATAATAACAACTATATAAAAGCCAAGAAGCTGTTCAGTAAACATTCAGATCTTCATATTTATGCTCGAGATAAACGGAGTCTAAAGCAGTTAAAAGGATTTAGTAAAAATATATACCTTTCACCAGATATGGCTCACGAGCTTTGGCCCATAACCCCCCCCACCCCCTCACAGAAAAAGAATCTATATCTCTTGCGTACAGACAAGGAAGTCAATAAAAAAAACAGATTCAAAACCCAAAAGAATCAAAATGTCGTAGATTGGAATGACTTAGTAACAAAAAAAGATTCCAAGAAAGTGCAAGAAATTAAAAAAGAGTATAAGAATAAGGGAGTTAGCAATGCCGAATCGTGGTATAAATTTAGCGATTATTTAATTAATAAAGCAATATCGTTATTTAGCACCCATAATAAAGTAATTACAACGAGGTTACATGGGCATATTCTTGCTTGTTTACTAGATAAAAAAAATATACTTTATGATAATTCTTATGGAAAAAATAATCAATATTATCGCACTTGGACTCACAATGTAAACAAAAGTAAATTTATTAAGTAATGGAAATAATCGTACCCAAGTATGATCATCTAATCAATGAGCAGCTTGTTGATAAATTTTTTATTTGGGTAAAAGACCATAGTTAGTTCAAAATAAAACGAATGGGACAATTCACTGAGAATGGACAGGTTTTTATCATTTGAACTAAAGAGAACGTGGAACTTTTTCAATCTCGCACCTTCAAATGAGAAGATTCTTTTGTGATTGAAACTCCGCCATGTAAGCTCTTTACTTTGCAATCCCAATTAATAAAAAGGCATGATGTCGTTAAAAGACATAAAATACGTGGTTTCAATAATTCTTATATCTATTCAGTCGAATTTTAGATATTCAACACGTTTGTCTAAAAAGGAGAGAATTTCACAATGAGAAATCAAAACCAAATAGTCCTAGATCCCCCTAAAGTAAGAGGCGGAAATAAAATTTATTGTCATTTTAAGTGTTCAGGAAAAGTTAGCAAATATTTTAATGAAAATAATTTTTATATAAAATTAAATGCAAATGTTGAATCTGTACCTCAAAGCATCCTTATCATTCCCGCTTTATCAAATATTTGCCCTGTTGCTTGGATTACGGGAGCTGATATTTATGTTGAAGAAATTGACCAAGAGTTTTTAGAAGCACTAAATACAGTAAAAAAATCATTTCAGAAGTTATATCCTAAGCATTCTTTTAAGGGAGACATAAAGTATAAAAAAATTAAGAAAAATAAGGGATATGGAAAGAAAAAAAGTGGGCTCTTCTTTAGTGGAGGAGTAGATTCAGTGGCTTCATATATAAGAAAACGACATGAAAAACCGTATTTACTGACGGTTAGAGGAGCTGATATACCATTATCGGAAACGGAAGGATGGCGTAAAGTAAAGAATAATAATAAGCAATTTGCCAAAAAGAACGGACTTTATCCTTTATTTATTCAATCAAATCTAAGGTCTTTTTTAAATGAACGTAACCTTAATAAATCCTATTCCAAACATGGCCTTAGAGGCTGGTGGGGAGGTATTCAACATGGGTTAGGCACAGTAGGTCTATCTGCTCCCTTATCATTCATTAAAGGTATGAATAAAATTTATTTTGCATCTTCTCCGGGTATAATATCAGTTGATAATTATTTACGCTTCACTCCAGAACCGGAAGGGTCACATCCATCAATTGAGAATAACCTTAAATGGGGGGCTACAAAGGTTGCTTTGGAAAGTATGGACCTAAATAGACTTGAAAAGATAGGAATTATTGCAAGATATATAAAGAAAAATGATCCTAACCTGCAATTAAGAGTATGCTGGGAATCAAAAAAAGGAAGCAATTGTGGAAAGTGTGAAAAATGTACTCGAACAATGGCTAGTATACTTTCCGAAGGATTAAACCCAAGCAATCATGGTTTTAGGATGAATAAAAATTTATTAAAATCAATGAAAAATAATAAAAAATTATTTACTAGATTAAATAAAAATAAAGAATTTCAATGGAAGA
This sequence comes from Priestia sp. YIM B13551, assembly GCF_042787905.1. Classification (NCBI taxonomy): domain Bacteria; kingdom Bacillati; phylum Bacillota; class Bacilli; order Caryophanales; family Bacillaceae; genus Priestia; species Priestia sp. YIM B13551. The sequence goes on from NZ_JBHZOX010000018.1 coordinate 18,849, forward strand.
GAATTCAAAGAAAATTGGGTAAAATAATTCTAGATAAAAATTCTGAATACTATGATTTTCACCAATGGATTTTGAAAACTTACTTTCATAACAAATCATAATGAATTCGTAATTTTTATTTCTTATTATATTCCCCATATAAAATAAAGTTATTCTAAAACTATTAATCAGAGCTACATCATTAGTTATTTAATCTTTAACTTCAATTTCGGTCAAGATTAAACGTAGAGGCATTAATTATGGGGGGCTTTTCAGCTGTTAACACTCTCACCTTTCTACCTCGAAAATATACTCAATAAAAAGAAATACTGAGACTAAGCAAACTTAGAATGTTTCAGAAACCGTTCTACTCCCCCCTTAGATAGTAACATCAGATTTTTTTCTATTAAGCAAGTGGTATTAATTCTTACGTTTAAAGAGGTGATAAAAGATATGCTCGGGCACATAAACACATCTGAAGTCAAATATTGTATTAATCAGCATCTTTCATGGAAGTTTAATAACTTTAGCTCTTTAAACTTATACACTAATTCCTGGGGGATTAGGTCATTATGATCCCTATTAGCTATCACATAGGAGAAAACTTCTATTTGGAGTTTATTCTAGACAGGTTAGCTATACTAAAGGCTAAGGTGCCTTTTCAATTAATTAGGTTGATGTTAACGAACATAATAAAAGAGAAATGCATCAAACGGATTAGTATGAAACAGAGTTTTTAAAGTGCGAAAGTCGAGGAAATTAAGAAAGTTCTTTTTGGTACTAAAATGAAATTTTTCATCACAATAAGGAGAGAATTTCCCGATGAGAAACCAAAACAAAATAGTCCTAGATCCTCCTAAAGTAAGAGGCGGAAATAAAATTTATTGTCACTTTAAGTGTTCAGGAAAAGTTAGCAAATATTTTAATGAAAATAATTTTTATATGAAATTAAATGCAAACGTTGAATCTGTACCTCAAAGCATTCTTATCATTCCCGCTTTATCAAATATTTGTCCTGTTGCTTGGGTTACGGGAACTGATATTTATGTTGAAGAAATTGACCAAGAGTTTCTGGAAGCACTGAATATAGTAAAAAAATCATTTCAGAAGTTATATCCTAAACATTCTTTTAAAGGAGATATAAAGTATAAAAAAATTAAGGAAAATAAGGGATATGGAAAGAAAAAAAGTGGGCTCTTCTTTAGTGGAGGAGCAGATTCTGTGGCATCATATATAAGAAAACGCCATGAAAAACCGTATTTACTGACGGTTTTGGGAGCTGATATACCATTATCAGAAAATGAAGGATGGAGTAGAGTAAAGAGTCATACCAATCAATTTGCCAAAATGCACAAACTTACCCCTTTGTTTATCCAATCAAATCTAAGGTCTTTTTTAAATGAACGTAACCTTAATAAATCCTATTCCAAACATGGCCTTAGAGGCTGGTGGGGAGGCATTCAACATGGATTAGGTTTAGTAGGTCTATCCGCCCCCTTAACATTCATTAAAGGTATGAATAAAATTCATTTTGCATCTACACCACTTTTATCACACAATAACACTTTATATTCTACGTCATGGGGATCACATCCTTCGATTGAGAATAATCTTAAATGGGGGGATACGCAGGTTGCTCTAGATGGTACGCATTTAAATAGATTCGATAAGATAGGAATTATTGCAAAATATATAAAGAAAAATGGTTCTAACCTTCAATTAAGAGTATGCTGGGAATCAAAAAAAGGAAGCAATTGTGGGAAGTGTGAAAAATGTGCTCGAACAATGGCGAATCTACTTTCCGAAGGATTAAATCCAAGTAATCATGGTTTTAGGATGAATAAGAATTTATTAAAATCAATGAAAAAAAATAAAAAGTCATTTATGAAATTAAATAAGCCCCAATGGAAAATTCTCCAAAAAAAGTTAAGTAATAAAATTCCAGATGCAGATTCTGAATACTATGATTTTTGTCAATGGATTGTAAAAGTTAACTTTCAGCGTAAAAGGAAAGATTTTTTTAGTTAACACATTTTCGTCATAGATAAGAATCAATAGTATGCTCTTTTAAATCGCCTACAAAAGATACCCCCTCTTATTGCCCCACCATGTTAATACATTATTGCATCTATTCGCTAAAAATTATTAGTTGGTTTGGGATGTCATGTCATCTCATCTTACTCGTTCATCGTAACCAGAATTATACTTATAAAACTAGCGTATGATAACTTGATAAGTAATATAGACCCCCTATTCTTCTAGAATACTAGCAACCCTATATCATCTAATTTTAAGAGATTACTTGTGTATATTTTTAAGTTTTCATTAGAACCAAATATATTGAAGAGTTATAAGTTTTATTTTCACTGTTTGTAATTAAAAAATCTATAAATTAAGTTTATAGATTTATATAAAAAACTATTTTCATTTCATAATAAAGTAATTATAGGGTAGCAACATATTGAATTATAACATATCTTATAATATTGAAAAAAATATAACTAAAGGAGTAAAAGATATGATTCCGGATAAACAACTCTTAACTGTTGAGCAAGTTTTAAAAAAGCTAAAGCAGGCCATTAAGAAAAAGAAACCCTTTTCTTTGGTACGTGTGGGTGATGGAGAAAATATTATACTAGCGCAAAATTCTGTTATGACAATCGAAAAAACCTTAAAAGAACAATGGGCACGGAACGCGAACAAATCTCGAGATAATAAAGGAGTTACTCTTCCAAATACAATTTTAAGAGATCAAATGGTAAACGCCATTAAAAATGCTAGCATAGTAGGTATTCCTTTTTATAAAAATGATCCAATTCTTGCTGAAGATAGATTAAAGCGCCAATTAACTGATAAAGTATTTAATCATTTTCAGATTACTCCTAAAATGGCTTGTCATACTTTTGTAAACAGGGTTTTTGCTCAAAAAAGTGATTTTTGGAAAGCATTACAGGGCAAAAGAATCCTGATTATAACCAAATCCAAGTGGTCAAAAAAAGTGACTCAAACCTTAAGAAAAAAACCTTACAACTTAAATGTTACTAAGAGAATAAATTTTAATCACTATGATCAGCTGGAACATACCTTAGCAATAATTAAGGCAAATAAAGGCAACTTTGATATAGCTCTTATTTCATGTGGTGTAAATTCTGTCATTCTTGCCCAAAAAGTTGCTGAAACGACAGGCAACATTGGAATTGATTTTGGAAAATCCCTAATGTATATAGTACAAAAAAAAGCCGGATTAAATCATTCCTCACGTGGAGCAAATAAAGATTTACTCCCATAAATTAAAAAATTGTTGCTGGTTATTAAGAATAATATTTTTTTAGGTTATTCCTTTATATTGCTATTAATTAAACGGAAGTTTTAGACATTTTATTCCCATTAAAGTTAGATCATTTATTGTGATTTAATAAATATATTTCGGGAAATTAAATCTCTATTTTCCTTTAAAGAAATGATTCATATGAAAGCTTTATATACAAGTTCAGCTAACTAGGGAGGAGAAATTTAGTGAAGATAAGAAAGGCAGTTATTCCAGCAGCAGGTCTAGGAACAAGGTTATTGCCATCAACAAAGGCAATGCCAAAAGAAATGTTACCTATTATCGATAAGCCAACGATACAATATATTATTGAAGAAGCAGTGGAATCGGGAATTAAAGATATTATCATTGTCACTGGAAAAGGAAAGAAATCGATTGAAGATCACTTTGATACTTCAATGTTACTAGAAGAAACCTTAAAAAATAAAGGAAAAATAACCATCTTGAAAGAAATGCAAAGCATTTCTCAGTTAGCGAATATTCATTATATTCGCCAAGGGGTACCTAATGGTTTAGGACACGCGATTTGGTGTGCAAGAAATTTTATTGGTAATGAACCCTTTGCTGTTTTGTTAGGAGATACTCTTATTAAAGATAAAAAACCATGTCTAAAAGAAATGATTAGATTATTTGAAGAATGTCAGTCATCTATCATAGGCGTTAAGCGAGTTAACGAGTCTGAATTAAGTCGATATGGAATTGTAGATGTGATGAAGGGAAATGAGCCACTGTTGAAGGTTCGTAATCTAGTAGAGAAACCGGATAAAGGAGAGGCACCATCGGATTTAGCTATATTTGGAAGATACATCCTCACCCCTAAAATTTTTGAATTATTAGAAAAACAGGAGCGTGGGGTTGGTAACGAAATTCAGTTAACAGATTCTCTACAAACACTGCTTAACTATGAGAATGTATATGCTCAAATCTTTGAAGGGAAAAGTTATGATATAGGTGAAAAATTAGGTTACCTTAAGACAATTATTGAGTTCGCAATGGAACGAGAAGATCTAAAAAAAGATTTAGTTCAATTTTTAAAGGACATTGTAATAAAAAAGGGGACTGCCCCCCTAGAGTGAGAAAAATAAAACACCTTTAAGTTGAAAAACGGGTATATACTACCTAACAATCACTTGGAGATGTTTTTTTATGGGGACAAGAGTCAGTTATTCAGTAAAGGTAAAAATAAAAGCCGTTGAAATGAGACTAGGTGGTGTGCCTGCTAAAGAAGTGCTGTCACAATTAATATTCACAATTATACCCAATTAAAAAGGTGAATGAGTTGGTACAAAAATGGAGAAATGCATCGATTTGAATAGTCTGTAGGCAAACAATAATAACATCAAGAAGGCTTGTAAAACGTTAAGCATCTCACGATCAGGTTACTATGAATATTTACAGAGAAAACCTTCTAAAAGAGCTTTAGAGAATGAAGTGTTACGTGCGAAAATACAGGAGATATTTAAGGAACATAAGGGCTGGTATGGATCCTTAAGAATTACAAAGGTTCTTGAGAAGAAGGGAATCAAGATAAATCGAAAAAGAGTAGGAAAATTAATGCGTCAAATGAACCTGTATGCGAAAGGAAGTCGGTATCGCCATAAACGTTATAATAAAAAATCACCTTCTATAGAAAGACCCAACCCCTTAAATCAAGTTTTTCACACAGACGGACGAAATAAAATGTGGGTCGGTGACATTATCTATATCCCTACTCAAAAGGGCACTTTAAACCTTGCGGTATTTGTAGATATGTACTCGAGAAAAGTGAGTGGCTGGTCTATGAGTACACGGGTGAAAGATTCTCTTGTGATAGACGCGTTTTTACAAGGGTACAAGAAAGAACATCCTCCAACAGAATTAATTATCCATACAGATCAGGGGTCTCAATATATAGGTAGTAATTTTCAAGCCATACTGAAAAAGTATGATGCTATTTCAAGTGTCAGTAGAAAAGGAAATCTTTATGATAATGCGTTAATGGCATCTTTTTATAAGACTATAAAAAGAAAGCTCATTCATGGTGCCAAACTTACGGCATCAGAACAAACTCGAAAAGAAGTATTTAAATATATAGAGCTCTATTACAATACCAAAAAAATGCATTCTTCGCCGCATTAGCTTTCCCCTATTGAATACGAAAAAGCCTATTCATCATAGTAGCCTAATTTAATGCCTGGTGAATATTTACAACCCCAAAGAGTGTTTTGAATCCTGTCTCAAAAACAGGATTCAGTCCCCTTAAACTTGCTTGGGGACTTTTTCATTTGTTGTTTGATAAAATTTGTTTAGTCTCTATTTCTATTTTGAATTGTTCTTTTACATAGTTATAGTTTCGTGTAAGCGTATAGGAATGAAATAAAACAAAAGGGCCACTCTATGTATACAATATAAACATAGAGTGGCCTTCTTTTTTTGAAATGAAAATAAATAAACTTCTAAATGTGGAGAAACTTTTAAAAAAAGTCTAAGTAGTTTTCATAATTCTCATGCAGAGAAACGGTCTCTGTCGAAATTAACTTTTGTTTTGCAAACCCTTTCTCATTCGTTGCATATTTTAGCACCCTAGGAATATTAAATACGTGTGTCAAGCAAAGGTTTATTTTTTATACATGAATAAGTGAGATGACCACCAAATAAATACAAATTGTATACATCTTGTCAGCAGGAATTCATCTATTATGTGTTGAATCTGTATACAAATTATAAATGGGGTGATACAAATGGGAAGATTAGATAAATATGCTCGTCAATCTAAGCGGAAAGAACCTAGCAAAGTACTACCGATTCGGCTGCCTGAAAGCATCTACGATCAATTTCGAAAACGATGTGATGAACTTGGTTTATCCATGTCAGAGGCTGGTTACCTTCTAATTAAGGAGGAAATAGAAGATTCTTTATACACTAAGTATACAAATGAAGTAGCAGTAACAACAAACTCACTACAAATTCCTATACAAAAAGAAGATTATCCGACTACAAAAGTGATTGATCGAAAAACTTCCATGCCTTCCACACGTTGGACTTCGACACCTTACGAGGTAGAGAATGAATTGCCCTGCCCTTTATGTAATCAATGGTATAGTAAAGCTAATTTTTCTCGCCATGCAAAACATCATAATTTTACTACCAGAGAAATCCTAGAATCTCATCAAGAGACAATTAATCAAATGATCAAATGGCGAAAGAGTAATTGAAAAATGTGTTATGTATCAATAAGTAAAATATAAAACTAACTTCTAAATTATTAAGTTTTAATTAATAAACATACTGTAGGTAAATATGGATTTATACTTCTTCTCATATATCAGTCTATATTCTACTTTCTTATTAAGGAATTAGTGCCTTCACGATAACCTGATAGAAAATATATAAGTTATTGAATTAAATGTATTTTTAATAAAATAAATTCATTAAAAAATACAAGATTAACGTTTTTTATTCAAAGAAGTAAATGGATAAACTACGTTATAAAAATAATAGTTTTATCATTTACTCTATATGACGACAAATACATCATTTTTCTACAAATCATATAAATGATGAAACTTTTTTTAATAAAATGTTTGGATATTTACTTATAAAGTAAATATAACTTATATTTGTATTAGCAAAAATAAATACCTATACAAAGTTTGTTGAATGGATAGGTAATATAAAATTAGTAGTTTGTAATAGATGTCTTGTAAACAATCTAACTAGAAATAATGTAATGATTAATTATTAATTATTAATGTATTCCATTTCAAGAAATCTGTTTTTTTAAAAATATATTGTGAAAATATAAAAAGTTCCGTCTTTTTGAGAAGGAACCTTTTCATATAAGTGAATTCAATTCATTTCTTCTTTTGATGAGTAGGAAGACCAGTGAAAGAAATGATACGTGTTTTAAACCTAATTATTTAAGGTGTTTTCTTTAAAATAAGAAAACACCTTAAATAATTACATCCAAAGAAGTCGTGAAAATGGATTAATAAGCGTTATTTTAGGAAACCCAACCACGGAGGGAATGATAAATGGACTCTCACATGTCCACTTAATAACATTCAATTGTTAAGAATGTCCTGGGATTAAGACAGAACGACATGTCATGGTAGCCTATAAGAATAGCCCATATGATCCGAGTCTAAAAGAGTATTGGAAAAAACGAGACTGTAAGGTCTTTAATGGTGACAATACGCTAGATAGGATAAAGCTCGCAGGAAAGCAAGGATATCGTTTTGCACCGTGTAGATACACTTCACAAAATGGAGAAAAAGTTACCGTATGTAATCTGGTAGTTTCCCCGGATAAAGTTGTTAAATTGGTACAGCATATTGTATTAAATAAAAAGAGTTGTTTGGATAAAAAGAAGGATTGGACCGTATGACAGAAAATCTGTCACGTATGGTTCTTAGAGGGGAAGATACTCATGGGGGTCCCTTCCTATCCAACTTAACTGAAAATGTAGAGAACCTATTTTAAAAAAAGAAAAAACCCCCACGTATCAACTATATTACCTAAACAGTAATTTTTATAGGAATTTAAATATTATTGGACAAGCATCCACACACTCTATTTATCAATGAATAAACTATATTAATAAGTTAAGAAAGAAGGTGATTACAATAAAAAAACATTATTGTTACTATAACCAAAAACTAAATCATCAACATAAAAAGCAGAAAAGAGCAAACATCTTTATTCAAATTAACATTTATAACCATGCTGAAACTGGAGGACAAATTAGTGGTAATGGAGGACAAAATGCTAACCAGGGGGGGCAGATTGCTAAAAAAGGTGGGCAGAACGCTAATCAAGGCGGTGTGATTATTAAGAAGTACGGAAAGAAAACCAAAGGAACTAAAGTAAGAAAAAATAATTTTAGAAAGAAAACTAAAGGGAAATAATGTTGATTCTTTTAATGCTATACCCAAAACAATGTACCAAGCTTATCTAAGGTTAGTAATGTGCAAAATAGAAAACTAATAGATTAATAAACTTCACCTCCTCTAATTATTAGTTTTTGTCTAAAAATAGTTATTTAGTTCGAAATAAGGAAGTTTTCATATTTTTGAACTGTATATCATATACAAAGATAGTTAAGTAGGGCAGTTAGGGTACCACTGCCCTACTTGACTATCCTAAGAACTGTGCAAGTCTCTTTCAAGACACATCGACCCAAGTCTTCCATTGCGGGTCCATTTGCTGTCGTATCTTCATCACACGCCATAAAGGTAAGTAAAACGTACGTCGACGCTCCAAATGGAGGTATACATAACAGTACGTTTCGTTCATCAGAAGATAGCCACAACTTTATGTGTCTACGAGGGACCAATGGAGAAGTATGCCCCCTTTAGGGCCTATCGTGGGTTGTCCGTAAAGACGATAATATCCATCCAGTTATACAGTTTCCTACTTTCCTGTCCTCTTTCCAGGCAACGACATTCGCTTTCTCCCGTATCCTTTACCCTCTGTCACACCGTTTGATCTTACGATCTCGCTACTGATGACAAAGGGCTTATCAGGTTCCGCATTCTATAGATACGAGATGCATCACAACAGCATTATGGATTTACTTTCCCTCTTAGCAATACCCAAGCGAACCTATACATTATCCTGAGCTAACATTTACGAAGCTTATAAATCTCCCCTAATGTTGCCCATACTCATCCCTCCTAGCAGTGTTCTGAGTCGTGCACGGACCCTCTGTTTCCGCATTTCCGCATGCAACCCACAAATCCGTTACCAAATCCGCAGTTTTGGATAGAGATAGTTTTTGCGTCTAAACTAGTAGCGTAAGCCACACTATATAAAAGTGATAGCTTATCGTACCATAATGAATGTTACCGGAATAAAAAAGCCATTAGATACCAAAACTCTAACAACTTTTTCTATATTAGAACATGCCCAAAATTTTATGAATCTATATTATAAACTCATATCCTCATAAACAATTCTCATAAAAGAATGTCTAAATCTTGTTTTCCCTATAAAAATATATTGAATTTTATTATCCAGTAAACAATTGAACCCAATAAGTCTGATATTCATTAAAATCTAGGCCTTGAACATAACCTACTCTGGTATATTTGTAATTAGGGCCTAACATATTAGCATAATGGCCAGGACTATTTTTCCATCCTTCAAACACCTCCTGAGGAGTTATATAACCGGCGGCAATGTTTTCAGCTCCATATCGATACGAAACACCAAAATTTCTCAACATTTCAAAAGGCGTACCATATTGGAGACTATAATGTGAAAAATAATTATTATCCCTCATATCAGCAGCTTTCAGGTTTACAACTTCACTTAATTTTGAATCAATTATAAGGGGGGCGATACCACATCCCTTCCTTTCTTCATTTACTAGATATACAACTTGTTCTTGAAAACTTTGATATGGAATAGGAACTTCTACAATATCATTGACTTCTGATACTATAGATTTATCTAGCTGATGACTTTCTACACTATTTGCTGTTTTCTTACTTTTAGATGGTTTTGATTTCACAGTTTTTACCTCATCTCTAGTTAGCATGAAATATAATATTCTAAATCGATAAATTTGTTTCTATGCTTATTGTTATTCTAAGAAAGAAAGCCGTTGGAATTGTTAGTTCCAACGGCTTTCTTAGAACACATCCAAACCCTTTTGATTGGACCGCATTATATAAAATAATGGTATCTAAAAGGAAGTAATCAAGATAGAACAATGGCCTAATCTTATTGGGAATTTTGGCTTTCCTATTATTGTTGCTTTTTATCTTCTACTACGCTTTGAAAAGAAAATTAATCATATTTGTTATGTACTATAACCTAAAATAGATTATAAAAATAAACGAAACACCTTGAACTTATTTAATTTTTATAATTGGGAAAAAGAACTAATTGGAGATACACAAAGAAAAAAGATCAGTAAAGAAGTTAAAGAAACAGTTACTAATGATGATGGAGAAAAGCTATTTCAAAAGCATATCGAAGAATCATATGTTTCAAAAGAACCTGATTACGTAAAAATTTATTTAGATAATATCCTACAAATAAATAACCTATCAAGTGGTATCCAAAAGACATTGAACGTTCTTCTAAAAAGAATGGCCTATGATAACATAGTCGTTTTAAATGCATACATAAAGAAACAAATGGCTGAAGAGTTAGGATTTAATACAGTCCAAAGTTTGAATAACAACATCAATAAGCTTGTTAAAGAAGGAATTATGAATAGAAAAGGAACTGGAACTTATGAAATGAATCCATTTCTATTTGGAAGAGGATCTTGGGACAATATTAAAAAGATTAGATTCCAAGTAATATTTGAGGAAGGGAAAATCAGTCAAAAAGCAGATTTTGACTATAAAGATGAAGTCGCTATATCTCATGAAGAAAAAAACTACTGATTAGACACAAGTAATCTTTTCCCCTTTGTACACATAAGTTCTTACGAACTTGAGCAAACTACTCAAGACATCATGAGATATCTACCCAATGATTAAGATTTATGTAAGAGAAGAAGCTACTGGCCTCACCAGTATCTTCTTCTCTTTTTTTAGATTAATATCATATACAACCTTCCCATAGGTGGATATTTAAGAGGTTCCCAACGCATTTATAGATAAAATTTACATTTATCTATATTTACTTCAATACATAATAAAATTCCCATAATCAACGACGGTAATTTTACCTTTCTTGGATAACCTTATATTACTATTCCCCATATCCCTAGGTCTGATTCCGGCAGCTAGAAATTTGTTTTTTAATTGAGTTAATTCTTTGTTATATATTCCATCGGGAACTTTAATGTCCATTTTTTTCATTATAATCCAACCATGCCCAACTTCTTTCACTGGGCAGAGGTGTTTTCGTAAATTAGCCCGACAATGGTTATATATTTTAAATTCGGTTTTATTATTTTGAATTCCAAACTCAGTAAGGGCTACTTTTAATACATATCCATTATTAAGATCATAGACAATACGTTGGCGACCATTACCAATCTTTTTGTATTTCAACTGTAAGATTTCTTTAGCTTTGTTAGCCCTCTGACTTTTACTTGTATGCTTATAATGATGCATTATTGATAGCCATAAATTAATAGATTGTATTTCCAAATTAGATAAAAAAACACTCAACCTTAACTCTCCCCCCTCCCTTTTTTATCTCTAAAATTATAGTTTGGGCAATAGAAGAATCCCTTGACAGCGTGTTTGTATAAAGAAACAGGAACTATGAGCCTGATCTTTCCTAAAGAAAAACAATCCAACATATCATTTGATAATGGAATCTTTAAAATTTAGTTACTGTTATTAAATAATAGAGAAAATTATCTACATTAATTTAAAATAAAGCTAGAATCAATAACAACATCCTCTGTTATCATTTTTTCTATGCTTGTTATAGGAATTGTGTTTTTTATTTTGCTTTTTATTGCGTTTTTTGTCATCTTTTTTAATAATTACTTTGTCTGTCTGAATAATCACTTTATCATCATGAATAACTTTTTTCCTTTTATCATAGGACACTTAAATCACCTCCTAAACAAAAGGGATACTACATAATATGAAAAAAAATAAAATTGGTACAAGCCAAACGTTTACTTATAGAGCATTTCTCTAAAAAATGATCAAATAATCTAGTTTTAGCCTTTTAAAGGTAGTTTTTCTGTTTTTAGATTGTATATGGTATACATCTTTAATTAACATAATGAACTTTATAGGTAGTCAGAAAACAAAGTAAGAACTATACAGTTTAATCAGCAGCTATAAATCTTCTCTTTTTTCTTAAAACAATCATATAGTCCCATTTTAATTGATTTAATTAACCTTAATAATTTCTAAGCATATAATTCAATAATGAAATCTTTAAGTATTTCATTAACTTTAAGGAGGCATGATTGTGGAAACAAGGAGTATTTTAATTGCATTAATTGGTGCCTGGTTTATTCTCGCACCTTGGGTTATTGGTTTTTCAGATCAATCAGGAGCTTTGTGGTCAAGTATAATTTTTGGAATCATTCAGATTATCGTATCATTGTGGGTCTGTAACAAACTTGGTTGGACTTCATGGCAGAACTGGGTTTCATTGATTACTGGTGTTTGGTTTGTAATTTTTCCTTTTATTTATTCATTAACAAACGGAGAAGTTTGGTCAAGTGTAATACTTGGTGTAATCACTATTATATTGAGCTTATTAAACTTAAGATCTAATTCGAATTCTAAAAGTTTAAATGAATAATGTTCAATATTTTGAGCAAACTACCCAATATGCTATAAAGCATCCTCTCATAGAACCCAATTGCATACAATCCAAGTAATAGAAAGAACTACTGATTCCTGTTCAGTAGTTCTTTCTGTTTTTTAAGCTGTATATGATATACATCTTTAGTTAACATAATCACTATTATAAGAAGAAAAAAGATTTTTATATATTGCTATAAACCTTGATATATCAAGGTTTATAGGGCTTTTTTTGAAAGTTAAAAATAACTTTTATAAAGAGTTGTTTTTTGTAAAAAAACAAAGGTTAAAAACAACACTATTATAGAGTTTAATTTAACTCTAATGAAGAGTGGATATTAACTGAAATATAAGTTAATATAAAAATATAATAAATGGTAAAAAATGATAGAGGTGGATAATGCAGCTAAAATATCGAAAGTGGAAACAACAAAAGTCGTTGATATGAACGGAGAAATAATGGAAGAAACGACAAGTGTTTTTTTAACTATGGAAAAGAAACAGACTACATAAAAGTATATCTCGACAATATTGTTGTATTAGCAGAGATACAAGGATGGATAAGTAAAGTACTATACGAACTCATCAAAGGCGTAACTTATGCAAATAAAGGACAATTTATCATCATTAATTCAGGATATAAACGAATTGTAGCTGAAAATTTAGGCATTAAACAACAATCAGTAACCAATGCGGTTAATCAATTAACAAAAAAATATCCCAATTAAAAAAGAAACAGGGGTTTTCTTATTAAATCCCCAATTCTTTGGAAGAGGTGAATGGAAAGACATCTCTAAAATTAGATACGAAGTAGAACTAAGTGCAGACGGTAAAGTCATGCGATTAAAAGATACAAATTGAGAAAATAATTAAAACATCGTGTTCAAAAAAATGAATACGATGTTTTCTACAGCTGCACATATATGTTCACTTTTAATTAAGTCGGGTAAGTTAGGGGCATCACTGCCCCTTCCTCCCCTAAGAACCGTACGAGTCCCTTTCAAGACACATCGGCTCAAGCCTCCCATTGCAGTTCCATTTGCTGTCGTATCCTCTTCACACACCATAATGGTAAGTAGAACGTACGCCGACGCCCCAAATGGAGGTATACATAACAGTAGGTTTCTTTCGTCAGAAGATAGCCACAACCTTATGTTCCTACGAGAAACCAACGAGAAGTCGGCTCCCTTTTGGGCCTGTCATTGTCTGTAAAGACGACAGTATCCGTCCAGTTTATCGTACCATCTCCAATTAGAAAACTTATCAGGCATCTATGATGCTATTCAACAGGCTACTCACAGTGAAGAACAAAATCAACAAAGACATCAACTAAGAAAAAGAAAACCAAAACTAAAAACATTAATAAAGGGCTAGATTTAAGCCTTTAATAGCACATATAGAAATTGCCTTAAGTCAATTAAAATCAACTTAAAGTTGCTTCCCTTAGAAAGAACTCTGAAGCGTTTACAGCTAATGAGTAATTTCATTATCTCGCTTAAAGTTTACTATGTCCCAGAAAACCATACTGACCACCAGTAGGTTTTTCCCCTTTTGAGATCAATATCATATCCAATCTTCCCATAATTGGATATTTAAGAGGTTCCCAACACATTTATAGATAAAATTTCTATTTATCTATATTGACTTCAATACATAATAAAATTCCCATAATCAACGACAGTAATTTTACCTTTGTTGGATAACCTCATATTACTCTTCCACATATCCTTAGGTTTGATTCCGGCAGCTAGAAATTTGTTTTTTAATTGAGCTAATTCTTTGTTATATATTTCATCGGGAACTTCAATCTCCATTTTTTTCATTATAATCCAACCATGTCCATCCTCTTTCACTAGGCAGAGGTGTTCTCGTAAATCAACTGGACAATGGTTATATATTTTAAATTCGGTTTTATTACTTTGAATCCCCCATTCGGTGAGGGCTACTTTTAATACATATCCATTATTAAGATCATAGACAATACGGTTGCGACCATTACCAATCATCTTGTGTTCCAACTGTAAGATTTCTTTAGCTTTGTTAGCCCTTTGACTTTTACTGTTATCCTTATAATGATGCATTTTTGATAGCCATAAATTAATAGATTTTATCTCCCAATTAGACAAAAAAACACTCAACCTTAACTCTCCCCCTCCCTTTTTTATCTCTAAAATTATAGTTTATGCAATAGAAAAATGCCTTGACAGGGTGTTTGTTTAAAGAAACAGGAACTATGAGCCTAATTTTTTCTCTTTTTTACAAACTAACATATTTAAATGCATTAATTGGTGTCTGGTTTACTATTGCACCTTAGGCTATTGGTTTTACAGATCAGTCAGGGGCTTTGTCGTCAAGTGAACTTTTTGGACTCATTCAGATTATCGTGTCATTGTTGGGGTCTAATAAACCTGATGGAAATTAATGACGAGGCTGAATTTCAGTGATTACTGGTGTCTGGTTTGTAATTTTCCCATTTATAATGGAGAGGTTTGGTCAAGCATAATTCTTGGTTTAATTACGATTATATTTAGCTTATGGAACTTGAGATCTAATTCAGAATCAAAAGCTGGAGGTTAAAAATAACTGAATAGCATCCCATAGCTTGAGCAAAATACTTAAGATGTTTTCAAGCATTATCATAACGTAAACCAATTTCCCTTGGCAGTAGGGGATTTTTCGCTTTTAAATTTGTATACGATATACAAGTTTTCCTCTATAAAGTGAGTAATATCAAATATTTATAGGGGAAAATACGTCCACAATCAGCTTTATAACTCTGTGGCTTTTGTTTTTTTCTGTTTGGTTTCTTAATCTCTCAGCAAATCTTAAAATCTTATTTTTTATTCTATTAAAGCTTTCATAAATTAAAGAAAATACGTTGTTTATCCTCTATTTTCTTACTTCCCCATGCAATCTACAAACTTGTTATTGAACCAGTAGTTGGACTACAATTACCTAAATTAAAAGCTGTATTTGTAATAGCATTTAGATTTTTGAAGAGAATAGTATTTCCTTCTTGATTTGCACGCAAATTATCAACCCCATAACTATTTATAAAAACATTAAGATCATAGGAGGTTTGATAGCGTATTTCATATTTTTCAGCATTAATTTCCATATCCGGATTAACTAAAAAAACCAGGGAATTAATTGAAGTATTTGGATGAAGAATAAATTCTGTGTCAGTAATCGTTGTACGATCGCTCCAGTTTATCACTTTAATCCGTATCTCTACGGTAATAGAAGGGTTAAGATTTATTAATTCGCTAAGAGCTATAGTAGTATTAGGGTGTTTGTTTAATACACCAGTTGATAAATAAGACATTATTTAATCTCCTTATATAGTTTTATTGAAGGAGGAATACGTAAAAGCTGTGATCAAGGTCATATGTCGTTATTTGAAAACGCTTACATAACCTCCTACATTATACTATACGTACTTTGTAATTAACCTGTCTTAGTCAATAGCCTTTTTTGAAATCTGAGGGAAAATATAATTAAATATTCTAAGTGAAAAATAATTACTTTATAAATCTTTATTCAATATAGAAAAATTCATTGTAATTAACAAGCATGAAGAATCCAACAATGAGAATTAGACAATTATAGAAAACGCATAAATGTTTTTCAACAACTAGGGATTTTTAAGAAAACGGATTTTTAAAAGAAAAATAAGTTTAAGGTCGTTAATTCTACTATATTTATTAACTTATTTTTAGCTGAATTATATAAGAAAACCATATCTAACAACTTGAGCAAACTATCCCAAGGAAAATCAGTTTCAGTAGTTACTCATCACACGGAAAAGGAAACCATAAGAAAAAACAAAAGCCTTTAGAATGAATTTCCCTTCCGAAGGCTTTTGTTTTTCTTATGATTAAAGGATATCTATTTTGATTAATAAAGCTACTAGAAGTTGAATAAGAACTTGAACATTAGCTGCAATATCAGTGTCTGTAGTTGTCACCTTAACATTTCTTGAATTTTTAACAATTGTACGCTGCTTATTAATTTGTTTAATAGAGGATTTTTGAAAAAGTTCTTGCGCCACTTTATCAGCTTCTGTGCTACTACCCAAAGAAATAGTTAAAATAAGCACGATAGCCGCTTGTAAAGCTGCTTGAATCGATAATCCTACTTTTGTACTTGTTGTGTTAATTTCCACATCAGCCGAATCATAGACGAAGATAGATTCTTCAGAAAACTGAAGAGTTTCAGCTTTTTGAGCTGCTAATTGCTTGTTATCATCAAAAACTGGATGTGAAGAAGCGTCTAAGGCACTCCACTTATTACCTTTACCTTTTTTCTTATGGTCCTGCTTACTCATATAGTACTTACCATCTTCTGGGTTATAGTAACTATAATATTTACTCACTTGATCACCATTCCTTCAAATTTTTTATTTTTAAAAATATAAAATGCTTGTACCTAAAAAAAATAAATAAAAAATGGTCTATTTCAAAGTTTTATTGATTCTAGATTGTAGTTCTGATGTGATTTTTTTAATTTTTTCTTTTTGATCGGGTGATAAATTTTTTAGTGCAGATTCTGAAATTCCATATTTATCTAGTACGCGTGAAATTAAAGCATCGGCAACGCCGTCTGGATCTTGATTATTAAATGCAGAAGATATAATTTTTTTTAAATTGCTCATTCTGACGAATCCCTCCTATAAAAAATATTCTTAAGTAAGAAATACCTCTAATAGTAGAGTATGCAAGTACTAAAAAGGTGCTTGGACTAATAACGATAGACAAAAATCCATTTTATAGAATTAAAAGTAATATATAATTTTTAGGCTACTCTTTAATCTAAAAGCTTTTTTGTGATTTAAACTTGTAATTTCTAATTAATTCAAGTACTGTTTCTGATTCCAAAACAAATCCCCCCTTAGCTACTAAGGGAGGAGGTATATATCTTATTTTTAAAAGAATCTTGAAATAAAGCTTTTAATTAAAGCATTACAGAAACTGGACGGGGAATTTCTTCAATTCTTTACTTTTACTTTCTAAAAAACATGCTCCAGAAACCTTTTGGTTTTGATTCAATATTTTCTTGGGCAGATGCTATAAGTTTTTTAGTATCATTAATTTCACGTATTGCTTTAGTCAATCTTTCATCCCGTTTTTCTAGATTATTTTCAATATATTTATCTTGATTGCTTAACTTTTCTGTAAGCTGTTCTATAAGCTTTCCTTGCTCATCAAGGCGCTGAATAAGTGCGATCTGAAATTGCTCATCTTTTTCAGATCTATTAAGCAAATCTTGAATTTTTTCTTCAAGGGAGTCTACTTTTTTTTCGAGTTTTGTTTGTACATCAACTGCTTCTGGTATGATTTCTCCCTGAAGCCACTGATTTATCATTTTATAGCTCCAGTTTTGCTCCTGAATTCTTTTTTTTATTTCAATTAATAAATCAATATTTTGTTTGTTATATCTTCTATGACCTCCCTCAGTTCGTTGAATTTGGAGATTAAATTCTTTCTCATATAAACGCACCAAGTCAATACTTAATCCAGTTAGCTTTACAGTATCTTTCAAAGTATAGACAACGCCACTATCTGTTTCTTTAGACATTTTTCTAGAGTTCTCCTTTCTATATAAAAATCTAGATACTCATCAAAGTTGATTTATCAAGGCTAATAACGATTCTAGAATCTACTTGTACTAGATATTACTCAAGATTTATATTCCTAGTAAAATTCTATTAATATTTTAGTAATTCCTTCATTGTGTGACAATTATTGCTTTGCTTTACATAAATCCATTAATTCCTCTTATTAATTCTAGATAAAATTATGAACTTTGCAAGAGTAGAACTATATATTTTAAACCTAAATAAATTATCAATTTTATTTTCAGAATGCGTGCGTTTTTTTTAAAAATATCAAAACTAGAATTGATATTTTTAAATGTTTCATAAGTGAATGCATCTTTAGTACTCTTAAATCTAACTGGTTCTTCAGGTGCAACTTCTCAAACTATACCTTCTGTAACTAGAAGAGCAGGAAATCTAGTAGCATTTAGAGATGCTATTTCACAACATTCAACTCCTATTGCTGCAACTAGTACAGTATAGACTATGTTTTCAAATATTGGTGTCTAATAAATAGACTTAACTGTGATAGCAACTATAATGCGTTTTCATCAACGTTGCAAATATACGAAGTTATTTTAAAAGAAAGTGTTTATAACTCTTGATATTACAAAGGTTTCAATGAATCTAGAATGCGCTTTATCTAGACTAAATTCGAGATATTTAGTTTCAAATGGAAGGTATTCGTGCAAATATATTCTCCTCTATAATTTTTAGTCTTCCAACAGAATCTAGAACTTGGCTATCCTTTGATAATAAAGGGTTTGTAACAAATCTAGAATGCACTTTATCTAGGATTTAACCAAGAATCTCAATTCTTTTTAAATTCAAGGATAGGCATCCAAGAGTTTAGTTCCTATGTGTTTGATGGCTTTCCTTCATAGATATTATATCTATAGTACTTCTTTAATCTAATTTCATATAAATTTACTACTTTAACAACTTTAATAATAGAATTGTGCATCTCCTAGTTTAACTAAAGTCAAACTAGGAGGTGCATTCTAGAATTAGTTAGTCTGATAAAAGAAATAAGTTGAACTAATGAATATTTGTCGTTGGTATAACGTGTTTCTAAAGGAGATTAAGTTAAACTTGGTTTTAAATTATTTTTTATTTTGATTTTAGATATCGTTTGAATCGGTATAGAGCATGGCGACTAGATAGCCCAAAATAAGAAATAATGTCTTCGTTTGAATACCCTTTGCAAATTTTGTCTAATATACAGCTATTTCGAAAGTGAGTAGATCTCACGTGAGCTTTTATGCCTGAACGTTTAACTTCTCTTTCAATCATACGCTTTGTTCCGATTACACTAATCCTTTTAGGTTTGTTTAAGGCGTAATCATACCAATAAGCCATTTTTTGAGGATGAAAAGAAATAAACAGTGGATCGTCTGTATAGTCTTTGGGTCTGAATAATAAAGGAATGGTTGATAGGTAGTGATATATGATTTTTTTATCATGTTTAGAAAGATCTAAGGTGCGATTAGTTTTGTTAGTACTAATGGTTAATGTATTTTGTCCAAAATTAATGTCTTGTATATTTAAAGATACAACTTCATTAATCGTGAGGCCGTAACGAAGCATAAGAACTAATATGGAATGGTTACGAGGTCCAATGTATTTATGTATCTGCAATTGAATGTCGCTTAGATTTTTATGGCTTACAACAGAATATAAAAGGATTGATGTATCTGCTTCTGTTATAAAGTCAGTGTCAGTTAATCCTCGTTGCTTTTTTGTTGTTGCCTTTAATATACCGAGATGATCTGTGAGATTATAGTATTTCAATAAGCCATTTAAATGTGATGCTACGCGTCTTAAAGTCGCTTCTGACAGCTTTTTTTCTTTTAGGTACATAAAGTATCCCTCGTAATATTTTTGCTCTTTTGGTAAGGTTTCTTGATCTATCTTAGAATGATAAAGAGTTAGCCATTCAAAAAACTTCTCTAAATCATGCTGATACATTAAAATTGTAGAAGTTTTTTTCCCTGATTCATCTAAATAAGCAAGGAAGTCCTGAAGAATAATAGGATTATTCAAGTGAGAGCACATCCATTCCAGGTAAATTTAATATACTATCATTATAACAGAAATAAAGATGGCTTGCTAAGACTTGAATTTGTTAAGAAATTCGATATATTAAATTTACCTTCATTTGAAAACCCTTATAAAAAAACACGCCGTTAAAAGCGTGTTTTTTTATATCTGGCTGTTCAATTTAAGTTTTATTAGAAATCTCACTTTGTAAAAATTCTTTGTAAACCTTTTTTAATTCTTTATTTTTAAAATCATTAACTAGTCTCGGCTCTAAACCTAATTCTTCACGTTTTTTCAAATCATCTCTCATATTTCGAATGACTTCTTGTAAACCTGCTTCTTGAGCTTTTTTGACTTCTTGTTGATTCGGTTGATCTGAACTTAAGACCAACATTTTTTTCAATTCTTGAAACTGAAGGAGCTTTTCTTCAAATTCTATTTGAGTTCCATTTTCTTTAAAGAAAAATTCTTGCTTCTCTTTTAATGTAAAATCTTTAAAAGTTTGTTTTTTATCTCTAGCTTCTGCTATAAAATCTGGAACTAATTCTTTTTTTGGTGTCCTTTTAGAGTTAATACGCTTTGATTCCTGTGAGAGTTTGGCATAATCTTTTTGAATCGCTTTTACTACATAAGAATGAGGATAAGTGACCTCTCCTGTAATTGAACGATCTTGTGTGTATCTTATATTTCTTTCTAGATGTTCTTTTGTAAATTCAGATAACAGCCATTCTATTTTTTCCGGCTTAACTCCTAAGTTCTCTAAATCATTCTGGACACTGTTTTTATTATCATCTAACTCTAATGATTCCTGGTTTAATTCTAGCTTTTTCTCCTTAGTAGCAATAGCCTCATTTATTGCAGGAGAACCAGTAATAATGAATTCTATAGATGTTACTTTTCTACCCGTTTTTAATTCAACGAATTCAAAGCGGATGTCCGTTTTATTATTAATTTCTTTTTGGGCGACTGCTAATACTTTACTTTTAAAGTGACCATACTGTTTATACTTAGTAGGTTCAATAGCTAAAAAATGACGCAATTCTTCGAGAGTTAGTTCTCTTTTTCTCAGACGCTCATATTGCTTAAGCAGCTCATAAATACGAATTGAATAAACTGAATTGAGTCTGACTACATTCTCTAATTGATACGATGTAAATTTTTCTTTAAGCTCTAAAAACAGATACTTTAAGCTAGGGTGAAATTGTAATGTTATGTAGCCTTCATTTTCCTCATAGATAGACGTGATTACCCAGTTGTAATTTCTTTGTTTTCCTTTTTCTTTTATGGTCAGAATCTTTGTTTGCAGACCATTTACAATTTCTTTTAAGTAGGAGTAAAAACCTGTGCCTTTCTTATTCCCTACGATTTCGATGAAATCTTTAGCACGAAATCTATAGGTCTTTAACGTTTCATCGTTAGGCTGTACTTTAGAAGCCATGATTAAAAGGATTCTTTGTTCCTGTAAAGATAATTTATATGTACTCTCAATAAGGATGTTTGATTTAGTTACCCAATTTTTTATATTTATACTTTCCAGATCATATGGTTGAACGACAGTCGTTTTCTTCATAAAATCCCCCATATTTTCCTAAACTATCACTAAAATATCATAAAAGTGATACTGTGTAAATTACATATCAGGGAGCAGCTTGTCCTTATAATTTAACTATCACGCAAAATTAGTGATAGTTCATGAGCATGTTTACCCCTGAAAACATTGCTCAGTTTTGATTTATTACCCCAAATTTTCAATTTGATACGCAAAATTGGTGATAGTTAAAGCATGTCTACATATTTAACGCAAAATTGGTGATACTTCATAAGTATCTACACTTTTCACGCAAAATTAGTGATAGTTAATCTATATTTACATTTCCAACGCAAAATTAGTGATAGTTCGCGCAAAATTAGTGATAGTTTCACGCAAAATTAGTGATAGTTTCACGCAAAATTAGTGATAGTTCGCGCAAAATTAGTGATAGTTCGCGCAAAATTAGTGATAGTTTAGGCTTATAAATGTTGTAATATCAGTATCTATAGACGGCCTAAAACAGTAAAACAATAAAAACAAATATATAAAACAATATATAAAACAATAAAACAATAAAACAATAAAACAATAAAACAACATAAGAGAATAGTTGTTTTTTGTTTTATAACTTTCAAGATTAATAATTAAGTAAACAAATACATCTGTAGTGAGTTTTTTAGAATATTAAAAGTATATCCAAACGAAGTAATTTTTAATCATGGGTAAAATATAGAGGTTTTATGAGGAGATTATGAATTCTTATTGAATTATAAGATTAATAGACGGTATAATAGAGTCACCAAAACAGTGCGGAATATAAAAAGACTCCAACGTGTGCAAGTGGTGCGCCAACACCCTTACACCGTTAACCCTAATACATCTAGGGAAAACACCTGTCGAAGTCCTAATACATAAATTTAATTACGCCTTTATTCTATAGGATAATTAAATTTATTTCAAGGGCGTAGTCTGTCAAAAAATCCGACATCGTTTTCCTTTTTCATGGGATGCGATGTCTTTTTTTGTTCCTGAAAAGGAGAGGATAGACTAATGTCTACTACGCGCATGCTTACGACAGAAGAATTTGATTTTATGAAAAATTATCATAGTTTTATAGAAAACCGTTCTCAACATCAATCAATGAAACGAAAATTACTTAAAGAAATTATAAGCCTCTATGGAGAAAGATTTTATCGCCTTCACGAAGGAACGCGAAAAGCTTTGGACCGACTTTGTTGGTTTGCTGCAGAAAAGGGCTTTTGTTTTCCTGGTAGTACATATTTAGGTAAAACCTACGAAAAGTCAAAAGGAACAATCGATCGTCATTTAAAAGAACTTCGAAAACAAGGACAAATTGTTACTTTCTATCGTCGCTGCCCTCATAACAATGGAAAGGGGAACCCAGTGCACTTATTTGTGAATCACCCTTATTTTAACCATTGGGTTAAGTATTTACAGCTCGATTTAGAGTGTGATGTTGAAGCAGATGTTAAAGCAGAAAATGCTGAAACTTCATGTGAGAGTAAGAGTAAAGAGGCAAAAAAGTGTTCTACCTATAATTTATCTTTAAAAGATTTTAATAAATACATACGTAATAATGTAAATGTCACACTTTCATCTGAATATGTACCTTCTTTTATTCCAAAAGCTTTTAGAGATGCTGTAAGGCCTTTTTTCACTTCTGCAGACGATATCTACGAATTATGGGGGAAAGTCCGTTTAGCTTATAAAATGAGTCATATTGATAAACCATTAGAAGATTTAGTTTCCATTTCCGTTCAATCATTTAAAGAGACCATATTCGCTTACAAGAGAAAGCGAATAAAAAATACTTTTACAGCTTATTTTTTTGGAACATTGCGGGGTCAGTTTGCTATTGAACGTAGAAGAGAGGTTCAAAGAAATTCTGATAGTGTGCTATTTTACAATGTTTTAAAAGCGTGATTTCTTCTATATATAGTAGATACATTTAAATAAAATATGATTTTAAAAATTATATATTGACTTTGTTTAAAAAATATTATAAGCTATTTAAGCGTCGTTGAGACATACTAATAACAATGATGTTAAAAAAAATTAAAAAGTTATTGACATCTCATTGATGACTTGATAAAATGATAAAGTCGCTTAAGAGCGGCGGTTGAACTTTGAAAACTGAACAAAGCGACAAACGTCAACGTTAATTTTTATT
>NZ_JBHZOX010000019.1:0-32477 GCF_042787905.1 Priestia sp. YIM B13551
TAATAATTTAGTTAATTGTTCTTTAGTTTGCCACTTTCCCATAAATATCCCCCTTGTTTTTCCGTATTATGAAAACACTTTCCATTATATGAATAAAAATTAAAGCAGATTGTCGATTTTAAACGGTCGACGTTCTGCCAATCTTAGTAGATATTTCGCTAGCTGCATCTTTCACACTATCAATAAGAGTATCTAATCTGTCTTGATTAATACTATTGCTAGTTACACCTACACTTAATGCCCCTACTACCTTATTATTAAAGCCTATAATAGGTGCAGCAATGGATGCAGTTCCCTCTGTTTTCTCTCCATAACTCACCGCATATCCTTGATTTCTAACGGTTACTAGTTGTTCTGAAAAAGTTTGCTTTTGCTCTGGTGTTAAAAAAGGATATCCGTTAATAAGTTGCCGGCTTTCATCTGACTTCATCTGAGCTAACATAATTTTATTAGGAGCTCCTATATGAAGAGGAATTCGTTCGCCTAAATTATCAATAACTCGGACTTTCAATGGACTATCAATTCTTTCGATAATGGTAGAATACGTGCCATTTAAGACACTTAAGTAAACGCTCTCTTCAACTTCATATGCTAATCGTTCCATGCTTTCTTTTGCAACGATTCTAAAGTCTACCCTTTCTAATTGTCTCAATCCTATTTCCATCCAAATTGGACCTAATGTGTAGTGTTTTGTTTCTGGAATTTGCGAGACAAGACCATTTTTCATTAAAGAATTAAGCAATCGATGAACTGTACTAATAGGGAGAGAGGTTCGATCTGTGATCTCGGAGATGGACCAATAATCTTTTTTATCACAAGAATCCAGTATTTGAATTATATCTACAGCTCGATCAATGGATTGTACCATAACTTACCTCAACTTTAATTTTAGTTTTTAAATGATTGATTAAATATGAATTTAACAAATATTCTCGTCTGAATCAACAAAATTTTTAGAATAAAAAAATAAATAAAATAATTCAAAAGAGAATATTGACTTTTCTAGTTAATTATCTGAAAATTATATGTAATTCCGTATTGTGGAACTATTTCCACTATGCGGAAAACATTATGTGTGAAAGTGAGGAGCACGATGACAAATTTTGATGATAAGAATACTGAGTTAAGGCGAACTATGAAAAGTAGACATCTGTTTATGATTGCACTTGGTGGTGTAATAGGAACTGGACTATTTAATGGTTCTGGATTTATTATCGGCCAAGCTGGACCAGGTGGATCTGTACTTGCATTTATGATAGGCGGATTGTTAATGTACTTTGTTATGTTATGTCTTGGGGAACTTGCTGTAGCAATGCCTAGTTCAGGCTCATTTCAGGATTATGCTACGAAGTTTATTAATCCTGCTACTGGCTTTACGATTGGGTGGTTGTATTGGTTTAGTTGGGCCAACAGTGTAGGCCTTGAATTTACAACTGCAGGTATGACCATGCAACGTTGGCTTCCTGGGGTTCCTGTCTGGGTTTGGTGTTTAACTTTTGGGGTTACCATCTTTGTCATTAATGCACTATCTGCAAGAAGTTATGCAGAAACAGAATTTTGGTTTTCAAGTATAAAGGTATCGGCTATTGTTGCTTTTATCATTCTTGGAGGCGCAGCTATGTTTGGATTAATTGACCTAAAAGGAGGAGAATCTGCTCCACTTTTATCTAACTTTACAAATAACGGGGGACTATTTCCCAATGGTCTTGGTGCAGTACTCTTCACTCTAGTCACAGTGAATTATTCATTCCAAGGCACAGAGTTGGTTGGAATTGCTTCTGGAGAAAGTGAAGATCCAGCAAAAACTTTACCAGGTTCCATTAGAAATATTATTTGGAGAACGATGGTGTTCTTTGTTTTAGCCATATTTGTTCTTTCAGCCTTAATCCCTTGGGAGCAGGCAGGATTAGGAAAGAGCCCATTCGTTGTAGTGCTAGATAACATAGGAATTCCTTATGCAGCTGACATTATGAATTTTGTTATTCTTACGGCTCTCCTTTCGGTAGCCAACTCAGGGCTATATGCCGGAACTAGAATGCTTTGGTCTTTGTCGAGAAATGAAATGGCACCAGCTTTTCTAAAAAAATTATCATCACGTGGAATTCCCTTATATGCATTAATTATGACGATATCTGTTTCTGCCCTTTCACTTTTAACAAGTGTTTTTGCAGCTGAAACTGTTTATCTTTGGTTAATTTCAATTTCCGGGTTTATAACAATTATTGTATGGATGTCAATTTGTGCTTCTCAGTTTTTTTTCCGTAAGCAGTACCTTAATAACGGTGGAAAATTAGAAGATTTAAAGTTTAGAACACCCCTCTATCCGTTTGTTCCAATTGCTGGATTTGTTATATATGGCATCATCATCATAAGCCTGTTTTTCATTCCCGAACAGCGATTAGGAATCTACTGTGGCGTACCATTAATTCTTGCTGGTTATATTCTTTATTATGTAAAAATAAAAAGAAAAATCAATACTAACAGTCAGAGTGAAAACGAGATCAGTAAAACAAGTTGATCAACTCATATTGAACTCTTAATCAATACATGTGCTATAGAAATGAAAACGCTTTATTTTTTGTTTAATTCGTATAATCAGTTTTATATAAAGTAGGGTTGTATACGACATACAACCCTACTTAGAGATTATTTATGCTATTGATATTTTATTAATTTAACTCCTTTATCTATTACCTTCACAAAGAATTCACCTATAAACTGTTTGAATTAACTTTATAAGCTAGCAACCTAAGAGAATCTGGCCCTCTAAGTTTCTAGAGGCATGTTTTTTCTACAAAAATTCAAAATAGAATATTTGAATCAAATTATGATTACCTATAAATCACATTACGTAAATAAAATGCAGGTTATAAGAAAAAAGCTCACCTTTTTAGGTAAGCTTGAAAAGGGGAATATCTATAAAAAAATGCTTTACAGCATGATTAACAATTAATCTATCATTTATTAGTGAAAAAAAGATGAAAATTAACCATACTAAAAGGACATATCATAAGATATGTCCTTCTAAGTTATTTTACTCTGTATATACTTAAAATGCATAATCATGGGTTAGGTTACACCGGGACCAATAAAACTAGCTTTACAAGCAAGATTTTTTCCCATCATGACCTTTCACTTGAAGAGCTTAAATATTTAACCCTCTTTTTATCCATACTACTTTCGTTTGCTTCTTTAAAAGAGGGATTTTATTTCTAAATTTTCTTTTAAGTACCTCTACACTTGAACTATACAATATTTTATCTTTTAAATGATTATTTTTATCTCGCTTTTTTAGCGTATATGCTGGATTAAACGATAATGTCATCTTATAAAGCATCTTATCCTGTTTCTCTATAATTGCTTGGTAGGTCCCTAAATAATGACCCAAATGATTATAATCTCTAATTTTCCCCATCCATATATCCAATTTAATCACCAATTAACTAATAAGTTAGAAACTCAAATTTCATTTAAAGTACTGTTACTAAGAGTCAGCAAAATTTTCTTGTAACCTTAGTTTCCAATTTTTTTAATGATTTTCGCTGGATTCCCTCCCACTACTACATTGTTAGGTATATCCTTAGTTACTACTGAGCCAGATGCAATAACCACATTGTCTCCTATCGTCACTCCTGGATTTATCACTGCACTTCCACCAATCCATACATTATCTCCAAAAATAATTGGTTTTGCATATTCCTTTCCTGAATTACGTTCAGTGGGGTCAAGTGGATGAGTTGCTGTGTAGACATGTACACCAGGTGCAAGCATACAATTATCTCCAAATCTCACTTCACAAACATCTAGTATGACACAATCAAAATTCGCAGAAAAATTCTCTCCTACAAATATGTTGTAGCCATAATCAACTCTGATGTTTGGTTCCATATATACGTTTTCTCCAGTTGAACCAAATAATTCTCTTAATAATTGAGTACGCTTTTCACCTTCAGTTTCCGAAGTTTCATTATATATTCTAACCTGTCGCCTTGCATATTCTCGATCCTTTACTAATTGAGCATCTGCAGGATTATACATTTCCCCAGCT
Source organism: Priestia sp. YIM B13551 (assembly GCF_042787905.1). Taxonomy (NCBI): domain Bacteria; kingdom Bacillati; phylum Bacillota; class Bacilli; order Caryophanales; family Bacillaceae; genus Priestia; species Priestia sp. YIM B13551. Next base: position 4,049 of record NZ_JBHZOX010000019.1, read on the forward strand.
AACATCTTTTCTTTTTCAGTCCTCATTATTTAAATCCTTTCTTTTCACCCTTGAATTCCAAACTAACTCCTAATTATAAATACATATTTTCTTAAGCTAATCCGCCTCTTTGAGTAGCAATAAAATTCATTATATGTTGTTTTCCAGGTGCTGCGTGGATCGCTCCTTTTACTGAAGCTGTAAGTGCCCCACTTGCATTAGCAAAGGTAAGTAATTGTTGATGGTGTTCACTCACTTTTTGACATAGATTTTCGCTCGATACATCAATTGAAAGCAATTCAGATAAAAAACCACCTATAAATGCATCACCTGCTCCGGTTGTATCTGAAACAGTCACTTTAAATCCTTTATCTTCAAATTGCTCTCCATTTTTCAAATAAATAATTGCTCCATCTTTTCCTTTTGTATAAACTACTACTTTTACACTTCCGACAAAAAGAGAGTTAATGGCTTCTCTTTCTTTCTTAATGTTGGTTATAAAAAATAATTCTTCATCGGATACTTTCACAATATCTGCTAAAGGTAAAAAGTCTAGAATTGTTCGACGACAGCTTTCTTTGTCAGGCCATAAGGGAAGACGAACATTGGGATCAAAACTGACAATCCCCCCTATTTTTTGAAAACTATCTATTACTTTGATATGAGTTTGTTTCATTGGACTTTCGACTAAATCTACAGAACAAAAATGAAGAAGGTCTTCCTTATCAAACCACTCTACTTTCACCTCGTTTGGTAAAAGTAATAAGTCAGCTGAATTCTTTCTATAAAAACTGAAGTCTCTATCTCCCAATTTATCTACAGATACGAATGCCAAACCGGTCTCTCCTTCATCGCATCGAATAATATATGAGGTATCTACCCCATTTCCTTCAAGCACATCTACTAAATAATCACCAAAGCTATCATTAGCTATTTTCGTTAGCATAACAGAATTTCCCCCGTATTTTGCAATCGCAATTGCAACGTTCATAGGAGCTCCCCCAGCCACACGTTCAAAGCTAGTAACTTCTTTTAAAGACTTTTCTTTTTGAACAGGAATAAAATCAATTAATGTTTCACCAATACAAAAAACTCTTTTCAACATTTCCACCCCAAAATAATGAACAAGTGCTTGTACACTTGTTCATTCATAGTTTATTTCCAGATATCTTTTAACTTCCAATATGTTAATTCCTTAATCTTTACATCTTCAACATCTGCAAATACTTCAATGCCTAATCTATCTTCAGTTGGATAAATACGACTTGTCATAGTTGCTTGTCCTTCATTTGCAAATACTTCAATAGAGGATCGATCAAGGAATATGCGTAAGGAAAGCTCTTGATTTGCCCTAAGAATGGTATTTCTTACACCATCTTCAACTTTACCAGACTTAGAACAATCGAGTTTTAGTGTTTGTTCGTCCAAGTGATAAGTTAATACAGTCTCTTCCCGGTTAATTCCACGAATTCTTATTCCAACCGACTGAGCGTTACAATTAGTTAAGTCAAACACAGCTTTTATTTCAAGTAAATCCTCGTTTGTTTCTATTAAATAACTATTAGAAATTACATTAGTAAGTGTATTATGTTCAGCCTCACGTAATAAGTTTAATTCTTCCACAGGATTCATTAGAATTTTATCATTCTCTCCTAAAGTAACTTCACGTGGCAATGTAAGTGCCCCACACCATCCATCTTCTTTTGTTGGCATATCTGACTCCCACATATCCATCCAACCAATAGCAATTCGACGCCCTTTTTCATCTAATAACGTTTGAACTGCATAAAAATCATGTCCATTGTCTAACTCATTAAATGACCCGTGTATAAACTCGTTTGTTTCGTAATTGTAATCTCCAATTAAATATCCCGTTTGGAATAGGTTGTTGTATAAATCCCCATCTTTTTTAATACCTTGTGGAGAAAGCATGAGAACGTATTTTCCATCTAATTCAAAGAAATCTGGACATTCCCACATGAATCCTAGTTCTTCGTTTCCTTGTGCCAATACACCAATGTATGACCACTTACGTAAATCTGGAGAACGGTATAAAATTACTCTGCCTACATTCTCCTTGGTCGAATTTCCTACTACCATATACCAACTATCTTTGTGTTTCCATACTTTAGGATCACGGAAATGATGACTACTATCCGTAGGTGGTTCAGGAATTACGGGATTTTCTGCAATCTTATGAAATGTTAAACCATCGGTACTAACAGCAAGATTTTGATTTTGATAAAATAGATCTTTTTCTTTGTCTATATAGTGATGACCTGTATAGATTAACGTTAATTCACCATCATTATCTACAGCGCTTCCCGAGAAACACCCGTCAGTATCACAAGCATCACCAGGAGCTAAAGCGATAGGCAAGTGTTCCCAATGCACAAGATCCTTACTCTTAACATGGCCCCAGTGCATTGGACCCCAGTTTTCATCGTATGGATGGTGTTGATAAAAGACATGATATTCTCCTTTATACTGTACTAAACCATTTGGATCATTAACCCAGTTGGCAGGTGCCATAATATGATAGCCTAACCGATAACGGTTATTTACTCCTTCTTTTGCGGTATCCAATGCTTCTTGCGCTTGTTGAAGTTTGTTTATTGTGAACATTCTAACATCTCCTTATATAACTTGTTTTATGTCCTTTATATTTCCTTCTAAATGTTTACTTTTATTAGAACTTAATAAAGTAAACATTGAAATAATAGTAAAACAAAGGACCATTATTCCTAGAATAAGGTAGGTATGACGGAACCCTATCATGTCGTATAATTTACCTGCAAAAGGTGATAACAAAGATGCACCTATTTGAGAGGCAGCCTGAAATCCAACTAAATATAAAACGGAAGATAGTCGTGTATCGAAGTTAGCTGCAAAATATTTAAAAATAGCAATCAACATAATGGGTAATTCTAATGCATGTATTAATTTCATTGAGGAAATCCCAATTGGCTCCACTACTAGCCCTGAACCAATAATACGAAGTGCCATTAGAAGACCGGCTAATAATAGTCCGTTTTTGGCTCCAATTTTATTTACAATAAAAGGTGCAATAAACATCATTCCGGCCTCTAAAAATACTTGAAAAGAACTTAAATATCCAAATACCTGATTCCCTGTGGCTTCAGTAGCGAATAAAGATGTGTAGTAAATTGGAAATTGCTGATCGTACACACTATATACACACGTTACTCCAATCACATACATCATCAAAAACCAAAACTTCTTTAAAAGAAAAAGTTGTCCAACATCCTTTAATTTAACGGATTCAGCTTTTTCCAATTCAAAGTTTGTGACTTCTATTTTCACTGATAAAATAATTGCAACTAAGATAATTGCTGAAACAGATGCCACCCAAAAGTTGATATTGGGATTAATATTAAATAGCTGACCTGCAAAAAAAGTTGCTGACGCCCAACCTAACGAACCCCACATTCTAGACTTTCCGTATTCGAAATTATATTTGCGGCTAACTTTTTCAACATAGGTTTCAATGGCGCCAATACCTGCAGAAATACCAATTCCTAAATAAATAGCTCCTACAGCTGCACCTAAAATCACATTATATTTTAATAGTGGTCCATATATATAAATATAAAATGGTCCTACAAATACAAGTAGTAAACTAATAAAAGATAATATATTTTTCTTTAGACCTATTTTGTCGGAGATATAACCATATACAGGCTGTATACACAATGCGAAGATAGCGTTTACAGAAAAAATCAAACCTGTGGCTGATCCACTCAAATTCAATTCTTGTTTTAACCAAATAGGAAATAAAGAGGCGCTAGAAGACCAAGTAAAAAAGAAAAAGAAAAAATAAGCACTTAATTTCCAATAGAGAACTTTTGAACTTTTCATGTTTGTTGCTCCTTTAACTAGATATATAGAATCTTTGAAACAAAAACTGAAAGCACTTTCAGATTTATTTTATGTCAACCGGTTGACGCTTTTTAAAAAAATTACCCATACATAGGTATTGTTTTCGTAACAATAACCTAATTTTTTTCTTATTTAATACCTGTTCCTGAACCACCAATCCCTTCTAAAATATAACGCTGAGCCACTATATAGATAAGAATTAATGGTATGGTGGATATTGTTAAAACAGCCATAACTTGATTCGTGTAAACTGGCTCCGTACTATTAATAGCTGTAATTGCTACTTGAATCGGAAATTTTGACTTGTCCGTTAAAACCATTAAAGGCCAAATATAATCATTCCAACTTCCGATAAAGGCTAAAGTTCCAACTGTAGCAACAGCCGGTTTAGACATCGGGAGCATAATTCTTAAGAATATTTGCCACGTATTTGCCCCATCCAATTTGGCTGATTCAATAATCTCTGCTGGAATAGCCATAAAAAAGTTCCGGAATAGATAGATATTGAATGCCCCTGCTAAGGCAGGCAGAATTACTGCAAGACGAGTATCTACTAATCCCAGTTTGTGAACTATAGTAAATTGTGAGATTAAGATTGTTTCCAGTGGTACGATTAAAAGAGCTAATAAAAGACCAAACAGTACTCTTTTTCCATTAAAATTCAATTTAGCGAACGCATAACCTGCCATCCCATTGATAATGACAGAACCTGCTGCTACACATAAACCATAAAACAAGCTGTTTACTATATAACCAAGTAAATGAAAGCGTGACAGAACTTGCTTATAGGATATAAACCAATCCGACGGATGAATAGAAGGTAGGAAAGCCTTGATACTGTTCATATTATTATAAACTTCTGCTTCAGGTTTCATCGATGATGCGATCATCCAAAACAATGGAAATATAAATAATACCGCGAGCAGAACTAAACAAATGTATTCTAAAATTGTTAAGGGCCCGAATTTCCGTCTCATTAGTCATCTTCCTCCTTCACTAATTTCCGTTGGGCTAGTGTAACCAATCCAATAATTGTTCCAAATAGAAGAGCAATGGAACTAGCATATCCAACCATTCGATCCGTAAAGCCAGTTTGATAAATGTAATATACAACTGTCATGGTGGAGTTTACCGGCCCCCCTTGCGTCATAACCATTGGTTGAACCAATAGTTTAAATGCACCAATTAATGTCGTAATAAAGATAAAGATGGAAGTAGGCTTTAATAAAGGTAATGTAATGTAAATAAACCGTTGCCATTTATTCATTCCATCTAGCTGTGCAGCTTCATAGACATCTCCAGGGATGTTCTGCAAACCTGCTAGAAAAATTAGCATCTGAAAGCCAGCTCCTTGCCAAGCTGAAACGAAAACAATTGTAAACATAGCCTGTTTAGGGCTTGTTAAGAACGGTTGAGCTGAAACACCAAAATAAGTGAGTACATTGTTGATAATTCCTTCATTTGGATTTAACAAATAAAGCCAAAGAACTGAAATAACAACGAGCGACATTACCACAGGACTAAAGTAAGCTACCTTAAAAAATGTGTTGGCTTTACGTTGTTTGTTTAACAGGAGGGCCAGCCCAAGAGCTGCCCCTATCTGTAAAGGAATTACCCAAACGACAAATTTCAGTGTATTCGCCAGGCTTTTTAAGAAAATAGGATCCTTAAATAAATTGATAAAGTTGTCCAATCCTACAAATTTGCGCATATCGGGTGTTAAAAGATAATAATCTGTAAATGCATAGTAGACGGACATAATAGCTGGAATAATAAGAAACAGCAATAAAAGTAATAATGCTGGTCCTAAAAATGTATAAGCTACTACATTTTCTTTCCATTTAATTTTATTTTTAGTCTTTTTTTCTGTTTCCGGGAATGTGTAAACAGTCTTATTTCCTTTCAATCCAGTTTTAATCATAATGCCTCCTTCTAGCTGCTTTTATCGATTAGCCTTATCGATAGCTGCTTGCATTTCTGTAGCACGTGTATCTAAGACTTTTTTGATGTTTTTATTTTGATCATAGAAACTGATATCATCAATTGTTTGTTGGAAAGCACGTGTTACTTGTGGATACGCTGGTGTTACTGGTCGTGCGTGTCCTGATTCCTTTAATTGCTTCATAAACACATTCATTTGATCAGAAAATTCTTTTGTAAGTACTTTTTCAGAAGAGTAACGAACTGGGAGTGCTGCAATTGTACGACTTAATTCTAAATTCGAATCTTTATTTGTCATCCAATCTACTAGTTTAGCAGACCATTCTTTATTTTCAGATTTCTGTGTCATTGCAAACTGCCAACTTCCTGAAGGTGAAACTAGTTTCTTTGTTTTTGGTGATACTGGATAAGGCATCACACCATAGTCAACTTTTTGGAAGTTTGTTTCCATATCCGTTACTGTCCATACACCACTAAACTTCATTGGATACTTTTCTGTTTCAAAAGCTTGTTTGACTGGAGTACGCGTTGTATAACCTTCTTTTAGCATCGTTTGAATAAAACTCATGGCTTCAACACTAGGCTTTTTATTAAACACACCTTCTGCTTTGGTACCATCTTTTGAGAGAATTTCTCCACCTGCAGACCATACAAATGGCGTTAGTGCATACGTTAACATTTCATCTTTTGATTGTAATTGCATATCAATAGCCGGTTTATTATATTTTTCTTTCAGCGTTTTACAAAGAGCCATGAATTGATCCCATGTCCAAGGATTATCAACTGTCGGTAACGTACTTAAATCAACGCCTGCCTCTTGTAGCATTTTTTTATTGTAGTAAATTCCCACGGATGATTCACTCGCACCAATCGCATACAATTTGTCTTTGTATGTTCCTTGTTGCTTAATACTCGGTAGTAAATCATCTTGATCTTTCACATAATCATCTAGTGAAGCAATGATGCCAGATTTTGCATAAGCAGCTGTATTTGGGCCATCCAATGTAATAACATCTGGTAACGTATCCGTTGTCAGTGCTGCGTTTACTTTATCTTCATACCCTCCTCCGTTCCCACTACGTGGAATAAATTCAATTTTAGCTTTAACATTTTTAGATGCATACTTCTTGTTAAAGGCGTCTATTCGTTTTTTATATACCTTACCTTCTTCACTATCGTCTGATACGTGTACCCACATTGTAATCATTTGTTTGCCGTCACTACTTACGCTTCTATCCTTATTACAACCTGCTACAGCAAGAATTAGTAATAAAGATAGACCTACTAAAAACCATTTCTTCATACGTTCCAGTCCCCCTTATTTCTCCTTATTCACAACAAATATATAAAAGCGCTTTCAAGGAGTATTTTATGTCAACCGTTTACATATGTCAATCGGTTGACATGCTTTTTTTGAAATATCAAACTTTTCGTTCCTACCCTTAAAACGGAGCTATAATATATTAGAATATATGTATTATTAATATATAGTTCATAATAAAAGTTAATATTTGTTCGATATGAGCTAATAGCAATTAACCCCTAATTCTTGCACATGTTAGAGATATTTTCTACAATAAGTCCGTACCAAATAAACTTTAATTAGTTAAAGTATTCCTCATAATAAACTATTTCACAATATGGAATTTTTATTAAACAGGAAATTGTAAAGTTGTCAAAGGAGGAATTAATTTTAATTGTTATAAAGTATTTATCTAATGTTTAATAAGCTATTTCCCTAACCTAAATAAAAAAATTATTATGTGACTAAAAAATATAAAAGCTTATTTAAATAATAAAGAGAAAAAAATCCTAATATAATATTAATAAGTGGTATTTAGTAGGATAGGAGGAAATAAAATGAAACCTAATATCCATGATGTAGCAAAAGTCGCAGGAGTTTCATCAACAACAGTTTCACGTGTCTTAAATAATCGAGGTTACATAAGTGAGAAAACAAAGGATAAAGTTTATAAAGCGATGGAGGAAATTAATTATTTCCCAAACGATTTAGCGCGTTCCTTATTTCATAAAAAAACAAATTTAATAGGGTTAATTATACCCAATTCAAGTAACCCTTTTTTCGGTGAACTTGCCTTTCATATTGAAAGTGTTTGTACTTCACTAGGTTATAAATTGTTGCTTTGTAACAGTTTAAACCGTATGGATAAAGAGGAAAAATACTTAGAAATGCTTATACGAAACCAGGTAGATGGGGTCATTGTTGTAACATACAACCGAGGAGTTCTCGATTATCACAAACAAAATTTACCTATCGTAGCAATTGATCATTATTTATCTGAAAAGATTCCTGTTGTAGGATCCGATAATTATGATGGAGGAAAAAAAGCTACAGAATTGTTAATAAAGAAACAGTGTGAAAATATTATTCATATTAATGGGCCACTCGATCTGGAAACACCAGCAAACTTAAGAAGAAAAGCGTATGAGGATGTTATGAAGGGATACGGAAAATTACCAATTACATATGAAGTCTCTCCTCAGAAGAGCCGTCAGGAGGTAATAGCTAAGCTTTTTGATGAACATCCGGAAGTAGACGGTATTTTTGCAAGTGATGATCTAATTGCGGCTGCTGTCATAACAGAAGCTAGAAAAAGAGGGAAAGATATACCCACTCAATTAAAAGTGATTGGTTACGATGGAACGGAAACAGTAAAGGCTATACTACCAGAATTAACGACCATACAACAACCTATTGATTCTATTGCAAAGGTAGCAATAGACATTTTATCTAAAGAGATTGAGGGCGAATTCAACAACATAGAATTTGAAACATATCTGCCTGTTAAGCTTTTAGAGGATGGAACTACTTAAATAAATTCATAACATTTACAAAGGAAAAAGTTTTCTTTGTAAAGACCTGGAAGCAATTTATCCTTAATTTAGAGTGATTAAAATAACTCCTTTCCCCAAAAGATTTCGAGCTTGGTTGTCTCAGAAAGGTTGAGAAATCAGGGATGTATAAAGAATTTTGTACACCAGCAAAAGAATCCTTGTTAGATGCCTTCAGTATGGATTCTTTTGTCTGGTTCTTTTAAGAAACAATATGTAAATTAAATGCAAGTTATAAGAAAAGAAGATGAAAAATTAGATCATTATTGAAATATGTTATCTCCTTCTTAAATAAAGCAAACATCAATCAATTAGTTTCTACTCGCTTTGCTCTTTAGCTTAAATAGTTCATTTATAAAAATAAATAAATCTCCAAGTAATTTACTTTCTAGGTTAGTTTATTAAGCTCTTTCCTACTCTATTTTAATAAAAAAGGACTTCCACAGTATTCGATTTCCAAGTACTTTTGTAAATAAACCCTAATTGTATTCCTTTATATAAACTTGAAATTGCCACGAACACGCATTTACATCAAAAATGTCAGTAAATAAGTCTAATTCTAAGCAATGAGTTATATATAATTTGTTTTCTAGTATAAAATTCTTTAGTTGAAGTATTTTTTCAGTTCGACTTTTATTTGTGTAGGGTAAAGTTAAGTAGTTCCCTGCGGGAATGACAGAAAACAAATCTTTATTTTTAAGATAATCTTCTTTATCTACTAATTCAAAAATAAAGGTTGGTATTGGATGACCTGTTTCATCAATGTGATATAAAGTTCCACTTTCATAAATGCTCTTTATTTTATAGCTCTCCATTAAACGCTCTAAGGTTGTATAATCTAATAAATCCGATGACTCTATTCCTTTAGTAGAAGGTGTAGTTACCAAGTAACGTTCTTGAAAATGCGTTACTTTAAAATCATCGTCATTCATTATATTGAATGAATCATCGATTTTTTTCTTGAGAATATCAATTTTGTTTTTGATTGAGTTTAGTTGACTTATTTGTGCAATGATATCCTTTTTCTTCTGTTCCATGAAACATAATAATTCTTCAGTATTTCCAGAAGAAAAAATTTTTCGCATTTCTTCAATACTTACATTTAATTGGCGCCCTGTCTTAATAATATCAATGTGGAAAAATTGTTCAGAAGAGTAATACCTATAGCCAGTACTTTCATTAATGTATGCAGGTATTAAAATTTTTTCTTTGTGATAATATCTTAAGGCCTTAATAGATAAATTCTTAAGCTTAGAAGTTTCCCCAATAGAATATAATTTATATCTTTTTTTCATATTACCCCTCGCATAAAAATTCTTAATTAATCATAGCTACTATAATACTGACAGATTTTAAATAAGAATGCCTCTAAAAAAAAGATAAAGGTAAAAGTTCATTACATTTTATATTGTTATAACCTAACACAACCCAGTTAATAAATACCTTCAACTGGGTTGCTTCTATTTATCTCGTTAAATGAGATTGATGGGTAACTGTTTTAAACCACGAATTATAAAACTTTGTCGCCATTCTAATTCAGATAATTCAGCTGCAAGAGTAAGATTTGGGTATTCCTCAAGCAAAACCTGAATAGCAATCTCTCCTTCTAGTCGAGCTAGTGGTGCACCTAGACAATAGTGAATACCTTTACCAAAAGCAAGATGTGGACTTTTCTCTTTTGTAATATCAAGAGTATTAGGATTCTCAAACGCTGCTGGATCATGATTGGCGGAGGCAAGTGAAACAATAACATGGTCTCCCTTCGCAACCTGCTGACCCATAAACATAAAACTTTCTTTTGCCCAACGGTCTGTACTGAATTCAACTGGCCCGTTAAAACGTAGTAATTCCTCAATAGCCTGTGCCACAAGGGAAGGGTCTGCTTTTAGCAACGCAAGTTGCTCTGGATGTGTAAGTAACGCTAGTAAACCGTTGGCAATGAGATTGACAGTCGTTTCATGTCCTGCCACGATAAGTAGCATAACAACTCCATATAATTCACTTACGGTCAGTCGTTCTCCTCCTTCCTCAGCTTGAATTAAGTAAGACATTAGATCTTCTCCAGGAGTAACACGCTTTTGTTCTGTCAACTTTCCCAAATAATCCATAAATTCCATATTAACTTTGTCATACTTAGAATCATCATTTATATCCACCAATGCGTTAGACCAACGCTGGAAATCAAGCTGATCTTCAGATGGAATGCCAAGTAATTCACAAATGACTCTAATTGGAATCGGAAACGCATAAGCATTGATAAAATCAACTGTTCCCTTGTTACTCATGAGCTTAGCTTGTTCTCTTGCAATTTCTTCAATGCGCCCTCTTAACTTCTCAATCCTTTTGGGTGTAAACCCACTTTGTACTAAACTGCGTAAACGATGATGATCTGGCGGGTCAACAAAAAGCATACTTTGAGCGATTGGAGGTAAATTCTCATCTGTCATTTCATCAGGAAAGACGGTCCGCATATCTTTTATAAATCTATTATCTTTTAATACAGCTTCTGCTGCCTTATACGTAAAAGCCATCCATGTAGTGTGTCCTTCATTAAGCATCTTCACTTTTGTAAAAGGTTGGTGTGGACGAATTTTCTTGTAATAATCATAAGGGTTTTGGTGAAACTGTTGTGAAAATAAATCAAGCGATTTAATATCCATAAGTATTGCCCTCCCTTTCTAAACTCCATCGTACTAATAAGCTGCTTTATTTCCGGATAAACATTTTTTCCAACCTCACGAAATAATACACTCCATATCCAAACACCCCTTCTATTAATTTATAACCTAAGTTTAATGTCTACCCTAAGAGGAGAGTCAATCTTGTTTTTTGTAGAAGCATTGGTTAGATTAAATTTTATATTTTTGTGATTAACCGTGTAATTTTGTTTTCAAAATATCTCTTCTCAGGAAAGAATAGCCCAATCTATTCTCTTATATTAATATTGGCTAATTGTTGTTTGAAATCCCAGTCTTTAGGTTTTTTCTTATCATTGAACCACAAGGTTCCTCCTAGTATCCAATATTCCCGATATTCCGCAATGGTTGTTTCTAATTTCGTATCGTCATATCCCGGTTGAAAACCGCAGCAATTACAGATTAGTCCTATATTAGGTAGCCCTTTTCGATTGTACAGTGGTTTTGATAAATGGCTATATCCACAAACTAAACAAACGTAACAACTTCTCTTCCTAAAATGCTTAAACAATTGAGTGGTTCACTCCTTTTCATAGTGACTAAAAGATTTCAGAATTAGATTATTAAGTTTTTAGAAACTTACTATCAATTTCAAATAACTTTACATATTCAGATTATTTCTCTCGTAAACAACATGATTTTTCCATATTCTTAAGCTTTAACTTTGTTTATCTTAATATAAAATCAACTTTTAAAGATGTACGTAAGGGCAATTTAATATATATTTTCTAAAGAAGAATTCAGACTTATTGAAAACGCATTTTAAAAAAAGAAGAGGATAATAATTCTTTTTGAGAACTTCATTATAAAAATTTTCAAGAGAATAATAAATCTGCCCAAACGTACGTATTCAGCTTCAAAATACTTTGTTACGATGTGTCTTGATTAATAGATTGAGAGGAGAAAGATATGTCTAAATTGTTGTATAAAATAGGAGGTTGGTCTGCCAGAAACAAGTTCAAAGTTCTTGGTGGGTGGATTATTATAATGGTTGCTATTCTAACCATTGCTTTTACATTGAAACCAACATTCAATGATGATATGGCTATACCAGGTACACCTTCGGAAAAAGCAGGTAATATCATTTCTGAAGAATTTCCATCTGCACCTAAGGTGGGGTCAATACGGATAATTTTCGGTGCTGTTGAAAACGAAAAACTTGATTCAAAAGAAAATCAAAAAACTATCTCAGACGCCCTAACTAAAATATCAAAAGATAAAGCAGTAAAATCTATTGCAAACCCTTATGAAGTGGGAACTATTAGTAGTGATGGTACTGTTGCCTATGCTGATATTACTTACAAGAAAAAAGCTGAAAATATAACAGAGAAGTCCAAAAAATTAGTCAAAGATAGTGCCAAGATGACAGAAGATAAAGGTATCAAAACAGAATTAAGTGGAGATATTACACTCTCTTCCCTTAAGATCGGTGGCGTATCTGAGGTAATTGGAATTGTGATGGCTTTCATCGTACTAGCTGTAATGTTTACTTCATTTCTGATTGCAGGATTACCAATTTTCACGGCTTTAATAGGACTAGCTACAAGTTTAGGAATTACATTCCTATCTACTAAGTTCTTCGATATCTCATCCGTAAGTATGACGCTATCCATCATGATTGGTTTAGCAGTTGGTATTGACTATGCATTATTTATTTTCTCTAAGCACAGACAACAACTATCAGAAGAGATGGATATTCATAAATCCATTGCCCAAGCAACAGGGACAGCTGGAGGAGCTGTGGTATTTGCTGGTTTGACCGTTATCGTAGCTCTTTGTGGATTGACCGTAGTTGGTATTCCGTTCCTTGCGACGATGGGGTTAACTGCAGCTATTAGTGTGTTGATGGCCATACTTATTTCTATCACGTTAGTTCCAGCTATTTTAGCTTGGACAGGTAATAAAATGAGACCCAATCGTAAGGTTTCAGGCATTTTTCAATTCATTGCTAAAAGAAGAGAAAAAAATCAAAATCAATCAACCAACTGGTGGGGAAGATTCCTCAAACGTCAGCCATTGCTGATTACGATTATTGGTATTTTGCTTCTATTGACTGTGAGTGTACCTGCACTTCATCTAAGACTAGGTCTTCCTGATAACGGCATGAAAGGTGAAAATACACCTGAAAGACAAGCGTATGATTTAATGGCAGAAGGGTTTGGTAAAGGAGTTAACGGTCCACTCGTTGCGTTGATTGATGCATCTGACATAGATGGAAACAAAATGGATAAAATCAACAACATGGCTAAAAAGCTAACAAAGTTAGACAATGTAGCTAGCGCAACTCCTGCAGTACCAAGTGAGAATGGGAAATATGCCATTGTTAATATTACTCCTAAAACGGGACCTAACGACAAAGAAACAACAGATTTAGTACATGATATCCGCGACGTTACGTTAGCAGATAGTAAAGAGAGTCCACATATATATGTCACGGGTATTACGGCAGTCAATATTGATATAGCAGAAAAATTGAATGAAGCCATACCAGTATTCGCTAGTCTAATTGTAGGATTTGCTTTCTTATTACTACTAATTGTATTCCGATCACTGCTCGTTCCTCTTACGGCGGTTTTAGGCTTCCTATTGACCATGACAGCTACGCTAGGGTTTACGGTATTCGTTTTACAAGATGGTTATTTAGGTGATTTATTTGGAATACCAGCCAAAGGACCAATTTTAGCTTTCTTACCAGTTCTTGTAATAGGTATCTTGTTTGGTCTTGCTATGGACTACCAAGTCTTTCTTGTTAGTCGTATGCGAGAAGAATATGTGAATACAGGGAATGCAAGAGAATCTGTTCAAGCCGGTATCAAATTCAGTGGACCTGTTGTTACTGCTGCTGGATTAATCATGATTTTCGTGTTTGCAGGTTTCATATTCCCAGAAGACTTACAGATTAAATCAATGGGATTGTCACTCGCATTTGGTATTCTCTTTGATGCCTTTATTATTAGATTAACCATTATCCCAGGTCTTATGATACTGATGGGTAAAGCATCTTGGTACTTACCAAAATGGTTAGATAGAATTATTCCAAATGTCGACATTGAGGGGCATAGCCTGAACGAAATATTAGAAAAGGAAAAAAATAAAAAAGAGAAAAAGCATAGCTTAGGATATGAAAAATAACAAAAAGACCTCTACTTTATATGTAGAGGTCTTTTTGTTATTTGTTGCTACTCAACAAATGTATTTTAAACATATAATTTTTAATTAGATAAACTGTAAAAAGAGTTACCGTTTTTTATTTTTTAAATCTTAGCTTTCTATATGTATGATTTAGAATAGCTTTGAAAAGAAGTTCCTACTTGAAGCGAAAAAAGAAGAGATAATTCATCTCCTCTTTTTTCGCTTTATAAATGGAGGATGCCTAATTGAATGGCTACAGCTACAGCTTCAGCTCTTGAATCTACTCCTAATTTGTTATAAATACTGGTTAACTTAGACTTTACTGTCCTCTCTGCAATTCCTATATCATAAGCAATTTCTTTACTTGTAGAGCCGCGTGCCACAGATTGTAAGATGGTTATTTCTTTTTGAGTTAACACTATTTTGGCTTTACTTTGATCTTTAAGAAGTTTTGTTTTATAATTTTTGATTCGTTCTATGATTTCAGGTTGTAGCAAAGTCTCTCCCCTAATAGCTGAATCAATGGATTCGAATAGGTTCTCTACGTTTGTATCTTTTAATAAATATCCTTTAGCACCTGCTTCAATCCCCTCCATCATCAATTGATCCTCGTTATAGGTAGTGAGGATAATGATAGGTATTCCAGGGTTTGTTATTCCTATCTTCTTAATCGCTTCTAATCCACTCATTACCGGCATGTACAAGTCCATCAAAATTACATCTGGCTTTAACTTCTCTACTAGATCTATAGCCATTCTTCCATTTTCAGCTTCTCCTACTATGGCATATTTATCACTTGTTTCAATAAGCAACTTAAGACCTTCTCTCACTACAAGATGATCATCTACAATTAATATTCTATGTTGCATTTATTTACTCAGCTCCTTGCAGTGGGATGTTAATTTGTATATTTGTTCCCTTATCTTTCTCGCTATTAATATCTACTTTCCCTCCTATAATTCGTACCCTTTCTTGAATACCTAGCAAGCCATAGTGACTCCCCTTACCTATCTTCATTTCAATATTAAAACCGACCCCATCATCCTTTACCAAAAGAGAGAGGATTCCACCCTTTTCCTCAATCCTTATCCAGACATTTGTTGCTTTTGCATGACGTGCTATATTTGATAAGCATTCAGTTATAATGCGTAAGCAGTGTTCAGATATTGTACTGGAAAGTTGCTTCATAATCCTGAAATTAACATGACATTCTAGTCCGGTTGCGTCAGTAAAATGCTGTACTTCATCTATAATACATTGTTGGAAGTCATACTCTTCCTTAGTATGCAGACGTAAATTATCAATGGCTAGTCGTGCAGCAGCTAATGTTTCACTAACTCTCCTCATAGATTGGACGACAATTTCTTTTGCTCGTTTGTCATTTCCCTTATTAAGATGAATATTAGTCGCTTCTAATTGCATCTTTAGTCCAGCCAACCCTTGTGCCAACGTATCATGTAAATCTCTTGCTAATCTTTGACGCTCATTATGTATCGTAAGCCGTTCAACTTGTTGATGAGCCAATTCAATTTCTTCTAAAATATGCTGCGTCCGTATTCTAGCGTTAACTTGATTAAAAAATATAACAGCATAAGATACAATGACGACCATAATAGGGATAGTCATAATTAAAAATGTGTCAATGGATTTAAATGGGACAATAACCAAAGTGTTTATAGTGAATAAAACAAGAATAATCAAGAAGAGATAGTTTTTTTTGCGGCCTGTTGCTCCTATTACTTGTCCAATTAATAAGGGATAGAGAGTAATGATTATGACAGGGATATTTCGCATAAAAAAGGCACTGATATATACAATTAATGATTGTAAGACGAAGTATAACCAATATCTCCTCGGTAAAAATAAGTTAGAATACCAGTAAATAGTTCCGAAAAGTATAATGAGTATCGTAAAAGTTACGCATTGCTCAATTGTAGCTGCAGTCTGAATTTGTAATATTAAAGATATAGTATAAGCTATGACTATCCATATTAACCCAGGCAGCCTTGCAGCAATCATATTGTTATATTCCTTCTCATTCGGTGTTCTCTCGTAAGATGTCCTATTCATGACTACTTCACTTCCTTTAGTAATAAACATAATATAAATTCTCTATCGATGTATGCCCTTAAGGGCAATCAAAATTCCTAACGTATGGTCTAAAAGAACTCTTACATGCACAAAATTTCCACCTGACAGTAATAGCTTGTACTAAAATACCATTCATTTAATTATTCCAAAAAGTAATGAATATGTAATATAAAAAGCTCTGCGAGATTTTTCGCAAAGCTTTTGTAACTCTGTATATTATTGTATTAATCGTCTTATTTTTTCTATACTTAACCCTGTGAATTTCACAATATCTTCTAATGGCATTCCATTCTTATGCATGTCCCGAATCAACTGAATTTTCCCTTCTTCTAAGCCTTCTTCCCGCGCATGAGCTAACTTGGCTTGTTCATCAAGTAATAACTTTTCCCGTGCTTCATATGCACTTCGAAAAGAAGAATCATGACTCATATTTTCCCATTTATCTATCGCTTTTTGTAGAATTGGATCTTGATTCATTGCAATCTCCTCCAATGTTTGTGTTAAATGTTCATCTTCATGAGCCGGTAATAATAAAATCCAACGAACAAATGCATTTTCCCATGGATTTACTTTTTCTTCACGCCATTGTTTCACAAGCTTTGGAATTTCCACAAAGTGAATTTCAATATCATCACTTAAAACACGTTGCTTTTGTGTATTCCATAGTTGGCCGGTTGTGTGGAATTCTTCATCCGAAGGAAATAGGATAAAATCTAATAAATTAATGGTAATGGTTTTTCGTAAGGAGCGATAGGGCATCCCTTCTTGCATTTGGGAGGTATATAATTTACTCCAATAATACAAAGAACGCTTAATCATATCATGCGTGTTACGAAGTTGTATTTCTATATTCACTTGTGTCCCATTATCTAGTGTGGCTAATAAATCTAAGATGGACAATTTATCATCTTCGTAAGCTTTATGAAGATGTGGATCCTCTAATTGAAGAGACATGATAGGTGCATCTAAAGATTTTTCTAAAACGGCATTTAGAAAACCAGTTAATATATCCTCACTGCCTTTTGTACCGAATAATTGTTTAAAAGCAAAATCGATTCGTAAGTTGACTAATTTTGTGGCCATGGGTTTCTCTTCCTATCTATCTTATTTCTTACTTTTATTTTATAAGATAGATCGAAGTGTTTGCAAATGTCTACGACAAAATAATCTCTTTATCATCAAAAGAAACTTGAACCAATTTCTAATACATTTGCAAGGGGAGAAGAAAGTCATTTAGTTGAATCTGATTCATTTGGGGTCCCGAAACGTACAGGACGTAATATTCAAATCTAATACAAGATGTTAGAGTAACTATTGTTGTTAACAAAGTAAAAAGCCACCCAGTGTTTGCCAACAGTAGTTTTTTCTTCATATACAGATTATAAGTGTGAATAATTATCTATATTTCGCTTAAACTTTCGTTTTACTTCTTCAAAAGCTTTCGTTTGTCCCTCATAAAATATTGAACTATTTAGATCTTTTCTTTTTTCTGCATCCTTAGACCATCTTTCAGACCTTTCAATTAACTTATCAAGCAACTCAACCATTTTTTCATTTCCCATACTTTCACCAGCCTTCAATTTTAATTGGAAATATTTATATGATTTTTGTTAAGTAATATGTTCTATAGCTTTTCAATAAATCCTTTAAGAATAAGTGGATGAATATAATGTAATTAAAAATATTGAGGATATAATACATAATCTATGGTCAGGATTGTCCAATGTAGGTAGTCCCAAAAGGCACACCCTTTTATACTGTGTAGAATCAAACGACAGAGTGTCTATTTAATTAATAAAATAAACCTTTATGAACGTATAAAAATTAATCCACCTTTATAGACAATATGTCATATTCAATTTTAGATCATTGCGTACTTGCAATAATGAATAACATTCTATATGTTGAGCAAACTACAAAAGAGCGTGGAAACTCCATTCATGTACAATTCTTTTTTCTTTTTGCAAAAAAACTATCCTACTCGCATAGGATAGTTTTTTCATTTGCTGTTAGTATATTTTTTAGAAAACAGGAATAAAATGTAATCGGATACCTTCCGACATTGGTATTTGCAATCTAATTTCTTTAATGAAAAGCTACTGTTGAGGCACAGTAGCTTTTCTATTTTAGGCTGTATATGCCGTGTTTTATGACGGGATGATGCCTTTTTTTATCAACAATGTGTCAGTAGTGCTACAAGATGTTTCATTTTTTATACATACGTGTATCAAAGGTTATAGGACATCGTTCTCATGGTATACTATCGATTAATGACAAAACATTGTATATGCAGCATGTTTTGTTCATTTTCTGCTTGGGAGGGACAATTTCATTGTTTGTTGTTCCTCCTTTTAATTTTATATAAAAAACAATGAATTACTCTCCAGAGTACTGTTATTCTTAAGTCAAGGGAGTTGAAATATTATGAAAAAGACAGAGCACATCAAGAGGTATGAGCAAGGTATTACTAGTAAGTTTGCTGTGTACAGCTTTCCATATGTTTATGACTTTTCTATTTATGCTATTGACATCTTTTATACTGATACAGGAGACTACTTCTTTGGCAGTGCTAAGAACACTACACTTGAAAGATTCTTTACTCGTAAAATCTACCAAGATGAACTGGGGTATTATTTCAAGTATGCTCAAGAAAAGGTCTATCTCAACAGTTTTAATCCAATAAAGAACAATAAACTACAGTTAGCTCAATGAGCTGGCTTTTTTTATGCCCTCCAAGACAAGTGACCTATCATCATATCACCATTATGAGAAGTAAATGCTAAAAATATCAGCATGATTAATCCTGTTGTTTTATTTGAAATGAATACTTTCCCTTTATTCGAACATTCTACTACTTAAGAAACCCTAGAATGTTTACTCTAAAATATAAAGGTGGATCCAATATAAATGAATAATAAGGCTTATATGGTCTTTCGTGAGATATTCATTGTTTGCATTGTTCCCTTTGCTATTATCTTTCTTACCGACCTTTTGGTACAAATAACCAGTAAAAGAAATTGATTTATATTCTTCTCCCACTATAAACGGATAATAAATAGCAACTTGAGCAAACTAAACAAGACGCTGTGATAGAGTCATTTACGACTACAATTCAACGCATAGAGGAAGACCATCTCTTTTAACTGGGAAGAGGTGGTCTTTTCTTTTTTTTAAATATATACGATATACAAATCTAGTCTACATAAGGTCAATAAAGTATAGAATCTCCTCAATAGGGCAGACTGCTAAAGTTCGCTGGATCATATACAATACCTGTTGTATGTAAATAGCTTTATTTCTTGTTGCAGTTGCAGACTTCCTAACAAGTCTGTTTCTTTTTATTTAATAATTATAAAAATGAATAATAAATCACAGCTTGAACAAACTACCCAAGATGTAAGCAATAGCATCAAAAGGACATTCTGTTAATGCAAAGAGAAAAACTCCTGTTCAGACACAGCAGGAGTTTTTCTCTTTTTAAGCTGTATATGATATACAAACGTAGTTACCATAATGTGAATTACAGGAACCACGTAATCAATAGATCTCTTGCT
This sequence comes from Priestia sp. YIM B13551, assembly GCF_042787905.1. Classification (NCBI taxonomy): domain Bacteria; kingdom Bacillati; phylum Bacillota; class Bacilli; order Caryophanales; family Bacillaceae; genus Priestia; species Priestia sp. YIM B13551. Next base: position 24,195 of record NZ_JBHZOX010000019.1, read on the forward strand.
AATAAAGTAAGGTGATAAAAAAACACGTTGCAATCACTCAGTAGTACGATTTAAGTTATTTAGTTTTTGTATATGGTGATCCATTTTACTACAAACTTATATATGTTATGCTTTTACTACATAATCATGATGTTTAGTAGGTGAAAAAATGGAAGATGTATTGCTAAATAAAAAATTACAACAAATTACGGCTGTAATCTTACATAAAAAAGAAGAATTAGCTGAACAAAAAAGACACTATCATTTTTATAATCATGATGTGTATGTTCAATTGGTTCCTTGGCGAGAGAATTTAATTAAAATCTATGCAGAATCTATATCTATTAATAAAGAGCATACTTTTCAAATCTTAGAAAAGTGGGGAATGGAAGTAGCAAATGTATTAACAACTCTTCAACTTCCTTTAGATATTGCTTTAGAAGAAATCAGTTATTATCGAAATCTAATTGGAGAAATCATTACAGAAGAAGCAAAGAAAGAAAATTTTTCTTTTGATATGTTCTCTAAAGTGATATCTAGATACAATTTAGTAGTAGATAAAGCTGTACATTGGATAAGTAAATCTTATATGAAAGATTATACAAATAAGATTCAATCTGCACAGTACGCTATAGATGAACTATCTATACCTGTAGTGCGTATAACAAAAGAAATTGGCGTAATTCCTCTTGTAGGGGAGATTGATACACATAGAGCTCAAATTTTAATGGAAAATGCATTGAAACAAGGTAATACTTACAAACTAAGTTGGTTAATTATTGATCTATCTGCCGTACCTATTATTGATACCATGGTTGCAGACCAACTTTTCAAAGTAGTTGCGGCTTTGAAACTTATAGGAATAGATGTTGTATTAAGTGGCATTCGCTCTGAAATTGCCCTGACAATGGTTCAGTTAGGTGTAAAATTAAATGACATCGTCACTTTCAACAGTCTTTATGGAGCATTAGACTACACAAACTCTCGAATGCAGTAAATATGAATAAATATTTCAAGTATCAAAAAATGATTGTAAGTCGAATAGTCTTGCCTATTATGGCTTAGAACGCTAATTTTATAATTAATATTACCATTTTAATATTTAATTTATGTAAATTAACCGAAGTAAATCCTTTGCCCTGATTAGCAAAGGATTCTTTTTTATTTTTTGTATAATCTTTTACCTAGTGAGCAAACTGCTCAAGATGCAATAGAGCATCAGCTTAACATCTATATTTCAACGACTAGAAAAAACTAACTTTTGTTATGTGGGGGTAGTTTTCTGTTTTTAGGCTGTATATGATACGCAAAGTTAGTTAATATAATGTCTCTTTCCGAAACCCAATAAAAAAAAGAGTCCTTGATACACAAGGACTCCCGTTATGCCTAAATTTATTGTTTATGCATGGTTGGTTTATCAATATCTATAAGTTTCTAATAGCTATGCACACTGTATAAAATCTTGTATATTTTAAGATTATCTATTGTTTATTAGTGGCTTTGTTTTTCTTCTCAATTCTTGTAATAACATTTCTGCACCTTCAGGGCTTAGCATAAGATTTCCGGCATATCTTTTATTTTCTCTTTTTATTTCTCCAGTTATCATACACTCTTGGTTTACTTGATATTTTTTAAGAATAATTTCTTTACCATCAACATAAATCTCTATCGGCGTTTTATCTTCTATATCTAAAACTCTACGCAATTCACTTGGAAGGACAACGCGTCCTAATGGATCCACTTTTCTCACAATACCTGTACTTTTCATAGTAGCTCTCTCCTTATGGTGTAAGACTCTTGATGCTTATTCATTGTAACACGTATTCTTCTTACTAACTTTATTTAGTAATTAGCCCCAATACTGTTCAAATCAATTTTTTCAAAAAGAACACCCTATTCTATATACAAAAGAGAAAATAACCCTAACTTTTAAGTTAGAATTCTTTTAAACAAATGATAATAATTGAATAATTTTTTCACAAAAATATATAAGACCCCAAGCCGAGTAATCATGAAGATTGGGGCATGAATAGGTAAAGTCCATAATCTTGCATCACGGAGGTGTGTCCCATTTGCCGCAACATGGTAGCTATATTGCCACGATGATAGGATCCGTGAGTGACAACGTGTAGTACCGATTCAGAAATGGAAGTTTCAAGCAACCCAGCATATGGGTTATCCACCTCAATCAACCTTTCAATATCTTCTTGATTGTTCAGAAGTGCTTTGTTTCGTTCAGATAAGTCTAGAAATATTTTTTTCATTTCCTCAATACTTTTCGTTTCCACCTCTTCTCTTAATTGATCCGTAGACGTCATTGCTTCATTCATACTTTTACCTGAGATTATGTCAAACCATGCGTAATCTGTGAGATAAATGTGAGACAACACTTTTGATATCGAAGAAAAACCACTCTGAATTCCCTTATGATAAATGTCTTCTGGAAGTTCTTTCAAACGATCAATTATAACTCCATTTGCCCATACGTGGTAGTCGTACATTTTTAATGCGGGATGCGTCATTCTAAATTTCCTCCTTTTTTCACTATTCTTTCGTATTGATCAATTGATACCTAAATGATAAATAACTAAACTTACAAATTATGTAATTTTAGTTATTTATTTATTCTGTTTTAATTATAAAAATCCTTCTATAACTTAACTGCCGTGAAATCAATAAGTCTTATTCCATTAGAAGGACCTTTAATGGAATAACAACATGACTAACGTTTTTAAACGCCATTAATAAATGTAATGTAGCAATTGTATTTACTCGTTTGAACATCTTTATTGTCATTTAACAACAGTAATGTAAGGTATTTTTTATGTTGTAGATACTGTCAAAAATTACACCTTTTTATACGTTATGTCATATACTTAGACCATGTATACGATATGTAATTCTAGTTTATATAAAGTTGATTATGTTTAGTTTCGCTTTTCGTTGTATCATTAAGTAAAACCAAACATACTTTATTAAAAATAGTTATATCATTTACCTATCTTGTAGAAAAAGAACTAATTTGTCGTCAGGTAGAGTAAATAGTGAAACTAATATTTTTGTAAGGTCGTTTATTCATTTACTGTTTTATATAAAAGAAATTAGTTTTTTATTTTAGATTTAATTCACGTTATTTAAAACATATTAAAATTAAATACTTATAGATTTATTGTTTATTTGTCGTATATATAACAATTTTTCGGAAGAGAAATAGAAGATAGATTCGTATAGGATAAGAAGTAAAAGTTCATATTTGCCTGGGTTAAGTGTAAATAATGAAATGTTTAATATTCAATAAATAATTTAATATTTACTTGATTACATCTGTGTATTTCTTGAAAGAGAAAGTCTCTCCATTTAGCAAAAACGGGTTATTGGCAAAATGGATTTTAAAATAAAAAATATAATTCTTTAATCTCTCCTGTATATTAATCTATAAAACTGTCCAAACTAATAACATATTCCCCCTATTCCGATAAATTTGAAAATCCTTTGCCTATCAGCAAAGGATTCTTTTTTATTAAGTACAATTTATTATAAATGATTTTACGTAATGTGAATTATCGGTAAAAGAAGACCCCTAAGTAAAGGTCCTTCTTGTTTTAATATTGATTACCTGTGGCTCTAAGAGAAGAAGCTCCAATAAACTCCCCAACTGATTGGGTTCTTTTTATTTTAAGTTTCTGTGGGACATGCGTTTATTATAACTATAGAAAATTAACTGTATTAAAGAATTTGTTATATATTGTATATTAATTAAAGGGTATTTACCTACTTTTATCTAATCTTATAAGAGAGCAAGTGCATAAAAGCTAGATTATTCCCCTAATATACTTGCTTAAACAAATGAAATGAGGTGTTTGACTATGAATAAAATGGAACTAATAAGTGCCGTTGCAACAAAAGCAGATCTAACACAGAAAGACGCTACAAAAGCTGTGAATGTAGTATTTGAAACAATTGCTGCCGAACTTGCCAAGGAAGAAAAAATCCAACTAATTGGCTTTGGTACATTTGAAGTACGAGAACGTGCAGAACGAACAGGTCGAAACCCTCAAACAGGTGAAACAATGCAGATTCCTGCTTCAAAAATTGCTTCCTTTAAAGCAGGAAAGGAATTAAAACAAGCTGTTAAATAACCTCGTGTATCTACAATAGATAGAAAAGGTGCCTTGTTTTGATTTTTATAAAGTAATATAAATTTATAAATTAAACACCCATTTGCCTTTATTTCTGCATATATGCTCTGCTCCTTCAATCAAATCCTTTCACAAAGATAATTATTGTCCCATTTCAAAGACTTTTTTCATTTTACGTAAAATTTTTTATAAACTTATTCAAGAGGGAGCAAATCGGATGTCACAAGAAATCGAATTATTGAATATGGGAATTCATTTATGTAAAGAGATTAGAGATTTATTAGAAGAGAGAGAGCATAGGAATTTAGTTTTTAAACAATCAGTTACAAAAAATGATTTCTCCCCCTTGCCTTTAAAATATGAGGAAAAATAATCTCTTATAAATGACATAAATCATAGGTGAGGTGTACAGAAAGACAATTTAACTTTGTTTTTTTGTTATTTATTTACACGCAAAAATCCAGATTATGTGTAGACTTACCTCCATGCAGATATTTTGCATAAATCGTCATCACCAAAGGTTTATTAAAGTTGAACACTGGGTATTATCAAATCAAGACGATGTGTTAAGCGTACCGCCCGTGCATAGGGTGTGTCCTTCTCTATTCTGTGAAAAATGGCGCCTAAAACGGCGTCATTTTTTATTTGTAAACAAGTTTACGGATTCTAGCGCGTAGGTTGCATTTATATGAAAAAGGTATATAGATTCCTATCTAATAGAATGTATTTTTACGCCACTATTCAAATTTTTTTTGTAAACTTCCCTTTCTTTTTGGACAGACCGGTCCCATTGTGCTCTCTCATCTAATTTAGGTTCATATTGATGAATACAATGCATAATGCATTGTGTGGACAACGGGTAATTTTCGATCTTCCATCATTTCCATGTTTAGAAGGTCACTTATAAATATTTTGAAGTTTTTGCATGATAACCTCATTATGATGTATATAATCATACCCTAATAATCTTTTAGTGAAGTGGGTAATGATAAAGCACGTTAGAAAGATCAAATTAATTTAAGTTTAAGATGTCTTTATTGGGATAATATAATAAATAAGCTAGGTTTAATTATAATCTGGTTTATTTTCTATATTCTAGGAGGCAACAAAATGGAACACGGTAAAGTGAAATGGTTTAATGCCGACAAAGGTTTTGGATTTATCGAGCGTGAAGGTGGAGAAGATGTGTTTGTTCACTTCTCAGCTATTCAAGGTGACGGTTTTAAATCCTTGGATGAAGGTCAAGAAGTGACTTTTGATATCGAACAAGGGCAACGTGGACCACAAGCGACAAACGTACGTAAAGCATAAGAAACCATAATAAAAAACAGACTCTATCTTCAGAGTCTGTTTTTGCTTTAAAAGTCCTTTTTACCAGAACTCATTCAGTAGTAATTGTTATTCGTATTTCATTAATTCTTCTTCAAAGAAAAAAGTATTTGGGTATTTGTCGACTGTATAAGAGTATCTTTTCATGTTTTTTACATAATGATTTTTTAAGATTGTCACTAATTCATTAGATACTCTTATACTTACTATTTCTCCATTAGTAAATAGGTTTTCGCTCATAGCCCTCATCCTCTCCTGTATTAGAAATAATAAAATTTTCACTTTCATTTACCTTAAGATATAGTTTAAATCTCCTAAGATTCTTTATCTGTACCCAGTTTTTTTGCTAGATCTTCTCGACAAACGTAAGGATAATGATTAAAGTCGTCAAGTAATTCTTGTAATGAAGCTGAGAAAGGTTTACATCGACTAGTGTAGGTTTTCTTCATTATGGTATACATTTTAAATAATGAGCAGCCCTTCTTCGATTGTTGGTTCATGAAGGAATAGTTGTACTTTAACACTGTACGGTGTGATAAGCCTTCATACCTACTAATGAAGTAGATAGTCATAAAACAGTAAGGGATTATTTTCTATAATTTTTTTTACGGCCTACTGTCTCTTTTCTACCTCTGCCTCTCCTACGTTCTGCTCTTGCCTTTTTATTACGAAGTGGTGCCACTTCAGTCAATTGGACGGGAGCCATATTCGATTCTTTTGTTAAGAGCTTTAAAGTGGCTGACAGTAAGGAAACAGAATCCACTTCTTCTAATAGCTTTTTCGCCATAGGCTTATATTCCTCGAACTCTCTCTTGTCGATGGTACTCAAAATACGGTGAATGACTGCTTCCTGATTTCCTGCCATTACTTCACTGAAAGTAGGAGGTGATTGTCTAGACATTCTGGTTTTCGTGACATCTTCGATCACTTTTAAGTGATGACGTTCTCTCGGCGTTATAAATGTAACTGCCAATCCCTTACTACCCGCCCGTCCTGTTCGCCCAATACGATGAACGTAGCTTTCAGGGTCCTGAGGGATATCAAAATTATAGACATGACTAACACCTGTAATATCAAGTCCTCTTGCTGCAACGTCGGTTGCGACCATAATCTCAATCGTATGCTCCTTGAATTGACGAATCACATCGGTACGTTTTGATTGGGTAAGGTCTCCATGAATGCCTTCTGCTGCATACCCACGCTTTTTTAGCCCTTCAGCAAGTTCATCCACACGTTTTTTTGTGCGCCCAAACACAATGGCAAGGTCTGGTGATTGAAGGTCTACAAGATTGCAAAGAACATCAAATTTTTGATTTTCTGGAATTTCTATATACTGTTGCTCAATATTCTTTACCGTTAACTCCTTCGCTTTTACTTGCACGAGTTCAGGAGTGTTCATAAATTTCTGGGCTAAACTTTGTACTTGCTTGGACATGGTTGCTGAAAATAGTAAGGTTTGATGGGGAGAAGAGATGCCACCAAGAATCGTTTGAATATCTTCAATAAAACCCATGTTTAACATCTCATCTGCTTCATCCAGAACAGCTGTACGAATGTAATTTAAACGAATGGTTCTTCTTTTCATATGATCCATAAGACGTCCTGGAGTTGCTGAGATAATATGCGGCCTTTTCTTAAGGGCCTTGATTTGACGATTAATGTCCTGCCCCCCATAAATGGGTAATGTTTTAACTCCTTTTACCTGTCCAATTCGATTTAATTCTTCAGCTACTTGAATCGCCAGTTCACGTGTCGGTGCCAGAACGATTCCCTGAATCGTTTCCTCAGCAAGCTCAACTCGCTCTATAAGGGGTATGCCAAAAGCTGTTGTCTTTCCAGTACCGGTTTGAGCTTGTCCAATTAGATCTTTACCCGTCATAGCTATTGGAATAGCTTCAGCTTGAATCGGCGTAGCCTCTTCAAAACCCAAGTTATGAACTGCCTTTTCAATGTCTTTACTTAAATGAAAATCAGAAAAATTTTTCAACTGTTTCGTGCTCCTTCTCTTACTTAAATTCAGAAATGGGAAAAGTACTCTTTGACCAGAGATCCTGCTTATTCATTCCTGCGTATTGTAAATCAGTGTTACTACCCACGAATATCTTGTTCTAACACATCTGTACAAGGCGAACCCATGCCTTATTTTATCCGCGCTTCCGTGTATTTATAAATTCTTATAGTGCCTATAAAGAGTAATGTAATTTAGAAAGATATGGTTCCTACTATTTCTTTTTTAAAAGGTATACTATTTAGGAGGAAGGATGATGTAGTTATGTATTATAACCATAGGAAGAAAGATCAAGATCCCTTACCAAAAGAACGAACAGAGACTTGGGAATGTGAGTCAGAAGAATGTAATGGTTGGATGAGAAAAAACTTCTCTTATGAAAATCATCCAAAGTGTCCTTTGTGTGGCCATAAAATGAGTGCTAAAAAACGGCTTTTAGATGCGTCACCTAATCCCCATCAAAAATAATTTCTGGCTGCCTTTTGGATAAATCCCTAAAAAAATTTCTGGCACTTCTTTAACTGAAATCAAAATTCCCACTAAATAAATATGCCATATTTGCTTTATATTTCTAATATATGGTATAACTAGTCCATACCTTGTACCGTTCGTTTTATCTAGAAACCAGACTTAAAACTCTGGTTTTTCTATTATATCTAGATTTTAAAAGTAGATATAATACGTTTTTTGCTAGATAATGGAATCAAAAGTAAAAAAAGACTCCCAGGTGGAGTCTTTTTTACTCATTTTAATTATGCTACTTTATGAACGTTAGCAGCTTGTGCTCCACGTTGCCCTTGTTCGATATCAAACGTTACTTTTTGACCT